>JAYVSS010000347.1:0-6655 GCA_043775075.1 Acidimicrobiia bacterium
GGTCGGGGACTGGGTAGCGGTAACTCCACGCGTGGCGGAGGGCACGGGGACGATCGAGCGCGTGCTCCCCCGTACCAGCGTGTTGCTCCGCGACGTGGCCGGCGAGCGAACAGAGGCCCAGGTCATTGCCGCCAACGTGGACACCGTCTTCATATGTGTACCTAGTGATGCGGCAGCCAACCCTCGGCGTATTGAACGCGAACTCGCCCTTGTGGCTGAGAGTGGCACGCGTGCCGTACTCGTCGTGACAAAGTCAGATCTTGAGCTCGACACGGCGTGGGTCGATCTCGTGGCCGGCAAGGCGCCAATCGTCCTCGTCAACTCCTTGGCCGGAGACGGAATCTTGGCCCTCAACGAATGGAACACCGCCGGGGCCACGTTGGTCGTGATCGGACCGTCTGGTGCGGGGAAGTCAACGTTGGCGAACGGTCTTCTGGGCGAAGCGCGTCTGGCGACCGGTGCCGTGCGGGGTGACGACAAACGAGGGCGCCATACGACCTCGTGGCGCGAGCTCGTCATGCTCCCGAGCGGGGCGTTACTCATTGACACCCCAGGTGTTCGCGAGATTTCGCTGTGGGAGGGCGCCGACGGGATCGCCGAAGTGTTCAACGACATCGAAGATCTGGCTGAGGACTGCCGCTTCGTCAACTGCGGCCACGACGCCGAGCCGGGTTGCGCCGTCCAGGCAGCGATCGCCGACGGCTCATTGACCGGGGAACGCTTTGCGGCGTACCGCAAGCTTCAGGGTGAGCTCAGCGAACAGACCGAGCGAAACGAGGCCCGGGCGGCGGCCACCGACAAGAGACGCGCCGCTCGACCGGACTCCACGTCAGACGATGTCGACGCCGAGGGTCCCGCCAATCGAACGCGCCGTCGCCCGCCCCTCCAGGCCCGTCGGGGCGCGGGGCGTCGATAGCGTCGGCTTCGATAGCGGGCAACTTCGTGGTGTTCGCCGGATACCGATACCCTCGACGGCGATATGGAACTCGTTTTTGTTCGCCATGCTCTGCCCGAACGCGTCGTCGTCACTGAAGGAACGGCAGATCCGCACCTCGACCAACTTGGCCGACGCCAAGCCATCGCCGTCGGCGAATTCCTCGCCGCGGGAGGGATCGATGCCATTTGGTCGTCTCCGATGAACCGAGCGAGAGAGACTGCCCAACCGCTCGCGGACATCACCGGGCTGGGCGTCCAGATCGACAACGACCTGGCCGAGTGGGATCGCGATTCGGCGACGTACATTCCCATCGAGGAACTCCGGGCGACCAACGATCCAATGTGGCAAAAAATGCTCAGCGGTGAGTGGACCGGTTCGCAGGATCCAGTTGCGTTTCAGGCCGCCGTGGTGGCCGCCGTGGATCGTATAGTTGTCAGCCATCCGGGGCAAACGGTTGCCGTGGTCTGTCACGGTGGCGTCGTCAATGCCTACCTCTCGCACATTCTTGAGCTTCCGAAAGCGAATGGCTTCTTTCACCCGGAGTACACCTCGATTCATCGAGTGATGGCATCGTCGAAGGGGCACCGGAGTTTGCGTTCGCTGAACGAGTTGACCCATCTTCACGGCAGAGATCTGCTCCCACCCAATCGCTTTCACTAAGCGCTCCTACGTGATGCACAAGGTATGTGCACAGAGAAAACTGTGAAGACGATCGCGCATCAAACGAGAACGTTCGTGCCGGTCCATCCCACCGACCTGCGGGCCACCCTGGGGGTCCTTTTTCGCGGCCGCCAGGACCGAACGATGCGGGTCCTCCGTAGTGAAGTCCTGCGGGCGACCCGCACGCCTGATGGACCGGGCACCCAACTGCTACGCGTACTTGGTACTTCGATCGAAGTACAGGCGTGGGGTCCGGGGGCGGTATGGCTGTGCGACCGCGCCCCAATCCTGGTCGGCGGCAACGATGATCACGCTTCATTTCCTGATGTCAACGCCACCGTGACGCAGTGGCACAAACGATTCATCGGCTTACGAACTCCGTGCTCGCAGGCGGTGTGGGAAATGTTGCTGCCGATCGTGCTGGAACAGAAGGTCACCGGCAAAGAAGCGCGCTCCTCGTTCGGCAACCTGTTGATCAAACTGGGCGAACCGGCGCCCGGTCCATTCACTGAGCTTCGCCTGACCCTCCCGTTGGATCCCAGGCTTGTGGCCGAGACGCCAAGTCATGTGTTCCATGCGTGTGGCGTGGAACGTAAGCGATCGGACACGATTCGGCGCGCCGCCGCGTATGCCCACCGTCTCGAGGAAGCAGCGGAATTGCCATTGGCAGAAGGCCACGCTCGTCTACGCGCGCTTACTGGTGTCGGCGATTGGACGGTGAGCGAGATCGCCCAAACCGCCCTCGGCGATTCAGACGTGGTTTCCGTTGGCGACTACCACCTAAAGAACTCGGCCAGCTGGGCACTCGCTGGCGAACCGCGGGGCACCGACGACCGCATGCTTGACTTACTCGAACCGTTCCGTCCGTTTCGTGGCCGGGTGCTTCGTCTCATCGCCGCCGCCGGAATCGCCGCTCCGAAATATGGCCCGCGTCTCAGTGTCCAGCCGCGGTGGTAACCGAGTTCGGTGGTAAACACATCTCCCCCGTATGGATGAACAAACCAGCCACGACGTCGACGCTCCGACCACGTGGCGGCCGGCGATCCTCTCCATTACCTCGATGCTTTTGGGTTCGTTCGGAGGCATTGTTGCGCTCACGGCGCTGAGTATTCAGATCTTCAAAGTTCGGCGAAGCGAGGCCGATCTGGGCTTTCTCGGATTGGCCGAATTTCTCCCCGGGGTGGCGCTCGTCTTGGTGACGGGGATCGTGGCCGACCGGTTCGATCGTCGCAAGATCGGCTCCGTTGCCTACGCGTTCGAGGCGTGCCTGTTCGTTGGCCTGGCGTTGTTCGTGCGGACCCCGCCGAGGACGGTGCTCCCGTTCTTCCTGTTTGCTGCGCTCTTTGGCGTTGGACGCAGTTTCGGGGCACCGGCTCTGCGCTCGTTGATCCCCGCGGCTGCGCCGAAGGGCCAGCTCGAACGAACCATCGCCACGATGTCGTTGTCTTGGCAGGGAAGTTTCATTCTCGGTCCGGTTGTCGGGGCGTTGCTGAACAAGCAGTCACGCATGCTTCCCCACATCGTCGGAGCGGTGTGTACCGCCGGTGCGGCACTCCTCGTTCTGGTGATTCCGCGGGCTGTCGGACGAGCTCATCTCGGCCATGACGACGGCGAAGCGGCGCCACGACCCACGTTCACCGCGGCAATCGAGGGCTTTCGGGTTATTCGGCGCACCCCGGTGCTGCTGGGCGCCATCACCCTCGATCTCTTTGCCGTGCTTTTTGGTGGCGCCGTTGCCCTACTGCCGGCAATTGTCGACAAGATCCTTAAGGTCGACGACGTCTGGGTGGGCTACCTACGGGCCGGCGGCGGTCTTGGCGCTTCGATCGTCACCTTGGGTCTCGCCGCCCGACCGATTCGTCGCCGCGTCGGTCGAGTCCTGCTCATCTCTGTGGGCCTCTTCGGTCTCGGAACGATCGTCCTGGGGTTCACCCGCAATGTGTGGGTCGCTCTCGTGGCCTTTGCCGTGCTGAACGCCGGTGACTCTGTCAGCGTCTTCGTTCGCTCCACCCTTGTGCCGCTCGTGACGCCCGCTGATCAACGAGGTCGCGTCTTGGCCACGGAGAGCATCTTCATCGGTGCCTCAAACGAATTGGGTGCTTTTGAGAGCGGCATCGCCGCTGCGCTGTTTGGAACGGTGGCCGCGGTTGTGAGCGGTGGGGTTTTGACCCTTGGCGTTGTTGCGCTCTTCTGGTTTCGCTTCACCGCACTACGAGATGTCGATCGCTTCGACGACCTCACCCGAACGCCTTCATCGACTGGTTGATTTTCCCGCACCGGTGACTGGTCAGTACGTTCGTCGGCGTGCATATCGCCACGTTCGCCGCCACCACTCCTGACAAAGTTGCCATCCGCATGGTCGGCTCGGGCAATTCCATGACGTACCGAGAACTCAACGAGCGATCGAATCAGGTGGCTCACTTCTTCCGTTCTGTGGGCCTGCGCCCCGGCGACGCAGTGGCGATCATGATGGAGAACAATCTGCACTTCTTCGTGTTGTGCTGGGGAGCACAACGAGCGGGTTTGCAGTACACCGCAGCATCGAGTCGGCTCACGGTCGGCGAGTTGGAATACATCGTGAACGATTGTGGCGCCAAAGTCTTCGTCACCAGCTTCGAAAAGCGTGAGGTTGCCGCTGAGGTTCGACCACTTCTTGCGAGTGTGCTTTGCCTGATGGTCGAAGGCCTGGCCGACGGGTATGAATCCTTCGAGTACGCCATCGCAAAATTCCCCATCATCGCTATAGCCGATGAGTGCGAGGGCGGGGATATGCTCTATAGCTCTGGCACTACCGGCCGTCCAAAGGGCGTCAAGCAAAGGCTCTCCCTGGCCCCAATGGGTTCACCAATTGCCCTTGTGTCGCTGATGCAAGCGCTGTATGCCTTCGATGACAACACTGTCTACGTCTCTCCGGCGCCGTTTTACCACGCCGCCCCGCTTCGCTACATCATGAACACCCTGCGCCTCGGCGGAACCGTTGTGGCCCTCGAGCACTTTGATCCCGAGCTGCTCCTCCGGACCATGGAAGCGCACCACGTCACCCACGGACAGTTTGTGCCGACGATGTTCGTTCGCCTACTCAAGCTCGATGAAGCGATTCGATCGAACTACGACCTGTCCAGCATCAAAGTCGCCATTCACGCCGCTGCCCCGTGCCCCATTCCGATCAAACGTCAGATGATCGAGTGGTGGGGAGAAGTGATATTCGAGTATTACGCAGGAACCGAAGGTAACGGATTTTGCGCCATCACATCATCGGAATGGCTGACCAAACCTGGTTCGGTCGGGCGTCCTTTACTTGGTGAACTGCACATCTGTGACGATGACGGCGAGGAACTTCCTAGTGGTGAACCGGGCATCATCTATTTCGGAGGGACCGCAGCATTCGAATATCACAACGACCCGGAAAAGACCGCCTCATCACGCCATCCAGAAGGGTGGAGCACGCTGGGCGATATCGGGTACGTTGACGACGACGGCTATCTGTTCCTCACCGACCGGAAAGCCAACATGATCATTTCCGGCGGTGTCAATATTTACCCGCAGGAAGCAGAAAACGTCCTCACCATGCATCCCCTTGTGGCCGACGTTGCCGTCTTCGGTGTTCCCAATGAGGAGTTTGGCGAAGAGGTGAAGGCGGTGGTGCAGCCGGTGAACTGGTCCGACGTCGATTCCGAGGAAAAGCAACGATCGGTTGCACTCCAGTTGATGGCGTTCTGCAAAGAACAACTCGCTGGACTGAAGTGCCCCAGGTCCGTGGATTTCCAGCCCGAATTGCCTCGCCATCCGACCGGCAAGCTCTACAAAAGGCTGTTGCGAGACCGGTACTGGGAAGGGCGCGATTCCAAGCTCGTGTAGACCAGTCGAGTATGTCTGAACCGGTCTTCGCGCCATTTGCTACGCGAACCGAATCTCGCCCAACTTGCTGACGATTATGGCTTCCTCGTCCTCGAAGACAGTCCCTACGGCTCCATACGATTCCGCAGGAGAGAACTGGCCCCGGTGGCGGCGTTGACGGACCGAGTGATCTTCCTCTCCGCGTTTTCCAAGATGGTGGCTCCGGGATTTCGCGTCTGCTGGTGCGTCGGGCCGCCGCGCACAATGGAGATGCTGAATCGGGCGAAATACGCCACTGACCTTCACACGTCAACATTTGCCCAGCATCTCAGCAAACGGCGAGATTCAGCTTCACCACCCTGTCGATTCCCGAACTCGCACAAGCGGCCCTACGGTTGCTTGCGGGATACACCGCCACCACCCGAGGAGCAGAACAATGAGTACCGATCGAGCTATCCAAAGGGTTCTCGTGGTAACTGCCCACCCCGATGATGTCGATTTCGGTGCGGGAGGCACCGTGGCGACGTTGACCGATAGCGGCGTCGACGTGGCCTATTGCATCGTGACCGACGGCGACGCCGGTGGTTTCGATCCCACTATTCCCCGCGCTCACATTCCCCGAATCCGGCGCGAAGAGCAAACCGCCGCGGCCAAGGAGCTCGGTGTCCATGAGCTCCGGTTTCTTGGTTTTCCCGATGGCGCGGTCGAAGCGACGCTTGAACTTCGCAAGTCCATCTCGCGCGAGATTCGTCGTTACAAGCCCGACGTGGTCCTGTGTCAGTCCCCGGTCCGGGACTTCTCCCGCATCTACGGCTCACATCCCGACCACCTGGCCGCCGCCGAAGCGACGATGGCCGCGGTCTATCCAGACGCTCGCAACCCGTTCACCTTCACCGACCTCCTCGATGAGGGTTTCGAGCCGCACTCCGCCTGGCAGATCTGGATCATGGGAGGACCGACCCCGAACAAGTGGGTGGACACCACCGACCAGTTCGACCGCAAGATCCGCGCTCTTTTGTGTCATGAGAGCCAGCACGCCGACCCCGACGCTATGGGCGGGCGTATTCGAGCGTGGAATGAGTCTGTCGCTGCCGCCGGTGGCCTACCCGCGGGCCGAACCGCAGAACTCTTTCAGGTCGTCGAAACGGCCTAGTGCTGTCGCGCGTGAATGAGTCGCGTGTCATGCGGCTTTGAGGGGTTCGGCGGCGTAGGTCCATCGGA
>JAYVSS010000348.1:0-19041 GCA_043775075.1 Acidimicrobiia bacterium
ACGACTCGATCTATTCGGGGTGATCGTGATTGCGGCGGTCTCGTCCCTCGGTGGGGGACTGCTGCGCGACGTCCTTCTCGGCGATACACCTCCGGTGGCGCTGCAGGACTGGCGCTACGTCGTCGCCCCCGTACCGGCCGCCCTGGTCGTGTTTTTTCGAGCTTCAGGCGTGCAACGACTCCGACGGGCCTTGCTCGTTCTCGACGCCGCCGGACTCGGATTGTTCGCCGTGGCCGGGGCAGAAAAGGCCCTGCGATCCGGGCTCGGCGTGCTCGCGGCAATTGGGATCGGCGTGATCTCCGCGGTTGGCGGTGGCGTGATTCGAGATGTGCTGTTGCGCGAGATCCCGGTGATCTTGCGTAAGGAGATCTACGCCACTGCGGCGATGCTCGGCGCCGCCGTAGTGGCGCTCGGGGACCATCTCGATCTGCGCCGCACCCCGGTGGCCCTGATTGGCGCGGCGATCGTCAGCGCCACGAGGTTGCTCGCCCTGAGGCGCGGATGGAACGTGGTGGTGGCCGAACCCGATCCGACGCTCACCACCTGACGGCGTTCTCAACCGAGTTCGCGGCGCAGGAACTCGACCTGGAGGAGCAGCAGATTTTCGGCCACTTCTTCCTGTGGAGTCATGTGGGTCACGCCGGAGAGCGGGAGGACGAAGTGGGTGCGTCCAGCGGCGAGCAGGCGAGATGACAGTTGCAGGGTGTGAGCCGCGACCACGTTGTCATCAGCCAAACCGTGAATGAGCAACAGCGGTCGACGCAGCGTGGCGGCCAGCGGGAAGAGCGACGACCGCTCGTAGGCCGCCGGGTTCTCCAAGGGGAGACCGAGGTATCGCTCGGTGTACCCCGTGTCGTAGAGGCCCCAATCCGTGACCGGCGCCCCGGCCACGGCGGCGTGAAAAACGTCGGGCCGCTTGAGTACGGCCAACGCTGCGAGGTAGCCGCCAAAGGACCAGCCGCGGATACCAACCCGAGCGAGGTCAATCTGCGGATATTGCGCCGCCGCTTCATGCAACGCCGTGACCTGATCGTCCAGCACCGGTCCGGCGAAATCGCCGGCGATGGCCCGCTCCCAGACCGGTCCAACGCCCGGCGTTCCCCGCCCGTCCGCGACGATGACGATGAACCCCTGATCGGCCAACCATTGCGAAGACGCATGAGCATTGCGCGACGCCACCACTCGGGCCGCGTGCGGCCCACCGTAGGAGTCCATGATCACCGGCAATTTTGCCAGCGGATCACCGAACCGTTCAACGTCTGTGGGGAAGAAGATGCAGCACGGAATGGCGCGAGGTCCGGCTCGGAAGAACGTGGGACGGGGGCGCACGCTGGGGACTGCGGCGTGATTGATAACTGCCACGCTCGACGAACCATCGTGCAACACATGATCTGCGCGCTGGCGATGAAGCGAGGCTGATCGAACGACGGACACGGCGCCGTTCGTCACCACATCGTGCACACCCGGATCGTCGTCGCCTCCGGCCAGCACGGTAATGGGCGAGGTGTCATCTAGCGAAATGCTCAGCACGCTTAGCACCCCGGGGTCGGCCGGAATCGACAGGCCCTCGATCGGCCGAGAGGCGTTGGCGACCACAATCACGCGATCACCGCTAACGCTGACAACGCGACGTACCTGCAAATTGGCCGGTGTGAGCAGGAAGGCCCCCGGCTTGTTCGGGGTCACCCGAACCAAAGCGCGCGTACCTTCCGGGTCCTCGTAGGTACCGGACTCGATCGGCGTGGGGAGCCCGGCGGGCGTGGTAGCCATCACGTGGGTGTCGCTGGTGAGAAGGAGATCATCGTCGGGCAAGCGAATCGGCGCACCGCTGGCCAGCTCGACCCAGACGTCCTCGTGAACTTCATGGAGGGTGGTGAACCGGCCGGAGTCGGGTGCGGCATCGACAATGCGGAGATGGCGCTGCGGCCGATCAAGCAAGGTGAGCGTGAGGCCAATTGTTGTCCATTGGGCGTCGACCAGGTACGGAAACTCGTGGTGGGACCAGGTGATGTCGACCCGTGATTGGTCGGTCACTGAGATGACGGCTAACGAGAGCAGCGCGTTGTTGGTGCCGGCCGCCGGGTAGCGATGGGTGACTGATGGTCGCTCGGGATGCGCCGGATCGGCGATGTTCCACACGTTGACCGGCGTGACGTCGACCCGCTCGGCCAGCACGTGGGTGGAGTCCGGTGACCACCAATGCCCTCGGTATCGGTTGAGTTCCTCCGCGGCCACGAAGTCGACGACCCCCCACGACACATTGTCCTCGGCCTCGCCCGCCAGAAGCCGGTCATCGTTCGCGCTGCCCTGCACGCTTACTACCCGTAAACAACGATCGCTCACGTAGGCCACGTGGGCGCCGTCAGGGGAGAGGCGCGGGTCGTAACCGCCGGGCTTGGTGGCCAGAGTGGTGGTTTCCCCGGAGCTCAGGTCGGCGACGATGAGAATTCCGTTGAGGGCGAACACGGCGAGCGAGCAGGCGGCGTCGACATCGAAAGCGGTGATGCCCGAGGCCTGTTCGCGCAGTCGTTCACGGCGCGCCAGTTCCGCCGCGGGCAGAGTGCCGTCGGCCCGCACGTCGAGATTGAGCGGATCAACGACAAGGCGCTCGTGCCACGAACCGTCGGCCATCTTGTCCAGGCACCACAACCGATTGTTGGGATCGCCGTCTCCAAGAGAGCGCAGGAATACGACTCGGGTGCCGTCGGCATTGGGTCGGAACGACTTCGGCTCTCCACACGTGAACCGGCGAGTGCGGGCGTATTGACGGGGGAACGACTCAGATACGACCATCCACCGAGCGTAGGCAACGGCGCCGGGTCGTCTTGACGACGCGCGTCGCGCTCGATGCCCACACCAGCTTCGGCCGCCGCTGATGCCGCGGGCCGCCTCCCCACGTTCTACTCTCGGCGGATGTCCTTGACCGTTGCCCCCGGAGCCGTCGTCGTCATAACCGGAGCGGCCTCGGGCATCGGCCGAGCGGCCGCTTCGGTATTTGCCGCCGCCGGCGCCGGTGTGCTGGTTGCCGATATGGACGCCAACGCAGCGTCGTCGGTGGCCGCTGCACTCGTGGCCGAAGGTCACCGGGCACTGGCGATGCGGGTAGACGTAACCGACCCTGACCATCAGCGCTCGATGTTTGAACTGGCCCAACAGGAACTCGGTCGGGTTGACTACGTATTGGCCAATGCCGGGATCATGACCGGCGCGCCGGACTATCCGGACGCCTCACCCGAGCAGGTCGCCCGAGTGGTGTCGGTCAACCTCATCGGTGTTATGCACACATGCCAAATCGCCCTGCCCTATCTGAAGGCCAGCGGTGGCGGAAGCATCGTATGCACCGCTTCCACCAGCGCCCTTGCTCCGATGGCGGGCGATCCTATCTACGCCTCCACCAAGGCGGGCGTGGTGCACTTCGTGAAGTCCTGCGCCGGATGGCAGGAGCGTCACGGGGTGCGCATCAACACCATCCTGCCGGGAATGGTGGACACTCCGATCGTGGGAAAGACCGGCGACGGCACCACTCCGGCGGCATGGCTCAAGCCGGCGCTCCTCGCCCTCACCATGCTCCGCCCCGAAGCCCTCGGTCAGGCCATGCTCGAACTAGCGCTGGACGAAACGGCATGTGGCACCGCCGTGGCCGTCATGAATCCCGAGATGCAGAAGTAAGCGCGCTGCCTACATCATTCGGCAAGGAGAGATGCCGGTGTACTACTTCAGGTTGGCGGCGCTGGCCTTGATGGCCCGGACCAGTTCCGGGGACTGCTTGAACGTCATGCCCGTGGCTGAACGATGGGCGTAGATGATGCGTCCGGCCGGATCCACAACAAACACCGATCGACGATAGAACCCGAGCGGACCAAGCACGCCGTAGAGCTTGCCCACCGACTTGTCGTCGTCGGCCAGGAGTGGAAAGGCAAAGCCACCTTGGCGCTCGCTGAACCTCTCGTGGCTCTCCACGCCCTGGGGCGAGAGCCCGAGCACCTGAGCGTTGAGGCCGTCGAACTCCTCGTGATCGCGGGTATAGCTGTTCAGCTGCATCGTGCAGACAGGGGAATTGTCTCCCGGATAGAACGCCAACACCACGTGATGGCCGCGGTATGACGACAGCGTGTACTCCCGGGAATCTGTTCCGGCCAGGGTAAAATCGGGTGCTTCATCTCCAACGGCGACAGCCATGAGCGTCACGTTATCGGGCAGTTCATGAGAGCACCTCAATCGCTCGGTGTGACGTTCGTCGACGAGCCGCGAAATCCAATCAGAGACTTCGTTGCCGCACCGCTTCGAACAACGTGATCAGCGTGGCGGCGGCGACGTTGAGCGAATCCGCCTGCCCGGCCATGGGAATGACCACGGTCTCGTTGGCGGCCGCCAACCACTCGTCGGAGAGACCGTGCATCTCCGAGCCCATGACCACCGCTAACGAACCCCGCAGATCGGCCTCGGTGTACACCCGGCTGGCGGCGGGGGTGGTGGCCACGGTCCTGATCTTTTTCGCTCGTAGGAATTCGATGACCTCCGAGGACGGAGCGACCACAATCGGCACGGCAAACAGCACGCCGGTCGAGGACCTGACGACGTTCGGATTGAACATATCGGTAACCGGATCGCACAGCATCACGGCCTCGATACCGGCGGCGTCAGCCGAGCGAAGAATGGTGCCGAGGTTGCCCGGTTTCTCAATCGCTTCGACGACCAACAGGAACGGCTCGGACGATAGCTGCGAGCCCAACCACGCCAGGCTGTAGTGCCATTGGGGAACAACGGCGAGCAGTCCGTCCGGACGATCTCTATATGCGCACTTGGCAAATGCCTCGCGGCCCAACTCAATTTCCGCCGCGCCACCTGCGACGGCATCGCTGATAAGCGCGCGTTCGTTTTCCCCCTGGAACCACCCGGGCGAAACGTAGAGTTCAGTGGCAGCCGTCCCCTGATCGAGCATGCGCCGAATAGCCCGATATCCCTCAACGATGAATACGCCCTCGTCGTCTCGGTTGCGGCGATCACGAAGCTTCACCAGTCGTTTGACACGTGGGTTCGTCACCGAGGTGATGACCTCACGCTCACTCATGAACCGGGCTCAGGAAAGGGTGGCGAGGATCTCGTCCGAGATATCGAAGTTCACGTAGATCTCCGCCACATCGTCGAGATCGTCCAGCGCGTCGACCATCTTCAGCACCTTCTTGGCGTCGTCGGCATTCAGCGGCACCAGGTTCTCGGCCACCATCGGTCGATCGACTGAGTCAAACACAATCCCCGCGTCAGTAAGCGCGCTGCACACTTCGCCGACGGATGTGGGGGCGCAGCGAACCTCGAACATGTCGCCCTGATCGATGAGGTCATCGGCGCCAGCCTCGGCGGCAATGAGGAGCAGCTCGTCTTCGGTGATCATGCCGCCGACCTTCCTTTTCGGCACCATGATCACGCCGCGGCGGGCAAACTGCCATGCCACCGCCCCCGGCTCGGCGATCGATCCGCCGTTCTTCGAGAATGCCGCCCGCACGTCGCCGGCCGCTCGGTTGCGGTTGTCGGTTTCCACTTCCACGAGAAGCGCACAGCCGCCCGGGGCGTACCCCTCGTAGAGAATGTTCTCGGTCTGAATGTCCGCCTTCAACTCACCGGTGCCCCGCTTGATGGCGAGGGTTATTTTGTCACTCGGTAACTGTTCGGCCTTGCCCTTGGTAATCATCGTGCGCAACGTGGCGTTGGAGCCCGGATCACCACCACCTTCGCGGGCGGCAACCTCGATATTGCGGACGAGCTTGGCCCACAACTTGCCTCGGGCTTTGTCTGCGGCGCCCTTCTTGTGTTTGATCGTTGCCCATTTGCTATGGCCGGACATGGCGGTGCTCCTCAGAGAGTTCAGAGAGTTCAGAGAGTTCAGAGAGTTGAGAGTGTGGCGACGGGAATGGCGGAAAGGCGAGAGTCAGAAACAACTGATGTATGCGTACATCAGAAGTGAGTTCGGGATGAAAGGAAGCGCACAGAATATTGCCCTGGGCGCCACCCCGCACGAGAACGGCGGAGTTATCGCACGTGGCAAGCACTTCGACCGACGGGCCGTGAGCGTCAACCTTGGGGGCTCGGATGAACACCGCACGAAACGGTTCGTCCAGACCGACGACGGCAAGATCGGCCTCGAAAGAATCGACTTGACGGCCGTATCCGTTGCGCCGCACGGCAAGATCGATGGCGTTGAACGATCGTTGATCGGGGCGTCCGTCGGTGATCTCGCGTGAAAGCAAGATCATCCCGGCGCACGTGCCGAACACCGGAAAACCGGCGGCGAGGCGAGCGGCGAGTGCATCGAACAGGCCGCTCGATGCCAGAAGCTTCGACATCGTGGTGGATTCCCCGCCGGGCATGGCGAGAGCATCGACCGAAGCCAACTGAGCCGGTGTCCGCACGTCGACCGTCTCACACCCGAGGCGGCTCAGTGCCACTCGGTGCTCGGCGAACGCGCCCTGGAGGGCGAGCACGCCGACGCGTCGACCAACCCACGGGGCGTCGTCGACAGCAACGGACTGGAGCTGGGTTTCGTGCGGCCGCAGCCACCCGCCAGGAGCGAGGTCCGATGGGCGATCAGAAGGACGAGCGGCGAGACCCACCTGGGGGCCTCGCTTCATCGCTCGTTCGCCCGGCGTTCACATCTCTTATTCTGGCATTGCTGAGCACTACCCGCAGGCAACGCCCGACGAGTGTTCCCCTCACCACCGGGAAATGAACTACCAGCCGCGCTCGGCATACTTCACGTCGAGCTTGCCAATCTCCAAGCCCGGCATGAGGTGACCGAGGCCGCGCGACACCTTGGCGAGAATTGAGGCGTCCTGGAAGTGGGTGGCCGCTTCCACGATGGCCTTGCCTACGGTGGACGGATCTTCGGACTCGAAGATGCCCGAACCCACGAAGACCGCCTCGGCCCCGAGCTGCATACACAATGCGGCGTCCGCCGGCGTGGCCACGCCGCCGGCGGAGAACAACGGCACGGGGAGCTTGCCCGTTTCGGCAATTTCGGCGATCAATTCGTAGGGTGCCTGGAGGTCCTTGGCCCATCCGAACAGCTCAGCCGAATCGGCCTGGGTAATCTTTTTAATATCGCCGGTGATCGAGCGCATATGACGAACGGCTTCGACGATGTTGCCGGTGCCTGCCTCACCCTTAGACCGGATCATGCAGGCGCCCTCGGAGATACGACGAAGCGCCTCACCCAAATTGGTGGCGCCGCACACAAATGGAATAGTGAACTTCCACTTATCGATGTGATGCGCCTCATCGGCTGGGGTCAACACTTCGGACTCGTCGATGTAGTCAACGCCGAGGGCCTGCAGGATTTGCGCCTCCACGAAATGGCCGATGCGGGCCTTGGCCATGACCGGAATGGTGCAGACGGCCTGGATCTCTTGGATCATTTGGGGATCGCTCATTCGGGCCACGCCACCATCACGACGGATGCGCGACGGAATGCGCTCGAGCGCCATGACTGCGGTGGCCCCCGCGTCCTCGGCGATCTTGGCCTGCTCCACATTCATGACATCCATGATCACGCCGCCCTTCAGCATCTCGGCGAGGCCGCGCTTGACCCGGGCAGTACCGACGGAACGTGATGTTTCAGACATGTGATCGAGCTTACGACGGTGCCCTTGATACTTCCGTCGGATTGTTCCCTCCGTCTGCGACAGCGGTGGCGATGTGGACAACGGTGGCGGAGGTTGGTGCCGACGGCATGAACGGTGCAGGAGAATGGGCGGCTGTGTACTCCTCGCCGTCTGCCGCTGCTCTGCTCACTGCCGGGTTGGACGACATCCGGCGGACCGGGGCGCTTCCGGGAGAGTTCAGCGCCGAGGTCCTGGCCCAAGCAGACGCGGCGGTCACCGCTGGTGTGGACCGAGTCGGTCGTGTGGACCTCACCGACGAACACTTCGCCACGCTCGACCCGGCCACCTCGACCGACCTCGACCAGGCGTTTGCGCTGACGCTCGACGCGGACACGTTCGTGCTTCGCTACGCCATTGCCGACGTTGGCGCCGTCGTTCCCCGAGGCAGCGTGCTTGAGGCCGAGGCATGGAAGCGAGCAAGCACCCTGTACCTGCCGGACGAAAAGATTCCGCAGTATCCACGCCAGCTGTCCGAAGGAACGGCGAGTCTCCTTCCGAACGTGGACCGTGCGGCAATTGTCCTCACGGTCTCCCTCGGACCGGACCTCGTGCCGGTGCTTCGCGGCGTGGAGCGCGCCGTCGTTCGCAGCAAAGCAAAGCTCGCATACGAAACGTGTTCACCCTCCGATGCCCATCCGCTGCTGGCCTCGTTCGCCGCTCGCATGGCCGAGAGCGACCAAGCCCGCGGGGCCGAACGGGTGCAGCGACCGGAGCAGGAAATCGAACATGACCCGGCGGCCCCCGGCGAACTGATCCTGCGGTTTCGTTCGCTGACCGAGAGCGAGCGGGCGAACGCCGCGATGTCACTAGCAGCGAACCTGGCGGTGGCGGCATTGTTCGTGGCCCGGGGGGTTGGATTGTTTCGAGATCTCGACAACCCCAACTCACGGGACGTCGCGAGTTTGCGGCGAACAGCGAAGGCGCTCGGCCTGGCCTGGTCCGACGACGAGGAACTACGCGATGTGCTGCGCCGTTTGCGTCCGGATGATCCGATCGACGCCACGTTCTCCCTCGCCGTGCGCCGGGCGGGCGGCGGCGCGGTCTACCGGATGTATCGCCCGACGGGTCCAGGCGGCGAACTGCGATCCGACGCCAAGACCGGCGCGCCCGCCGGACCGTGGCACGCCGCCATGGGCGCCCCGTACGCCCACGCCACGGCGCCGCTGCGTCGGCTCGCCGATCGGTATGTCCTCGATCTTGCGGTTGCGTTGATGGCCGGGGTTGCCGTGTCCGTCGACGATGCGGTCACCCTCGACCGGCTGCCTCCGGTCATGGCGGCGGTGGGCTCACTGGCGTCGAGGGTGGAGCGAGACTGCATCGATCTGGTGGAGGCTGTCACCCTGCTCGGGCGAGACAGCGAGGTGTTCGACGGGGTAGTGGCCGAAGACGCCGGACCAACTTCGGTCGTTCACCTCATGAACGAAGGCATCCGTATTCGGCTGAAGCTGGCCGATGCCGTGGCTGGCGATGCTGTTCGACTTCGTTTGGTGACCGCTGACCCGGCGAAACGAACGTTGACCTTCGAGCTGATTCAACCGGTTGAACCCGTCGCCGACCCGTCGGCTTAGAGTTCGCGCAGCGCCGCAATACGCTCGCCTATCGGCGGGTGCGTATCGAACATACGGTTGATGCGAGATAGTTTGCGCTCGTTGCCGGGGACTTCTTCAGACTCACTGCGCGGAATCGGTGACTCGATCCAGAGGTGCGCCGTGGCCCGAGACCCGGAATGCACCACGGTCTGATCGTCCCGCAACTTCTCAAGTGCACTTATCAACCCAGGCGGATAGCGGGTCATGGTCACGGCACTCAGATCGGCCAACGATTCGCGCCGACGAGACACAGCGAACTGCATCAATTTGGCGACAATGGGTGTCAGTACGAGAAGCACGATGCCCAGCACCGCCATGAGTTGTGCGGCACCGTTGGAATTGTCGGACCGATCATTGCGGTGGCGCGGGCCTCCCCACCACAGGAACCGCATCGCCCAATCCGACATCAGCGCCACGACACCGACCATCGTGACGGCGAGCGTGGACACGAGGATGTCGCGGTTCTTCACATGCGAAAGTTCGTGGGCCAACACCGCTTCGAGTTCCACGCGGTTCATCTTGGCGAGCAGGCCCGTGGTCACGGCGATGGCTGCATGCTTCGGATCCCGACCGGTGGCGAATGCGTTCGGGGCGTCGTCTTCGATCACATACAGCCTCGGTTTGGGTAGACCACTGGCAATGCAGAGACCCTCAACGAGGTTGTGATAGCGGGCATACTCGGTTTGGTCGGCGGGTCGGGCGTGGCTCATGGCCAACGCCACGGCGTCGCTCTTCCAATACGCCAGAAGCGACGTGGCGAGAGTAAAGACCAGCGCCAGAATGAGGCCGACAGGGCCCCCCCCGACGACGGCGTTAAACGCCCACGAGGCCGCCAACACCACCAATACGAAGGACGAAATAAGCACGATCGAGCGGCGTCGATTCGACGCAACGGCGTCAAACACGAGCGGCTCCTTGGGTCGGGTGGGGGAGGCGAGCGGAAAGGATGACTAGAACTTCACGCTGACCGGGCCACGGTCGACTTCGTCAGTTTGGAAATACTCACGTTGGGCGAACTTGAACTGTTTCGCCAAAACGTTGGAGGGAAAGCTTTGGATTTTGGTGTTGTAGGCGCGCACTTCGTCGTTGAAATACTGACGGGAGTAGGCGATCTTGTCTTCGGTCCCGGTGAGTTCTTCCTGCAATTGGAGGAAGTTCTGGTTCGCTTTGAGATCGGGATAGGCCTCGCCCAGGGCGAAGAGGTTCTTGAGGGTTCCGCTGAGGTTGTTTTCCGCTGCGGCGATATTGCCTTCGCCCTTGGCGGAAAGAGCCGAGTTCCGAGCGGTAATCACGGCTTCGAGTGTGGACTTCTCGTGCGCTGCATAGCCCTTGACGGTTTCGACGAGATTGGGGATGAGGTCGTGGCGACGCTTGAGTTGCACGTCGATCTGGGCCCATCCGTTTTCGATGCGATTACGCACCCGGACGAGGCCGTTGTACTGCACGACCACGTAGATCACCACGACAGCGAGGATGGCGAGAACGATAAGAAAAGGCATACAACCATCATCGCACGGCTGATCGGGCGCCCTCCGGTTCCGGCCGCCTCACATGTATCCGCTGTGACGCAAACGATTGGGGCATGGCTGAACCCCCGCTCATTGGTGATCATTCGCAGCTGAGTCTCCCGACTCAGCTGATCTCACGGAGACTTCGTGAACAATGCGTTCGTGTTCCCCGCCAATGCCTGGTCGAACTGGTCCGGGTCGTCCTGGAGCGGTTCGTCGTGGAGTGGATCGTCGTGGAGCAGCTCGAACTGGGCTTAGTGATTTCGCCCTCGAGGCGCACCACCGCCTTAGGGCGCGAATGACGGCGTTCGGGTGGCGGCGTCGGGCGGCAGACAAACAGCGCTCACCGTGCCACTCCGGGAAATCACCGTTTGGTCTTGAAGAACACCCATAACGCAGCGCTTGTATTCCGGCGCTGTAGTCGGGCGATCGTGAGAGACGATTTCAGGACTGCAGAAGTCGTTCGTAGCGTTGGGCGTAGAGCGTGGCGAGGGCATCGAAGGAATATTCGTTCGCCCGTTTGGTGCCTTCAGCTCGGAGTTCGGCCGCTAGGTCGGGCTCAGTAAGGACTCGATTCAGGGCCTTGGCCAGGGCCTCCACATCGCCGGCGGGGGTCAGGATCGAATCGAGTTTGTCTCGCGCCACCAGCCGGTAACCGTCGATATTAGAGGCGATCACCGGTGTGCCGGCGGCCATGGACTCAAGCAGCACGACCCCGAAGGATTCACCGCCGAGCGACGGCGCGCAGTACACGCTGGCGGCGCGCCACCGGCGGGCCAGTTCTTCGTCCCGAATTCGGCCGAGCCACTGGATGCGGGGATCGCCGTAACTGGCCTTGAGAGCGTCGGTCTGCGGACCGGTGCCGACGATCCACGCTTGAATATCGCCGGGAACCGTTTCCAGGGCGCGGAGGAGGACTTCGAGGCCTTTGCGGGGTTCGTGACGACCGACGAAGAGCACCGTTGGGGCCTCGGTGGGCCACGGCTCGGGTTGGCGGAATCGATCGAGGTCTACGCCATTGAACAGCACGTCGTATTCCCCGCCCAGGGCGCTGTGGGCCATGGCCGCCGCAGCTTCGCTCACCGCGCACCGTAGGTCAATGCGGTTGGCCAGGCGCTTGACGACGCCTCGGAAGCGTTTGTAGGACTCGCTTTCCCCGGCCAGGTGGAACGTGCCGACGATCGGGGCGTCCTTCAGGACGAGCGCCGTCATCGTGCACCCCGGAACCAGCGGTTCGTGGAGGTGTAGCAGGTCAAACCGCTCGTTCGTTAATGCCCGCCACGTACGCAGGGCCGCCGACGGATCGGGGGCTATGGGGGCGACGGAACCGTTGGTGGCAAACGGAATGGCGTTGCCGAGGGTGATGATGCCGGGTTCAGGAGGCGGTCCGTCGCACGGGCCGAGCACCTTGCAATCGTGGCCCTGCCGACGCAACGCCCGCGCTAGACCGAGCACCTGCCCCTGTACTCCGCCTGGAAGCGACAGCGAGTACGGGCTGAACATCCCGATCCGCATACGCCCACCAGCCTACGCCGGGGCCGACCACCTCGCTCCGCCAGCGGCCTCGGAGTTGTTTTGCTGGCGCTGGGCGAGTTGGTGCAGTGCTGTGCCGCAACGAGTGAGACGGTGTCAGGCGACGGTGTCAAGCGGGGGAGTGGAGGTGGACGTACCCGGGGTCGGAAGGCCAGACCGGCTGGAGCACATGCCACTGGGTCGGTTCGGCGGCGATCATCGATTCGAGTTCGTTGGCCACGAGTTGCGTCAGCTCGGCAATGTCGGCCCGGAGTTTCCCGGAGCGCTCGAACTGGATCGCTGGCTTGATGACCCCTTCGACGTATCCGTCGCGCTGATAAACCACGTTCGGGAAGATGGCGGCACCGGTGCGTAACGACAGGGTGGCCGGGCCCGCGGGCATGGTGGTTTGCTCGCCGAAAAACGTCACCGGGACGCCACCCCCGCCAATATCGCGATCGCACAGGAGGCCGACGACGCCGTTGCGACGAAGGGTCCCGATGAGCTCGGTTCCGGCCTTCGGATCGTCGAGGGCAACCACGTGCATGTGATTGCGGGTGCGTTGCTCCACGAACCAGTCGAACAACTCGGGCGGTTGGACCCGTTCGGCCACCGTGGTGAGACCCCACCGGTGGGCCACCCAGGTTCCGCCGTAGTCCCACGCTCCCATGTGGGGCATGGCCATAATGGCGCCGTTGCCCCGGGCCAGGGCGTCGTCGACGAGCGAGGCATTGGTCGCGAGGATCCCCGCGTTGACCACCTCGGTCGACGCTCCGTTCATCCGCATCATGTCCACCCAGTATCGGGTGTAGCTGAGAAAAACCTGGTCAACACGGCTATCTAACTCCTCTGCCGTCAATCGACGGCCGGCGAGACGCTGTTGATGGCGCGCCGCCATAGCCCGCTGCGACGCCGAGAAATGGGGCAGGGCGAAGGCTGCGGCACGGGCGATTCCGTCGGCCACCGGGGAAGGCATGACCCGGGCGAGGGTCGACGCCGCCCGGTACGCCGGGGTGACGAGCCGACGGGTGACCCGAGACGTGACGCGGTGCTGGGCGGCAGCTAAACGGGCGAACACCCCTACCGCGGTTCGGGTCGAAGAGGGATGCAGACTGGCGCTCTCGTCGGAGTGGCTCACTTGCCGGAGCGCTGCTTCACACGCTCGCGCCACGCCTCGATCGACGCGCCGACGCGGCGGCCGCGCTCTTCGTTCCATGTTTTCCACGGAGTGGCCGCGGTACGACGATCGTTGGTGGCATCGCGATGCCGTCGGCGACGAGCGGTTTGTTCCTGGCGCAAGGCTCGGCGGGCGGCGGCGACATCGGCCCAGACGACCTTTTCCGGTTTCACCGGCAATGGCGGCTTCTCCGCCTGACGCCACACCTTGACGAATCGCTGCACCGCCGTCAACGAAACCAGCACCAACATGACCGACAAAATACCGATTAACAGGCTGGGAAAGATGAGACCGACCGCCAGAGCGATAATTCGTTCGGCCCGCTCCATGAGGCCGCCTTTGGCCGAGAACCCGTAGATTTCAGCCTTGGCTCGCTGGTACGAGATCAGCGTGGACGCCCCCAAAACGGCGAATCCGAGCATGGCGATCCGCCCGCCATGGCGTTCCTCGAGATACCAGGTGATGCCGCCGAGGAGGAAGGCGTCGGTGACCCGGTCGGCGACCGAATCAAAGAACGCCCCACGGATGCTCGACGTATTCGAGGCCTTGGCCACGGCTCCGTCGAACAGATCCGGCAGCGCCGACGCGAGGAGCAGGACGAATCCCCACCGGGGGTGTCCTGAGCCGACGACGACCGCCGTGGCAACGGACATGAGTAGCCCGATGGCTGTGAGGTGGTCCGGCGTAATTCCGAGCCGGGCAAGTCCGCGGCCGATTGGTTTCACGGCCTTATCCGTGACGGTGCGTGCATACCCGTCGAACAACGAAACACCTCCAGCGAACTCTCGTAGGGCCAGACGAAGTTCCGGGCCACCAAATTGCCGACCAAAACTAGCGTCTGGTGGTCTGGCGCAGAGACAACTAGAGCGCCCAGGCGCCCGAGACGATGGCGACAACTAACCGAGATCGGTGGCGCGTTCGAGGCCACTACTCGTCGTCGTACTGCGACCAGTCCTCGGGATTGTCCTCGACCATCCGGGAGACGGTGGAGGCGTCGACCCCGTCGATCAGCACGAGACCTCGCTTGGTGGGCGGGTTGTCGGCGGAGTACAGCAGAATCCGCCACGTGGGCCGACTGAGCAGGCCACGCCATCCGAGCTGCGCCGATGCGTGCCCGACGGGGAATCCCACGGCTGCGGACGCCGCGGCGAGCGCGTCAACGTCTCGAACTTCAAGCTTGGGCCCGGCGAGCATGCCGTAGGCACCAAGCACGATGAGGCCAATGCCGCCGACGAGGAAGCCGCGATTGGTTAGCGTGGGAGTGCCGTGGCGCCCGATCGACCACGCCACCATCAGCAGCGTGCCGACGACGAAATACATCGCCGCGGGGTATCGGCGACGAACGTTGTCCGGGAATTGATACGGGCCGACGTAGTCGTGGGCGGCGAGGTCATCCGGGAGTTCGTCGCGGAGTTCTTCGAGGGTGGGTTTTGCGTCCTTCTTGGCCATCAGGGCGTCCACGCTATCGGGGTACGCCGTTTACTGATCCCACGCGCGGTGGAGTCGTTGCCACGTCACGTCGAGTGCCTCAGGGACAACGCGAGCCTCGGCGATGGCGGTCATGAAGTTCGTGTCGCCGTTCCAACGGGGCACGATATGTACGTGCAGATGGCCGGGGATCCCGGCGCCGGCCGCCCGACCGAGGTTGGCCCCGATGTTCATACCCTCCGGTTGATAGGCGCGCGTAACTGCTTCCGTCGCATCCGTCACGCTGGCCCAGAGGGCACTGTGCTCGTCGGTCGTAAGCGCGCTGAGCGATGCGACGTGACGACGGGGCATCACCATCACGTGCCCGCTGGTGTAGGGGTACGCATTGAGGATGACGATGACGCTGGTGTCGCGGTGAACAATCAAGCGCTCGCGGTCCGTGCCGCCGGAACCCAAAATGCGACAAAATACGCACCGCTGTTCGTCCTCGGGGGCCACGCCACCCTCGGCATCGACGCGCTCGTCCGACGTTGTCTTGGTGATGTACTCACCCCGCCAGGACGCGTCGATGCGGCCCATCGGCGGACGGTCGTCCTCACTCATAACGTCTCACCCGCGGCCGTCGACGTCGGCGAGAACACGAGCGACGAAGTCATCAACCCCGACGCCTCGTTCCACGTCGAGACCACGGGCGTTCACTCCGACGGTACGCGCGCTTACGTCGTCGTCGCCGATCACTAATACGTATGGAATCTTTTCCATCTTGCCTTTGCGTACTCGGCCACCAAGGGGCTCGTCGGCGGCGACAAAGTTGGCCCGCAATCCTGCGCTGGCGAACTCGGCAACAAGTTCGTCCGCATAGTTTTCGTGGTCGACGCGCACCGGAAGAACCTGCACCTGCACCGGGGACATCCAGGTAGGAAACGCACCGGCGTAGTGCTCCAGGAGCACGCCGAAGAACCGCTCCACTGAGCCGAACAGTGCCCGGTGCAACATGATCGGGCGCTTGCGGGTGCCGTCCGCGGCCACGTATTCGAGGTCAAAACGTTCGGGCAGGTTGAAGTCGTATTGAATCGTCGAAAGCTGCCACTGGCGGCCGATCGCGTCCTTGACCTTGATATCGATCTTGGGTCCGTAGAACGCCGCCCCGCCCTCGTCCACCGTGTAGTTGAGGCCCTCGTGCTCCATCGCGGAGCGCAACGCCGCAGTTGCACTGATCCAGCCCTCGTCGGGGCCAACGGACTTGCCTTCTTGTTGGGTCGCGAGCATGGCCTCGAACTCGGTGAAGCCGAAGCTCTTGAGGATGTCGATGACGAAGTGGAGCAGCGAAATGATTTCGTCGGCCACGTTCTCCTGGGTGCAGAAGATGTGGGCGTCGTCCTGGGTGAACCCGCGGATGCGCATGAGCCCGTGAAGAGTCCCGGCTCGTTCGTACCGGTACACGGTGCCGAGCTCGAACAGACGCAACGGCAACTCGCGGTACGAGCGCTGCCGTGCGTCGAAGATCAGGCAGTGCATCGGACAGTTCATCGGCTTCGGGTAATAGGTACCGTTGTCCATCTCCATCGGCGGGTACATCCCGTCTTTGTAGAAGTCGAGATGGCCGCTGGTCTCGAACAACTTGGCGTTGGCCAGGTGAGGTGTGTACGCAAACTCGTACCCCGACTCCTGATGGCGTCGACGCGAGTAGTCCTCCATCAGCTTGCGAATGATCGCCCCCTTGGGATGCCACACTGCGAGGCCGCCGCCGAGTTGCTGGGGGAAGGACAACAGGTCGAGTTCCACCGCAAGCTTGCGGTGGTCGCGCTTCTCGGCTTCTTCTAACCGGGTGATGTGTTCCTGTACGGCCTTGGCCGATTCCCACGCCGTGCCGTAAATCCGCTGGAGCATCGGGCGCTTCTCGTCTCCCCGCCAATACGCGCCGGCCACCTTCATCAGCTTGAACGCGCCGAGCCGTCCGGTTGACGGCACGTGGGGCCCGCGACACAGATCGACGAAGTCGTCGCGGTTGCGGTAGTAGCTGACGATGGTGCCGCCGCCACCCTCGGCCGCGTCTTCAGCGCCGCCGACGCCACGGATGATTTCCTGTTTGTACGGCTGGTCTTTGAAGAGCTCCAGCCCTTCTTCGAGCCCGACCTCGCCCCGCACGAAGGGCTGGTCCTCCTTGACGATCTCTTTCATGCGCGCTTCGATGCGCTCCAGGTCAGCATCGGTGAATCGGGCGCCGTTTGGGAGGTTGAAGTCGTAGTAAAAGCCGTTGTCGATAGCTGGCCCGATGGCGTATTGCGCGCCGGGCCAAATGTCGCACACCGCCTGGGCCATGAGGTGGGCAGTGGAGTGACGCAACACATGGCGTCCATCGTCGGAATCGGCGGTGATGATCGCCACCGATGCACCGTTGGGTAGTGCCACGTTGAGGTCGACGACCTCGCCGTTGACCTTGCCGGCGAGGGCGGCCTTGGCTAGGCGGGCGCCGATCGATGCGGCGAGATCAGCCGTCGTCGACCCCGTCGCCAACTCTTTGTGGGAGCCGTCGGGAAGGGTGATGGTGATCTGATCAGACATGGCGAGCAAGGTTAGAGGCACCCCTTCGTCGACCCGGGGCACTTTCTGCAGCGCCGCGTCGGCTCTAGATGACGACGCCGAGGAGGCGGGCGGCGACGGAGATTCCCTCACCCCGAGCGGCGGCGGCGTCGATGGCGGCGACGGCGCCCGGGGTATCGAGGTCGTTGTCCAGGCAGGCTCGGACTTCCTGCAGCGCCCCGTGCCCCTGCCCAGCGGCGCGCCACGCCGCCAACCGCGTCTGCGCCGCGCCGAGGAGAGAATCGAACCACTCCCACCCGTCTCGGTAGTGATGGGCCACGATGACCAGGCGAATGGCCATCGGGTGGACGCCTTCGGCGGTGAGATCAGAGACGTAGCGGAGGTTGCCGAGCGACTTCGACATCTTGACGCCGTCCATCTTTACGTAAGACTGATGCATCCAGTGACGGGCCAGGGGCTGGCCCGTGGCCGCCTCGGACTGGGCCGCCTCACACTCGTGGTGGGGAAAAATCAGGTCTTCGCCGCCGCCGTGCAGATCGAGCGTGGTGGTATCTAACTCTCGCATGGAGAGGGCTGAGCATTCGATATGCCAGCCCGGACGCCCCGGCCCCCAGAGCGATTCCCACGACGGCTCGTCGGGTAACGACGGCTGCCACAGGATGAAGTCCAGCGGGTCACGCTTATGGGGATCTTCGACGTTGCCGCCGCGTTCGGCGGCAAACACCAGCATCTCGGACCGGGAGTACCCACTGATCTGGCCGAACTTCGAGAACGATGCCACGTCGAAGTACACACCGCCGCCCGCCTGGTAGGCGTGCCCGGCGGTCAGCACTTTGTCGATGAAGCCGAGGATGTCGGGGATGGCTGAGGTCGCCCGCGGCTCTGACCACGACGCCAACTGTCCGAGCACACGCATGTCCTCATCGAACTTGGCGACCTCCTCGGCCGCCAGATCCAGATAATGCACGCCCTTTTCTCGGGCTTTTCCGAGAATTGAGTCGTCGACATCGGTGATGTTACGCACGCACCGGGTTTCATGGCCGAGATCGCGCAAGCGACGTTGCAACACGTCGTACGTGATGTAACACGTGGCATGACCGATGTGGGTGGTGTCGTACGGCGTGACGCCGCACGTGTATAACCGCACGATCGGGGGTGGCTCGAAGGCGACGACGGAACGGCGGGCGGTGTCGTACAGCTTCATTGGCACGCAGAGTTTCTAGACGATTGGTAAGCGGTCCGACGACGCTTACGGCCGAACCGAGACGACAGTGATCAGGCGTCGATGCCAGTCATGCGGAGCGCAGAACGGGTCTTGTAGCGCATGTTCAACTGCAGCAAGACAGCGGCAAAGGCCTCAATCGGCGCAGCATTGGAGAGTCCACCGGTATCGAGGGGCCGACAGCCAGGAATTTTGCGCACGATATCGGCCGTGACCTCTGTGGCCTTGGCGTGATCGGAGCAGATGAGGACGTCGCTCTCAATCGGTTCGGTGATATTGCCGAGTTCACGGGCCGGGAGGTGATGGAACGCCGCTGCGACCATCGCCCTTGGAACAATGGCCTGGACGCTGGCGGCCACCGAACCACGGGGCGGCACCAGCGGTTGAAACTCCGGGCCCACCTTGG
>JAYVSS010000349.1:0-2729 GCA_043775075.1 Acidimicrobiia bacterium
CCGGTCACGTTTCCACCGAGGATCAAGGCGGCACCGCCGGCGCTGCCCAACAGCAGCTGGCGACGCGACAGGCCGCCCTCTGACGGCAGCTGAGTGTTCTGATCGGACATGTATTCCCCTTTGAGGCTTTTGGATGGTTGGGGCACCGGACCATTTGCGTCGAGTGCGTGGTGAAGCTGCGTGGTTGAAGCTGCGTTGTGTGGCAAAGCCGAGCAGGTGCACGACAGTGAACGTGACCCGAATCCCGGCGTGACGTACGCCACAGTAATGGTGTTCAGGGTGTTACGTCAACGTTGACGCAGTGTTTCGTCTTTGACGATCCATCATTCACCTCGGTAGCAGCCAAAACGCTGACGTGCCCCACCTCCAGCGCTCCTGACCGAGCAGAATCGCTCCTTCAGCGACGTCTGGCTAGGGTGACCCCATGGCCGCCGAGACAACCGTGACTGACACGCGCATTCCACTAGTCGACTACCTCCACCTCACTCCGACGCCACACCTCGTCGCCCACGAATGCGTGGCCTGCGGAGCTCGGTATTTCGACCGGCGTAATGCCTGCGCTGGTTGTTTCGCCACTGATTTTCGGGCCGTCGATATCGAGACATCGGGCGAACTGACGTCGTTCACCATCGTCACGTTCGCTGCGCCCGGCGTGCCTGTTCCCTTCGTTGCCGGCATCGTCAACTGTGGCGGCACCAGCGTTCGGGCCAACATTGTGAATGTTCCCGCTGATCCCGACCACGTCACCCTCGGCATGCGGGTACAACTGGCCACCACCTCGATCGGTCTTGACGACAACGGCATTGAAGGCATCGGCTTCGGATTCGAACCGGCATAGCCGTTTCCCACACACATCATCTCTCGAACAACAAGGAGTCCTTCATGGCCGCAGACGACGTTTACATCCTGGGAATCCGCATGACGAAGTTCGGCAAGCATGCCGACAAAGACATCGTCGACCTCGCGGCCGAGGCGGCGATGGCCGCGCTCGCCGACGGTGGAGTCACTATGGCGGACATGAACATCCTGGCCGCCGGAAACCTGATGGGCCGCGGAGCAATCGGGCAGGCGATCCAAAAGCAGATCGGCCAGACCGGCATTCCGGTGTACAACGTGTCCAACGCCTGTGCCACCGGAGCCACGGCGCTGCGTACCGTCATCATGAGCATTAAGGCGGGCGAGAGCGACATGGGTCTAGCCGTTGGCGTGGAGAAGCTCGCCGGCGCGGGCCTCCTCGGTGGCGGCGGCACGGCAAAGAAGGACAAGAACGAATGGGCGCCGGAGGGTCGCTACGGCGCCATCGCTCCAATCGACGGGCGCATCGGAACCGACGCCATGCCTGGCACGTTCGCGCAGGTCGGCATGGAATACGGGCACAAATACGGCGGTGCGTCGTTTGAACTCTTCGCTCGGATCAGCGAAAAGAACCACGGACACTCCACGCTGAATCCGTTGGCGGCGTACTCCAAGGCGATGAGTCTCGAGCAAATCATGGGCGATGTGATGATCGCCTATCCAAACACTCGTTCGATGTGTTCGGCCAACTGCGATGGCGCCGCGGCGGCCGTGTTGGTCAGCGGGACCAAACTAAAGACGTTGTCTGACGAACAGCAGCGCCGCGCAATAAAAGTACGCGCATCGATTCTGACCAGCGACCCGTGGCAGGAAGCGTGCCAGGTCCTGCCAGATGTAAATACGCTTACGAAATTGGCGGCAAAACAAGCATACGAACAGGCCGGGGTTGGACCCGAGGATCTCAACCTGGTCGAGTTGCATGATTGCTTTGCCACCGCGGAGCTCGTCCACTACGACAACCTCGGGTTGTGCGGCGAAGGCAACGCCGTCGACTTCTTCGAATCGGGAGCGCCTTTTCGTAACGGCCGTCTTCCCGTCAACGTTTCCGGTGGTCTGCAGTCCAAGGGTCATCCAATCGCCGCCACCGGAATCGCCAATGTGTGGGAGATCTGTCATCACCTGCGCAACGAAGCTGGTGATCGCCAGATCGAGGGAGCGCGAATCGGCCTGGCCCACGTGATCGGTCTGGCGTCGGCTTGCGGTGTCCACATTCTTGAAGCGGCCAGCGCCCGGTAACCCGCCCAACAGGTGTCGTCGTTGCTGGCTGGATCGGAGTCAGCTGGACGACGCCGCGCGGCACCCTGGAGGAAGACGGAGCGGAGCAGATCGGCCCGGTCCTTGAGTTCGTGCGCCGGGCCGTCAAAACGCACCTCGCCCTTTTCCGTGAATATGGCTCGGTCGGCGAGCGACAGCGCCACGTTCACGGATTGTTCCACGAGCACGATCGTCGTGCCGTCGGCATGAATCGAGCGCACCAGATCGAGTAGGTCGCGACGACCGAGGGGGCCAGGCGTTTTCTCGATGCCGCGCTTCACCGCCGCCTTGTCCTGTCCGAGACTCGACCCAAACAACTCGAGATTCTCGATGACGGTGAGCGACCCGAACACTCGCGCGTCCACCAGGAATTTGTGCCAGACCGAGGGGTACTCGCCGCTCGACCGACAACGCCGTGATATTCGTTCCCTCCAACAGCACCACGCCAGACCGCGGAAGTATTTGGCCGGCAATGACTTTCAGAGCCGTTGACTTGCCAGCTCCGTTCGTACCGAGGAGAGCCACAATCTCACCTGTCTGAATTGCGACGAGGTGTCGGGATTACGACGGCGCAATCCAGACTTTCTGTCGCAAAACAGACATAGATGCAACTGCCACCG
>JAYVSS010000350.1:0-7986 GCA_043775075.1 Acidimicrobiia bacterium
TCCAGGTCACCCAGTACAAGGACTCCAGCGCGCGGCTGGCTGCTCTGCAATCAGGGCAGAACGACTGGGATGGTTTCTCTGACGCCAGCACTGCGTCCACCCTGCGCAACGATCCCAACTTCGTGGTGGGTCAGTCCCCAACTGCCGGTCACCTCCAAGTCCACCTGCGCACCGACAAGGGACCGTTCGCCGCCGACAAGCGTTTCCGCCAGGCATTGCTTCTCAGCCTCGATCGCCCCGGCGTCATCAAAGGTGTCGTTGATGGCTTTGGATCTCTCGGCAACGACAGCCCCATGTCCCCTTCGTATGCCACCACGGACAAGACGGTCGCCCAGCGGGCCAAAGACATTGCCAAGGCCAAGGCCCTGATGGCCGCCGCCGGTAAGCCCGACGGCTTCGACGTCACCCTGTCCACCTGGGGACGTTCGGATATCAAGCTCCTCGCCCAGGTCGTCAAGCAGTCGGCTAAGGACATCGGCATCAATGTCACAATCGACATCGCCGACGATGACGGCTCGGCGTACTACGACGACAAGCGTTCCCCGAGCTGGCTGAACTCGGACTTCGGGATCACCGAGTACGGCCACCGTGGCGTGCCCAACGTCTATCTCAACTCGGCCCTTATTACCAACGGCGTGTGGAACGCCGCCCACTGGTCAAACGCTGAATTCGACACTGCCGCCAAGGCGTACATGGCCTCGGCCGACGTCGGCGTCCAGAAGGCGCAATCCAAGAAGGTCCAAGAAATCATGTTGGAAGAATCACCAGTTGGCTTCCTCTACTTCGGCAACGTTCTCGACGTTTCCAAGAAAGGGCTCACCGGGAACTACACCAATGGCATGAGCAACATCGAAACCACCAGGGCCAAGTTCGCGTAACCGCGTTTCCTCGTACCTTGCGTTGACGTCAACGCGCGGCATCACCCAGACGGCCCGGAGCAACCCAGTTGCACGGGCCGTCTGGCTTTGCGATAGTTCCTGTCCTTCCCGGCACGGTACTCAGGCCAATGTCGGTTTCACCTGCCGCCCCCGGCATTAAAGCGAGCCTGCCTTCATGAAGCGCTTTCTCCTCCGTCGCCTTGGTCTCGCTCTGGTGACCTTGTTCATGCTCACGTTCCTGGTCTTTTTCGCCACCCACCTCCTGCCCGGCGATGTCGCGAAAAAGATTCTTGGCCCCTTCGCCGACGCGCAATCGATCAAGGACCTCAACAAAGAACTTGGCACTGACCGACCAATACCGGTCCAGTACGTGAACTGGATATCGGACACGGTGCGCGGTGATCTCGGTCAATCGTATGTGTACTCGGTACCGGTCACCGAAAAGATCCGTCCGGCCATCGGGCTGTCCGCCAAGCTCGGCTTACTGGCATTCGTACTCGTTGTTCCGGCCAGCATATTTGGCGGCATTGTGGCGGCGCTGAAACGAGGAAAACCGATCGACCGAATCATCACCATCGGCGGGCTTTCGGCAGCCGTTATTCCTGAGTTCGTATGGGCGGTGTTCTTCATCCTCATCTTTGGCGTGCGACTCAAGTGGCTCCCCGTTTCTGCCACCTCACCAGATGGGGCCGGAGTCTTTGAACAGTACAAACATCTTCTTCTCCCCGCCCTGTGCCTCGTCATGGTCCTCTTTGGATACATCGCCCGAATCACTCGAGCGGGAGTGATCGAAGCGCTCGACGCCGACTACACGCGAACCGCTCGTCTCAAGGGCCTCCCCAACCGCACCGTGGTGAATAAGCATGTGCTGCGCAATGCCCTGATGCCCACCATCGCGGTGACCGCCACCCAAGTCGGATACCTCCTCGGTGGGCTTGTTGCCGTTGAGTTGGCGTTTAACTACAACGGGTTCGGTCTCCTGCTGCTCGAAAGCGTCCGTCAACGAGACTTCCCGCTGCTCCAGGCCTCCGTGCTTCTCGTCGGTGTGGTTTACGTACTCACGACTCTTCTCGCCGATGTGTCCTACACGCTTCTCAATCCCCGCATCCGACAGGCGATCATCAAATGAGCACTATGGAACCCGCAACGGAAGCGGGCCAATCGGTGGCGTCCGCCGTCCTCGACGGTCGCACCCGGGCTAGGGAAGAAGCGCAGGCCCAACGCCGCGAGCGAATCGCGCTGCTCCTCCGCAAGCCCTCATTTCTTATTGGAAGCGTTATCTCTTTGTTCTGGCTGGCCTGCGCCCTGTTCGGCACCACGATTGCGCCACAGGACCCCTTCGTCCAAAACCCGTCCATCAAACTGCAGGAACCATCCTGGAAACACTGGTTTGGCACCGACAACTTGGGACGCGACGTGTTTAGTCGAGTCATCGTCGGCGCTCGACTGATCGTGCTCGTGGCCCTCGGCGCAACGATCGTTGCGGCCATCCTCGGCACCATCCTCGGACTCGTTGCTGGGTACTACAAAGGAATGGTCGACGAAGTATTGATGCGCACCGCTGATGTTTTCATGGCTATTCCGACCATTGTGTTGGCGTTGCTCATCACGTCTTCGGTCAATAGCAAGTCAATGTTCATCGTCATGTTCATCATTGCGTTGGTGTTCACACCGGTGATTGCCCGCACCGTTCGGGCCACGGCATTGGGAGAAACCGAGCTCGACTACGTCTCTGCCGCCCGACTCCGCACCGAGAAAACGCCGCATATCTTGTTCAAAGAAGTGCTGCCGAACATTCTTCCGTCGCTCCTCGTGGAGTTCACGGTGAGGCTGGGATACGCCATCTTCGCCATCGCCACCCTTTCCTTCCTCGGCGCCGGAGCCAGCCCGGAATCTCCGGACTGGGGAACGCAGGTTGCCACCCACAGAAACTTCCTCAACGGGCTGAACTGGTCCGCAACCGTCTTTCCCGCCCTGGCCATTGCCACCCTCTCCATCGGCGTCAACTTGCTCCAAGACGCAGTCACGGAAGCGTTCGACCGATGAACACAACGTCTGACCAAACACCCACCCTGGAGTTCGATCGTGTTGAGGTCGCCTACACCGTGCGCGGCATCGACCGGCCGGTGCTTCGTGAGGTTTCATTCGCCGTGCAGCCGGGTGAGGCATACGGACTGGTCGGCGAGTCCGGTTGCGGAAAGTCGACGGCGGCCTATGCGGCCCTTCGGTATCTCCCTCGGAATGGGAAGATCACTGGCGGAGAAATTCGATTTGAGGGTCGAAATCTCGTTGAGATGTCGGCCGAAGAGGTGCGCAAACTCCGTAGTAGCGCGATGTCGATGGTGTATCAGAGCCCGATCGCCGCTTTGAATCCGTCGCTTCGGGTCGGGGGCCAGGTGGCCGAGGTATTTCGGATCGGTGGCGCGTCGAAGGGCGACGCCAGCCTCAAAGCCGAGGAGGCGTTGCGGCTTGTCCAAATCGCCGACGTCGGCAAAGTGATGCACCGCTATCCGCACGAGCTGTCCGGCGGCATGGCCCAGCGAGTGGTGATTGCCATGGCGCTGGCCAACAACCCCCGGCTCCTGATTCTCGACGAACCGACAACCGGGCTCGACGCCACCGTGGAGGCTGAGGTCCTTGACCTCGTACGCACGCTCCGCCAGGAGACGGGCACCTCGGTGCTTTTCATCAGTCACAATCTCGGCGTCATCCGCTCAATGTGCGATCGCGTAGGTGTGCTCTACGCCGGCCAACTGGTGGAGGAAGGCGACACCGTCCAGCTCTTGGGCGATCCGCACCACCCCTACACCGTTGGATTACTTCGGTGCATTCCCCGGGCCGGGCGGCGCAAAGACCTCCACCGACTTGACACCATTCCCGGCACGCTCCCGCCACTCGGCACGGTCATCAAGGGCTGCGTATATGTGGACCGATGCCCCATCGCTACGGAACAGTGTGCCAATGAGAAGCCACCCCTCGTCGAACTGACGAACGGCCAGCGAGCACGTTGCTTCCACACCGACCTTGCGCCAACCATTCCACGCAATAGCGACACCACCGCCGTCGTCATCGAACAGCGGCTGGCGTCACCCGAAGAGGACTCGATCATCAAACTGAACGGCCTTTCCAAAACCTTTGGAAAGGACGACGCAACCGTACGCGTGCTTAGTGGTATCGCGTTCCAGTTGAAGGCCGGCGAGACGCTGGGATTGGTGGGCGAATCGGGCTCCGGCAAGACCACACTGGCCAAGGTTCTTCTCGGTCTTACCGACCCCGATGGTGGAAGCGTCGTTGAACTCGATGGAAAGGCGCTGGGGGCCACGCTCGACCAGCGTTCGGCGAAAGACGTTGGTGCCGTCCAGATCGTGTTCCAGAACCCTGACTCGGCCCTGAACCGCCGCCACGCCGTTCGTCGCATCGTCAGCCGTGCCGTCACCAAGTTGGCGGGCACGACCAAGGAGAAGGGACGTGAGCGGGCCGATCAACTCCTCACGGACATGCGCGTGGACGCCCGTCTGCACGCGGCCAAACCGGTCATGCTGTCCGGTGGACTGAAGCAGCGCGTCGCCATCGCTCGGGCCTTCGCCGGCAACCCGCGCCTCGTGGTGTGTGACGAACCAACATCGGCCCTCGACGTTTCCGTCCAGGCCGCGATCCTTAACCTGCTTGTCGACCTGCAGCGCACAGAAAACGTGAGCTATCTCTTCATCTCCCACGATCTTGGCGTCGTCCGGTATCTCTCCGATCGCATTGCCGTGCTCTATCTCGGACGCATCATGGAGCTCGGGCCGGCAGACAAGGTCTTCCAAGGGCCGCATCATCCGTATACCGAGGCGCTCGTTTCGTCGCTACCGTCGATCGATGGCGAAGCGACGCATCGCGTTCGTCTCGAAGGCGAAGTTCCGAGCGTGGCTAACCCACCGAGCGGATGCGTGCTCCATACTCGGTGCCCGCGCCGGGCGGACAGTGGCGTCGAAGAGTTGTGCGACACCGTTGAGCCAGAGCTTCTTGAAGTTGAACCAGGCCACCTGATGCGATGCCACATCTCGCTCGAACAACTCCGACGCATGCAAACCGCGGTTGAGGCACTCGTCTGAAACCCGCTGGCCCGGCGGCCAGCGGTCGAGAGCAGTCGAACATCCCATGGCAGAGCGCGCCCGCTGAGAGGACGCGTTACAACTAGATACTGCAGACATGAGAAGGTACTGTCCGGCCGATCTGAGCGACCGCTCAACATGCCCTAAAGGACCCACCATGATGTACGCCAGTGCAATCGATGTGAAGAGTCTCAGCGCCACTCAATACGCGACGCTGTACAACTTGTTTTCGCTCGTTATCGCCGCGATGCTCTTCACCGCCATTTACCTTTTGTTTTCCCGGACCGGGGTGGCCACCGTCTATCGGAACGCGATCACGATTTCGGCCATGGTGTGCGGCATTGCCAGCTACCACTACTTCCGGATCTTCGAAAACTTCAAGGAGTCGTACCCGGCAGGGCCGACGACCGGTGCCGCCCACGCCCTCTCGAACGTGAAATTCAATGAGGGATACCGTTACGTGGACTGGTTGCTCACCGTCCCGCTTCTCTTGGTAGAAGCCGTAGCGGTTATGGGTCTCGCCCGCGTCGTGCAGAAGAAGCTTCTGACCAAGCTCGTACCGGCCGCCATCGCCATGATTGCTCTTGGCTATCCGGGCGAAATTTCCAACGCCACCGGACCTCGCGTCGTCTGGGGACTGCTGTCCACGATTCCGTTCGTGTACGTCGTCTACGTACTCTTCGTTGAGTTGACGAAGTCTCTGAACACGCAACCCGCCGAAGTGAAGCACACGATTCAAATGCTCAAGCTGATGATTCTGGGGCTGTGGGGCGTCTATCCAATCGCCTATCTCTTTCCCGTGTTCGGAGGAAAGTTCTTCAATGGCGCCGGCGGATTCGTCCTTCGACAGGGCGGCTATTCCATTGCTGACATCCTGGCGAAGGCTGGTTTCGCCCTGGTCATTCTGAAAATCGCGCGGATGAAGAGCGCCATCGACGATCCCACCTACGCCATCGGCCATCCGTCCTCCGCCTTAAACAACGCCTAACCGCGCCTAACCACGCATAACCACAGCGGCGATACGCCCCGGTGGAATCCCCGGATTCTCAGCACAACGTAGGTTTGTGCCATATGAAACCGATCCGCTGGGGTGTGCTGTCCACGTCGTCGTTTGCCGAGGAGAAGTTTCTTCCCGGCCTGCGTAAATCACCGATGATCGAGGTTGCGGCGGTGGCGTCCCGCGACCTCGATCGAGCCCACGAGTACGCCGCCCGCAACGAGATTCCGGTGGCCTACGGTTCCTATGAGGACTTACTAGCTGACCCGACGATCGACGTGATCTACAACCCCTTGCCCAACGATCTCCATGTCGAGTGGACCCGCCGGGCCGCGGAGGCGGGCAAACACGTCATGTGCGAGAAGCCCATGGGAATGAATGCCGCGGAGCTCGAAGTCCTGCTGCCCCTGACCTCGAAGGTCCACATCGCCGAGGCATTCATGGTGCGTTTCCATCCGCAGTGGACTGAGACCCGCAACATCGTGCGTTCCGGTTCGCTCGGCCGGGTCAGCCATATGCACGTGGCCTTCGGGTACAACAACACCGACGCCACGAACATCCGGAACATCGCGTCGTCGGGCGGCGGAGCGTTGTACGACATCGGGTGTTATGCCATCGTCGCTGCCCGTTGGTTCCTCGATGCCGAGCCAGTCCGGGTAGCCGCAGTGTGCACCATCGATCCGACATTTGGGACCGATCGGCTCACCAGCGCGCTTATGGATTTTGGTGACGGCCGCACGTGCACCTTCGCCGTGTCCACCCAGACTGTGTACCACCAGCGGGCGCACGTCTACGGCTCCACCGGTCGCCTCGAAATCACCATTCCGTTCAACCAACTCCTCGATGCGCCAATGGTGTATCTCACCCACGATGGTCAGTCGGTCGACGGACTCGACGCAACTCGTCACGAAGTTGCCACTTGTGATCAATACACATCGCAAGGCGAGGCATTCTCGGCCCGAGTCCGGACCGAACAGCCCACCGACGGTCCGTTGCGCGACGCCATGGCCAACATGGCAATCATCGACGCGATATTTCGTTCCGCCAACTCCGGCGCCTTCGAGGTGATCTAGCCGCAAGTTGGCCCCTCTGTTGCGTCTCAGGCTCTATGGGCGTGTCCATTGGTGATGGTGGTGAAGGAAATAAGTGCGCCTACGACACACAGTGACGCACAGAGCCACATGGCCCGGGAGAAGCCCTGACCCAACGACGACGCGCTGCCGGCAATTCCGGCCAGCGACGGGATCACGGCGATCACCAACAACGACGCGATGCGGGACACGGCATTGTTCACCGCCGAGCCAACTCCGGCGAACCGATCGTCGACGGCGGCCAAGACCGTGGCGGTAAGCGGGGCCACGGTCAAGACCAAGCCCAGGCCGAACACCAGCACGGCGGGGAGCACCACGGCCCCATACCGATGACCCGGCCTGATCATCGTCATCAGCGCAAAGCCCGAACCGATAATAAGTGGACCTACGGTCATCGGGATACGCGGCCCCATGCGCTGGGCCAGCGCACCACCTCGGGCGGCGAAGAGCGCCATCATGATCGTGATGGGCAGGCTGGCCGCGCCCGCTTCCAGAGCCGAATACCCAAGGTCGTTCTGAAGGTGCAACGTCAGAAGAAAGAACACCGCGCCGATCGCTCCCCACACCACGAATGTGGTGGCGTTTGCCCCACTGAATTGGCGGGAGCGAAACAGACTGAGCGGCACCATCGGCGACGACGTGCGGCTTTCGAACACGGCGAACGTGACCATCGCCAGCACACCGACGATGCCAGCCACGACGGCGACCGCAGGCCAGCTCGACGATGGCCCTTCGATAAGCGCGTAGACAATCCCGGCGAGCGCGACAGAGAGAAGAACTCCGCCGGCCACGTCAACCGGGTCAGCCGTTTCATTGCGGGTTTCCGGGATCCACCGAAGCGCCAGGGTGATTGGAACAACGGCGATCAACGGATTGATGAGGAATATCCACCGCCACGACACCGAGTCGATCAGCCATCCCCC
>JAYVSS010000351.1:0-3171 GCA_043775075.1 Acidimicrobiia bacterium
ATTCGGACAACGGAACGGTGGGGGTGCGCCGACGTCGAGCGGATCGACCGTCGCCGCACAACCGGCGCAGCGAAGAACAACGGAGACGTTCACGTCAGATGATCCCTGTACATAGGTTTGCTCCTGCTTACGCCATCCCGGTCCGCTCATTGAAGTCGGCGATCCGCTCGTCCCACACCGGCACGAGGTCGCGGAGGGCCTTCCACCACGACTGCTCCTTGCGGGCCGTAAAGTCCTCAAACGATGTGCCCTGCTGTTCCACCCACGTGTAGTAGCCGAGATTGAAAATGCGCTCACGATCCATCTCGGTGAGCTGAATCATGTTCTCCCGATCCACGGCCTGCAGGTAGCGACCGGTGACCTCGGCGGCGTGGACGGCGCCAAAGCCTTCCGCATAGTCACGGGCGAGGAACTTTTCGCGCTCGCTCGGGTAGAGCTCAGAGCCGTCGGTGGCCACGGTCACAATCACATCATCTGCAGTCATACGAAACTCCTTGGCCAGCTTGATCGCGCCAAGGGTGTTGCAGATCGCCGAGTACCCGAAATGGGTGAGCTGTTCGATGACCGCACCCGGCACACCGAGGCGGTCGCGCAGGTGAGCCATGCCCGCCGCGGTGTTGAACAGAATGTCGAGGTTGTCGGTCGCCTTGTCGCTGATGGCGATGACGGCGTCGGTGTTCATGACGTTATGAATGAGCGGGATGTGTTTGTCGCCAATGCCCTGAATGTTGTGTTCGCCAAAGCCATTTTTCAGCATGGTCGGGCACTCCAGGGCTTCGAGCGCAGCGATGTTTGTGCCGTACGTTTCCTTCAGGTAGTCGCCGGCGCCGATCGTGCCGGCCGAGCCTGTCGCACTGGTGAACCACCGCAGACGCGGATGAGCCGTCGATGGCATCTGCGCAGCGACGTGCTCGAAGACCGTGCCCAGCGCCCGCCCGGTCACGTGGAAGTGGCCGAGATAGTTGGCGAACTCGCTGAACTGGTTGAGGATCACGTTTTGCGGATCCTTCGCCAGCTCGTTGCACTTGTCGTAAATCTCTTTCACGTTGGACTCGGTCCCGAACGTGCGCACCACGTCTGACGGATCCTCCGTCCACTGGGCGAGCCAGTCGAATCGTTCCTTTGACATGCCTTCGGGGAGCACCGCCGTTCCTCGGCACGCCATGAGCCGCGAGATCGCCACTCCTCCGCGCGCATAGTTTCCGGTCGACGGCCAGACGGCCCGCTGTGATGTGGGGTCGAACTGTCCGGTGACGAGCCTCGGCGCGAGCACGGCGTATGCGGCTTGAACCTTATGCGCACGGATCATCGGGAATTTGTTCCCGAGCATCACAACGATCGTCGCCTCCACGCCGGTGAGGCTGGGCGGGAGCACCACGTGAACGGGCACGTCGACCCGGCTCTTGCGATCAGCAGCGTTGAACCAATTGACCCGCCACAGGTTCCGGGCATCGGCGGCATCGGGATCAATGCCGCTCAGTGACTCGATGGTGCCCTGCGGCTGGAGGGTGGGATCAGCAACCTGGGCGAACGTCGGCAAACCGATCTTGCGCTCGGCGAAACGTTGCACCGCCCGGTCGAACGATGCCTGATCGACCATGGCCGAAGTCAGGCCGAGGCGAAGGTCGGTACTCAGGGAACGGGAAGCAGTTGCAGAACTCACCCAATGCATACTGGTACGCGGATTCCGCTTTACAAAGTGTTTCAGCCGAGAAATCTTCGGCCGCCCTCCCCAAGTGTGAAATGTGCGCGTCAATGTGTGGGTTCAGGGGCCCTCTGAACACCCACTTTGAAGCACACATTTCACACTTGCCGGGGATTCAGCGCCCGTCTGGCAAGCTCGGGGGGTGACTGGTGGCGCGATAGGTGTCATACGCGCACTTAGCAATGCACTGGAACGAAGCGATGGATCAATGCTTCTCGACGAGATCTTCGGGGCGCTTGCGTCCCGCACCGATGCCGCGGCATTAATCGTCGACATCGCCGCCATCGCGGGGCGACCTCTCGGCGTCAAACTGGTTCGTCTCGGCTCCGGGGTCGTTGTTGGATTCGACCTTGCGGGTGGGAACGCCGTCGTGGTGAAAGTCCATCGCCCCCACATCGTCGCTCGGCTCGGCGCGGTGCTGCCGGCGCAGCGTGCCCTTGCGGCCGCGGGGGTTCCGGTGCCGGTTCCACTCGTGGACGAAGCCATTCCCGTCGGTTCGGGGGCCGCAACAATCGAGTCGTGGCTCACCGACGGCGACACGGTGGATGTCCGCCCGGCGCCACGTCGCAGCGCAATCGCTGAGTGTGCTTTCGCCATCACCAGCACGCTGACCCCGGTCGAGAACTACGGCGCACTAGCCCGCACCTGGGTAGGCCGCTTCCCCCCGCCACACTCGCCGATCTTTAATTTCGACGCCACGACCGCCGGAGCCGAGTGGATCGACGAACTGGCCGACCTCGCGCTCGCCGAAGAGGACCGGCTAGTCGCCACTATTGCTCGCAGCAACGTGGTGGGCCATGCCGACCTCCGGCCGGAAAATCTGCTTCTCGACGACCGTGGCGTTTCGTCCGTGTACGACCTTGACAGTCTCGTGCTTGACGCCGAACCGTGGCTGATCGGCGGTGTGGCCCGAGCGTTTTCCACCAACTGGTCTCGCGCTGATCCCATGCTCCCGACCGTCGGCGAAATCGACGCGTTTGTTGACGACTACGAACTCGCCCGGGGCACCGCTTTCACCGATGATGAGCGCTTGCTGGCCACCGCCGGCACGCTTCACGCGCTGGCCTACTCCGCCCGCTGCGAGCATTCGCTCTTCCCGTCCAGCGTCGCCCCCTGGGGCCCCGGCTGGCGCCACCTCCTACGACGTTGGGCCGACCGTGTGTCGCCACGGTGACATGAGATTTGAAAGACCAACTGCGGCCACGAAAACCAACGGCGGAGCTCCACGATGGGACTTTGAGGACGCGACTGGTCTTTGAAACACTGTTGAGAAATTCCCCGAAGCGTTACTTGCCGGTGAATACTGCGGGGCGACGTTCCAACATCGAAGCAATGCCTTCTTCGGCGTCGGCGGTGGCCGATAGCCAGTCCTGCGTGCGGCGTTCGTGCAGCAATGCAGTGCGGACGCGATCGGCCAAACCGGCACGCAGCGTCGCCCGGGTGGCTTGCACGGCGAGCGGGGCGTT
>JAYVSS010000352.1:0-20348 GCA_043775075.1 Acidimicrobiia bacterium
CTCCAAGGCCCTCTGCACGATCTCGATCAAGGACGACACCATCGTCGAACTGTACGTGCTGTGAACCTGCAGAAACCGTCGGCGCCGCCGGCGACTCACCCCAAGAACGGAACGGAAAGCTCATGCCTACAGATGTGACGGAACCAACACCAAGCTTGAAGCCGACGCCGATGGCGACAACGCCGGGCGCGTCAGCGACCGCAGCGAATCCAGCCGCTGCCGATCTTGCCCGAGGAGGCGCCAAGGTCTACGGCTTCTGCTCAATTGAGACCTTCTGCAATCAGGGTGGGCTATCCCTCACCCACGACGACGCCTACGGCTTCTGGGACTACGTGCGGCGGTTCACGCCACCGAACTTCTGGTACCAGGATGCAGGAGTTAAGCCATGGCAGTACTACGAGGACTACGACAATTGGCAGGACACCTATGGCGCCGATGCGGTGAAGGTCTTCTACCACTCGGGTCATGGTGGGATGGGAAGCGATGGTGTCTTCTACCTCCCGATGGGCGCCGATTGGGGCGGACTGGGATGCACCGCCACGTCGAACAACATGCGTCTTGGCAACGAGTATTTGCGTTATCTCTTCCTCTCGACCTGCCTCTCGCTTCGCTATACGGGCGGTATGTCCCCGATTCGTACCTGGGACGCAGCGAACCTTGGATTGCGCATGATTTTCGGATTCGAGACCGTGAGCTACGACAACGCGAACTACGGGCGCTACTTCTTCGAGGAGTGGAATCGGAACAAGTCGTTCTCCCAGTCGTGGCTCGACTCGAGCTGGCGCATCGCCCACAACCAGGGGCCCACAGTGGCCGCATGCGGAGCCACGCAGGCCGAGGCCCAGGGACGTCTGTTCAACGAGCGCTACTTCTCGGCGCAGGCGGCATCGAAGAACTGGTGGTGGTGGCGCTGGTACAACGCTGCGGTGCAACGAGAGGTGCTGACGACCATGCCTCCAACTCCGCAGCTCGCTGACCTTGCTCCGGCAGAGCGTTCAGCAGAAGCGCTGTTTGATCGCTTCGAGATCGGCGGGCCGGTCGCGGGAGACGGCAGCGCCTCGTTCGAAGATGGGGACCGGGCATTCTCGCTGAGTACCGACGGCAGCTACTCAGTACGCCTGGCCCACCCGAACCTGGAAAACCAGAAGGCGCCGTCCGCCGCAAGCGTTCGCGGCATAGCCGAGCGGATCGTCGATCGGCTTTCCCTCCGCAGGGATTCCCAACTGGTCCTCGACCGGGTCATCTCGGCGGAAGCGGCCGGTGGCACGAATCAGGGATCCGGGGAGATGTCGGACAGCCGCACGACGGAGACGATCGTCCAGTACCGACAGTTGATCGACGGCATTCCGGTGATCACCCCGGGCGCCGGCACCCTGCGTGTTGCCATCGATAATGACGGGACCGTCACACGCGTGGATGGTTCGCTGCGTGATGTGCGAGCGCTGACCGCCAGTGGTCGGATGATGCCACCGGAGCGGCCCGACACGACAGCCGGTATTTCTCACGCGGCCGAGGGTGCGCCGGAGCCCCGGTCGGCCGAGGAGACCGCGCTTGGCGCGGCCACCGGGGTGACGTTGCGGTCGATCGTCGGCCGCGGTAAGGGTGCCGGTCCGGTGGGTTTCAGCGTCGTTCCGGGTTCGACTGAGGTTGGGTACGATCTCGCCGGCGACACGGCCGAGTTGATTGCGACCCGGTCGATCGAAGTCGACTTCGGGAGTGGCTACAAGAAGCTCTACCGGATCGACGCCCGGCTCCACGGATAAGCAAATAACCGGAAGGGAGATCACGATGGCGATGCGTCGCGCAGATGTCGAGACCATGCTGCTCGCCGGGGAAACCCTCGAGCTCAGTGGTCACGACTTGCGCGGCGCTGACCTTTCCGGTCTGGATCTCACAGGAGCGAATCTCTCCTATGCCCGACTCGACGGAGCATCGTTTCGACGTACAGTTCTGGTCGGCGCCATCCTCTGGGCGGCGTCGGCGCAGACAGCGGACTTCACGGCGGCGGATCTCACGAACGCCAACCTCGCAACTACCGATCTCACCGGCTCGTCGCTTGATGACGCCGTTCTGGTGGGAGCGAGCCTCCTCGGGACGCAGCTCTCGGGCACATCGCAAACCGGTGCAGACTTCACAGGCGCCGACATGACCGGAGCAACCGGAGTAACCAAGAAGCAAGGGGCGAGCGTGGATGCTATCCAGTTGACAGACGCCGACAACGGCCGGACAATCACGGCGTCTCCGGGATGCGAGGTGGTACTTCGTCTCCCCGAGAATCCATCAACGGGTTACCGCTGGGAAGCGCCGAACGACCTCGTATCCGTCACCGACGATTATCTGCGCGCAGATAATCTGGGAGTCGGCGGGGCGGGCGAACGGAGCTTCACGTTCACGACGCCAGAACGAACGGTGGAACTGACCTTCGCGTTGCGGCGCCCGTGGGGCGATGGGCCACCGGACCAGACGTTCACCGTTACCTTCAGTCTCGATAACGCCTAGCAGCGCTCGCTAGGCGGCGCGGCGCGTTGCCGCAGCCACTGCTGTACGTGTCTGCCTATTTCGAGCAGCACCACAGCGAGTACTACGACCACTTACTTATCCCTAAGACGGTGATCTCATGCCGTGCACCCCTGGTGGAAACGAATAGTATGTACACGTATTCGAAGTCAGGGTCAGACTGCTCGTCCGTCATTGCTTCGTGCGATAGAGGCCGAGACGCTTACGGGAATAGCACTTTGGATCGCCATGCCATTGAGACGGTCATACCCGCTCTCCGTTGTGCACAGCCGATTCGTCGGCGCCCCGTGGGTGCGGACTTGGTCATCTGTGATGGGGCCACCCCACGAGTGCGCCATGGACACGACACCACGTTTCACCGTCTCGCTGCCTTCGACCACCCCCACCAACGACCCGGTTGGCGACGTAATCACGACGAGGTCTCCGTCGGACACGCCGATCGCCATCATGTCGTTGCTATTCATGTAGGCCGAGTTGGTCGTGCCGACGCGAGCAAGGCCGGGCAGTTCTCGACCGAGCGAGTTGAGGACATGCTTCAAACGGCGGCTCACCAAACGAAACGGAAACCGCTGCGGGTCGAAACCACTGAGCACTTCGGCACCCGTAACCTCGTTTGAGACTTCGCCGAGTTCGGCAACAACGTCAGCGGGGGCGACTGCAAAGCGCGCGTATGGTCCTTCACCTGGGCCAACAACTTTCAAGGCACGGTCATCGAGGATTCTTCCGGCGTTGGCCCGTAGTTCCGTCATCGGGAGGCGGCCGTTGGCGAAGGCGAGGTCGAGCACCATCTCGTCGTCCGCCGATCCGTCAAGCGGAAGATCGCCGCCCGGAAACGACAGCACCACGCCGAGGCGAGCGGCGATTCCGGCGAACACTTCCCATTCCGACATCATGTCGCCTTCGGGGGAAAGGACCGCCGGCGTGTAGCTCACGTAGGGTGCGGCGAACCTCTTGTCCATTACGGCCGCAACGTCGGCTCGCTCGAGTTCGAGTCTCGGCGGAATCACATAGTGGGCGAGTTCCGCGCTCGCCGTCATACGATGATCGATGACGACGAGCAATTCTAAATCCTTAAGTGCACGGATTGTCTTGAGTTGATCGGGGAAGGCAACCACCGGGTTGCCACCGCACACGATCAGGCAGCGCACCTGTCCCTCGCCGGGTTGAAGAATCTCGTCGGACAGGAGAGCGGTGAGCATCTCTCCGGGTAGCCCGCTCAGGCCCTTCATGCGATGGGCGGTTCCGGGCGCGGGGTTGCTGGGAGCGATGACGCGAGCCCGGCGGGTATCGCCCGGCACCAGGAAGCTCCCGCTCTCCAGCGTGTCGCCTTCCCGATTGACCCGTCCGCAGATCGCGTTAAGGGTGAGGGCGAGATGTTCCGTGAGGGTGCTGTGCGCCGCCATGTTCGGCCCCGTGCCGGTACCTGCGCTACCCCGTGGCCCATGCGCAAACATGCGGGCCGCCCGCACCACATCGTCGGCATCGACCTCGCATCGAGCCGAGACATACTCGGTCGTGAACGGCTTCACGGCGGATCGAAGGTCGTCGAGTTGGTCGACCCACTGGGTACAGAATTCACGATCGTAAACTTCCTCGGTGAGGATCACGTTGATCAGGCCGGCGAGAAGTGTCGGGTCCTCTCCCGGCTTGACCGGCAGCCAGACATCGGCCGAGGTGGCAAGTTCGGAGCGACGGGGATCGATCACGATCAACTTCATGCCTCTCGCTTTCGCCCGACGCAACGTCATGAACGGGTTTGTCCCCTGCAGTCCACCGGCCGGCGCATACGACGACACCAGCGGGTTGTACCCGATGGCCATCAGCACGTCGGCGTCGCGGAAGTTGTGCCATCCCGCTTCCCACTGCCCCATCCTCAGGCGCGACGTCATGTGCGCAGGCTGATCGATCGTCACCGACGTGTAGAACGACGGTGATCCGATGGCCGCGTGGAATGCCTGCGCGGAAGGCATGGAGATGGCGTTCTGAAATGCGCCGGTTCCCGTGTAAGTCGCGACCGAACGTGGCCCGTGCCGCTCGATGATGGACCGTATGCGGGCGGCAATGTCGTCCAATGCTTCGGCTGTCCCCAGCGGGACGAATGACCCGTCGGCGTCGCGACGCAGCGGTGACCGGAGCCGATCGGGCGCATGATGCTGATCGGGAAGCTGACGGCCCTTGATGCACGTGTAGCCCTCGAACAATGGATCATCGATGACGCCGCGAACGGCAGTCGCAATTTCGCGCCGGGTTGTGCCTCCACTTCCCTCTTCTGATCCCTCAGTGCGCTTATCAATCTGGATCTCGATGTCGACGTCAATGGGGCACGCAGCATGACAGAACCGGCAGAACGAACGGCGCGTCTCGGTAACGATCTCGATGCCGGGCGCGGCGCTCATCGGGTTCACGTCTGTGGTCACCTTGGTCACGTCTGAGGGCACGTTCGAGGTCATCGGGGTTTCGCTCCGCCCCCGACTCGGATGGTCTCCCCGGTGATCCAGCTGGCCGCCTCGGAGCAGAGGAACACCGCGCACGCGCCCATATCGAGTGGGGTGCCGAACCGACCCATCGGGATGTTCCATGCCTTCTCGGCGGCTTCAAGGTCTGCTTCCGATTCGATCCCTACCGCCTTTTTGAAGATCTCGGTGGGCACCGCGCCGGGCGCAATGCCATTCACGCGAATGCGAGGAGCAAGTTCGGCTGAAGCGGTCTGGGTCAGCGAGTTGGTCGCCGCCTTTGCCGCGCCGTAGTGCCCGCTGCCCGGCACCGGACCGGTGCCCGCACCTGACGAGATGTTGATGATGGAACCCGTCTCCATGTACTTCGCTGCGGTCACGATGCCGATCCACACCGCAGTCTGGTTGAGGGCAATGCAGTCGTCCCAGGCCTGCCGACTGAGTTCGGTCATTGGCATGCGGGCGGGGGAGCCTCCGGCATTGTTCACCCATATTGAGAGCGATCCGTAGCGATCTATCGCCGTGCGGGCGAGCGCATCGACCGCGGCGTCGTCGGTGACGTCTGTCGTGATGGCGATCGCCTCGCCGCCGTCGACGCGGATCTGCCTGGCCACCGCTTCGATTTCGTCGGTTCGACGCGCCGCGACGACGACCTTCGCGCCGGCACTGGCAAGGGATCGGGCGATGCCTTCGCCTATGCCGCGTCCGGCGCCCGTGACAACGGCAACCTTTCCGGCTAACGAGTACAACTCGGCCGGTGCGGGATATTCAATGCTCACTTACTATCTCCGATCTGCAGCACGGTGACAACACCGCGGTTTCCGTCTACTTCGATCAATGCACCTTCAGGAATGCGCCGCGTAGCGTTCGTCACGGAGACGACGCACGGCACGCCGAGTTCGCGGCTCACGATCACGGCGTGACTTATCTGGCCACCGACGTCGACGACGACGGCGGCCGCGGACATGAACAGAGGGGTCCAGCTCGGGTCGGTGTTCGGGGCAACGAGCACGTATCCGGCGTCGAACTCGCGAGCATCGTTGGGATCGAGAACAATGCGGGCGATACCGCGCGCCACACCGGTTGAACCGATGACGCCGGTGAGCTCCTCACGTTCACTGACCGCCGACACGTTTGTGCGCGTCCGACGGGGCCATTGCGGAAGCGGTGGTGTCCATGCATCGGCAACGATGAACGGTGGTTCGAGATCGAAGAGCTGCGCCCATGTCGCCAGACGTTGCGAGAGCAATTCCGTGAACGACCGCGGATCTGCGACGTAACGGTCCAGCTCCCCGTCGAGCAACTGGAACACCAACTCGTCGTGACCGTGCCGACGACCGAGTTCGCGAAATGCCATGCGCGCTTCGTGGAGGCTGCGAACGATGGTCGTCTTCGTGCGCTCACGATGGGCCATCATCTGACCGGCACGAAGACCCCCGTCAAGAAGTTCGAGCATCTCGGGTCGGTCGGCCAATGCCGCTCGCGTCTGGGCAATGAGGGCGTCGCGTGCGGTGGCACGCGAGGCGAAGCGGTGGCGTGGCGACTCGTCGTCGGACTGCTTGCGCACACGGTCGAGGGCGGTCATCGCCAATTGCGGATGCGTCTCCCAGGTTGGCGAACGAAGGTCCCATTCGTCGGGTCCGCGAGAACCGAACTCCCCGATGAATGCTCTCCATGCATTCCTGAACTCCTCGGAGGCTGGGTCCAATCGCGAAAGATCCCAAAGTGCGTAGTTGGCGTCGGCTGAGTCGACCCCGCCAAGACTGGACAACAACGTCATCGGCAGCGACGACGTGCCCACGGCCTCGGCGACGACGCCAAGCAAGCCGGGAGCGACGGCGGCACTGCTTCCCGAAACGACGTGCTGCGAGAACAGGTGCGGGAGTTGGGCCTGCACCATCCGGGCCCGGGCGACCAGTTCACCATCGGTCAGCGTCGACAGGTCACCACGACTCGCCCGCAACGCCGCAGCTGCCGCTCGGTCAGACTCCAGCTCCGGCCAGTCCGGGCGGCCCAGAACCCACGCCATATGCGCTTCGATAGCGGGGACCAGATGCGGTTTGCTGTCCTCCGGGAGAGCAACGTAGGTCGGTACGTCGGGGTGATCACCGAAAAAGGCGGCGTCGAGCGCGGCAACGCTGGCCGCGGGGTTGCGCGCACCCTGCATGCGGATGGCCGAGAGGTTGATATAGAAGTATCCGCCGAAGCACGCGACAGTCTCCGGGTGCGTGGCGTCGAAGTCGCTGTCTTCGTAAGCGCCGCAGCGGATGAGCCCGGCCTTGTAGCCCGCCACGATTCCGCCGTCCCACGCAAAGGTCCAGCCCAGGGGGCTCACCGGGTCGGCCAAGACCTCCCCGGCATTCGCTCGGGTGTAGTGAGGAAAGCGCTGGCTCGTTGGCCAGTCGGTTATCCAGCGGTCGGGAAGGTCCGAGGTGTCAAGCACGGTCAAATCTTTCGGTCGCAACTCGCCGCCGACGGCGGTCACGCCGAATGTACTCGTCAGCAAAAGACCGGTGCTGGCAAAGAAGGCGACGCTGACGATCGCTTCTTCGAGGTGGTGCCCGGTTTCAATGACGTGACGTCCATCGGACAGCTGATCGACGGACGACCGGCGAGTGACGGTCGGCTCGAACGACTCGGGCGGCCGGGCTACCGTTGGTCATGACCGAGACCTTGACGGGATCCAATCGCTCTGCTGGGATCAGCTTCGCTGAGCTACTTGACCAAGACTCCCATCCGGTGAGCGATGTGCTGCGCCGCGAGTCCGCCATGCTCCCGCCGGGCAACACGCGGGTTCCGGCGCACGTCTACTACTCCCAGGAGTGGCATGACCTCGAAGTGGAGAAGCTGTGGAGCCGGGTGTGGCAGTTCGCCTGCCTTGTCGACGACATCCCGAACCCCGGCGACTACCACGTGTACGACATTGCCCACCTGTCCTTTCTGATCGTGCGCACCGCCGACGGCGGCATCAAGGCGCATCGCAATGCGTGTCTTCATCGGGGCCGCAAGCTCCGCACGTGCGAGGGCAAGGGAGCAAAGAACCTCCGCTGCGCGTTCCACGGCTGGAACTGGAATCTCGACGGCTCACTCAAGGAGATCCCCTGCGAATGGGACTTCCCCGATCTCGACAAGGCCGAGTACGACCTGCCCGACGCCAAGGTCGGCGTGTGGCAGGGGTTCGTGTTCATCAATCCTGATCGTGATGCCGAGCCGTTGGAGGACTTCATCGGCACGCTCGGCGATCACTTCACCCATCTGCCGTTCACCCACCGTTACAAGGCGGCGCACGTCGCCAAGATCATGCCGGTGAACTGGAAGGCGCTGCAGGAAGCGTTCATGGAGGCGTATCACACCGTCGCCACCCATCCAACGCTCATGGAAAACCTCGGCGACGCCAACAGTCGGTACGACGTCTACGAGAACTACTCAAGGGCGATCTCGCCGCATGCCGTCGAGAGCCCACACCTCGAGGGCATGCCTCACTACGAACGGCTGGCCGATGGCAAGCAGTACGCCCGTTGGCGTCATCCGTTGAACGGACACATCTACCAGCGCATCGAGACAGGTCGCGTCGAGGTCACCGATCTCGATGGCCACGTCAGTACTTTTGACGACGACGGTAACTGGATCACCGGTCCGGTCACCCAGGCCGATCCGCATCTCTGCAAGTGGGTTGGTGGCACCCTCCTCCCGGGTCTCGAGGACGTTCCCCAGTCGACGCCGAACCCGCCCGACGAGGTGAAAGCCGGTGGTACGGGAGCGGTGCGGGCGTGGATCGCCGAGCAGAAGCGCGAGGGCATCCGCACGCAGTTCGCCGGGACGATCAACGTCGACAACGTGAGCGATGCCGAGATGATCGACGCGATGTTTTACTCGGTGTTCCCGAACTGGTCGCCGTGGGGTTGCTTCCACTACCTGATGTACCGGTTCCGGCCGAATGGCTCGGACCCGAATTCTTCGATCTTCGAAATCATGATCTGGCCGCCCGCTCCCGATCCCGATAATCGTCCGGCGCCCGCCAAGGTCACGCACCTCGGCGTCGACGACGACTGGATGCTCGCCGGCGAGCTCGGGCCGGTCGTCAAGGTGTTCCAGCAGGACTCGCTCAACCTGCCCCACGTGCAAACCGGACTTAAGGCGCAGGAGCAGCAGGAAGTGATCTTTGCCAGCTACAACGAGTCCAAGATCCGGCACTTCTATCATCACCTGTTCGAGCGGATGGGTGTCGACGCCGTCCAGCTCTCGAACGCTTCGCGGCCGAACGCGTCACGACAGTGACCGAACGGGCGTCGCCGAGGCGGTCCAAGTCATGCGTTTGCGTCGTCGTCCAGAACGCTGAGAACGCGAGACTTCAGGGCAACGAAGCGGGCGTCGCCAACCAGCGTCGAAACTCTCGGTCGATCGAACAGCACGGAGAACGTTGCCAGCACGCGCGCCGGGCGTCGAGACAGTACGACGACATCGTCGGCGAGCAGCAGTGCTTCCTCAACGTCGTGGGTGATGAGTAGTACTGCTCGAGGATCTTCCGCCAAGACCTCCTGCACCCACGCATGCATGCTGCGGCGAGTCATTGCATCAAGGGCCCCAAACGGTTCGTCGAGCAACAGCACGTCGCGACCAACCAAAAATGTGCGCAGTAGGGCCAATCGTTGCCGCATGCCTCCTGATAACTGTCCCGGCCACTGACGTTGCGTTCCCTCCAACCCGAAGCGGGGAAACAACGCCTGTGCTTGCGACCTTGCTTCGGCGACCGGCACTCCTCGGATCTGGGCGCCCAGAACGGCATTGCCGAGGGCGCGTCGCCACGGGAGGAGATGATCTCGCTGTGGCATGAACGCCACATGACCAGGTTTGCCGACAACTGACACGCCGTGGACCTCGGCCGTTCCCGACGCAGGAATCAACAGCCCGGCCAGTACGCGAAACAACGTGGACTTACCACCTCCACTCGGACCAACGACGGCCGTCACCCGGCGACTGGCAACCGAGAGTGAGACGCCGTCGAGAACCGGAACCCCGTCAAAGGCGTGCGACAGTTCGTGGACCGTGAGCGCGGGGACGCCTGCTTGCGGTCTGGCGTCGAGATGAGGAGAGGTCATGGCAAGAAGTCGTTGGTGAACACTTTCCTTGGGTCCACATCGGCCGTCAGCAACTTTGCGGATCGTAGGAACTGGGTGAAATTGGTCCACACCTTGACATCCTGACGACCCCACGGCTGACCAGTATCGGCATACCGCGAGGCTAGGTACTCGGCGCTGGCGTTGACCAACTTGGCGTCCAACTCGGGTGCCGCAGCAAGCAACGCGGTGGCCGCTGCTTTCGGATCGGTGCGTGACAGTTCGTATCCGGCAGCTGTCGCCCCGACGAATGCCCGAACCACGTCCGGATCTTTCGCAATCATGGCCTCGGAAGTCACCAAGACCGGTGTGTACCAGTCAGGGACGCAACTTGGATAGAACGGGAACCGTTGCAGCTTCATTCCGCCCAGGTCTTGCAACCGGATGACATCCCAACCGTCGAACACCCACACGGCGTCATAGTCCTTGCGCTGCAACCCAACGTTGTAGTCAACGTTGCCGATCTCGACGTATTTGACCGTGCTTGCGTCGCCGCCGTCACATGCCACCAACTTTTGCACCAGTGCTTTCTCCAGGTCACCGCCAAAGCCACCGTAGGTTTTTCCGGCCAGGTCTTTGGCCGAGTTCACGCCACGATCGGCGGGAACAACGAGCGACGAGGTGTTGTGGGCGAGAACGGCGGCCACCGAAACCACCTTGGCGCCCTGGGCTCGAGCGGGCAGCAACGACTCCGACACGCTGATCGCAAACTGCGCATTTCCCGCCGCCAACTGCGGCAGACCGCCGTCGGGGCCCGGTTCAATAACCGTGACGTCGAGGCCCGCTTTCTTGTACAGACCATTTGCCTTGGCCAGATAAATGCCGCTGTGATTGGTGTTGGGAGTCCAGTCCAACACCAAGGTCACCTTCCGGAGGGGCGCGACGGCGGGCGTGGTGGACGTTGACGAGCCTGAGGGTGAACATGCGGTAAGTGCGCATAGTAACGTGCAGGCGAAAATGTAAGGCGTGCGGCGGATCATCTGAGTTACTGGCTCCAGGTTGTGGGTTGAGCACGGCGCCAGGGGCACAGCACTCGGTCAAGAACGGATACTGCGGCGAATAAAAGCACGCTTACTAATGTGACCACGGCGACGCCGACCAACACCTGGTCGTATCGAAAGCCACGTCGAGAACGTTCGATATAAAGACCGAGGCCCGATGTGCCACCCAAGCTCTCGCCGATGACGGCGGCAGCCACGGCATACGTGAGCGAAATACGAAGCCCGGACAATGCCCCTGGAATAGCGGCGGGGGCCAGGACGTGTCGGATGGATTGCCTACGGGAGGCGCCGTAACTGCGTACCAACTCGATAAGTTCGGCATCAGCGGACCGCAACCCCGCCGTGGTCGAAACGGCCACGGGGAATCCAACGACCAACGCCACCACGACAACTTTCGGGGCCATGCCAAAACCGAAGACCAACACCAGCATTGGTCCAAGCACCTGCACCGGGACGGTTTGGCTGGCCAATACCAGCGGCTGCACGGCACGGGCCCACAACGGCGATAGCGCCACCAGTGCAGCGATTGACAAACCGGCAAGAACACCGGCGCCAACGCCCAACCCGGTTTCCACCAACGTGGTGCGCAAATGATGGGGAAGCAGACCCTTGGTGGCCCAAAACGCCTTCGCCACGCGCGTCGGTGCGGGCAGGACGGTGCTACCGCGCCCCCGCCACTCCCACAGCAGTAACAGAATCGTTACGACAAAAGCAGGCGGGAAGGCGCCTCGAACAAGCGAGCGTGCCGTTGACCTTTTATTGAGCATTGGCGTGAATGCGATCAGGAACGGAACTTGCCGACAAGATCGTGCATCGACGGATCTCGTTCGGGTTCGCGTGTCTGCTCAACCTTGATGACGCTGACGACACCGTCAGCGCCCGTAGCCAGCGTCGCTTCGTGCACCGCACGCAACAGCGGCCACAGCTGATCGGGCTCGCCTTCAACCGAGGTGCCAAGCGGCCCTACTTCGAAGTGCAAGCCCGAGTGCTGAATGATCGCTATTGCGGCCTCGACGTGGGCCCAACGGTCCGTTGCCGTGCCCGGTGGGTTGGGTAAAACTTGGATTTCGATGATCATGTACTGCGTTCCCTCCGCTCGAATTACCGAGATCAGGTCTTTGGGGTCGCCCGTACAGGCTCTCAGCCGGATTACTCCAGCACCCCCAGCAGGTGGTTGTTGACCTTCATTGTGACATAGCTACGAGGTCAACGGTGAACTCCGGTGCTCGGGACGAGCGGCCGGCAAGGGTGGCGTCGGGTACTTCGACAAGACGTCCGGTCGTGACGTCGTAGATATAGCCGTAGATAGGAATTCGCAACCGAACCAGCGGGTGGTTGCGAATGCGGGTGACGTCTTCCACCACGCTGGCTGCGTTATCCGAAATCGTGAGCCAGTCGATATATTTTGCTTCAGTGGATCCGGGACCGGTACCAATATCGCTGGATCCATCGGCACCAAGGGCAGCTGTTTCAAGGCTATAAACGAGCAGCGAACGCATCAATTGATCAGTGAAAAACAACATTCCACAGTTGGTGTGGTGGATAACGAACCACTCTTTCGTACCCAAGAGTCAAATGGCGAAGCCGCGGGCAGATGGAAGGGCGAGGTCTGCTTTGGCCCCGAACGTCGACGCGTATCCGTCGTTGGCCTGAAGTACTTCGTCGAGAATTGCCATTGTCTTGCTCCTTTCCTTGGGAGGTTGAGGGTCACCGTAGTGACCCTTGGATTTCACCCAATCCAGTCAACTACTCGTCGAACGTCAATTGGGTCGAGAGCTGTTCGGTTTGGCAGTTTCCCTTGCGGGAGTTGACGCCTTGGTCGCGGGCTGAGCTGTGAGCACAGCGTCGCGCTAGCTTCGGCCGATGGCTCGTTCCGGTAACAACCTCGCCAAGATCGCTGGTGTGTTCGAACATCCCGGCCGTCACCTCCCTGATCTCACCGTTCCTCAGATTCACGCCCAAGTTGCCGCTGGCGCGCTCGCTGATGCGGGGCTGACCCTGACCGACGTTGATGCGTACTTCTGCGCCGGTGATGCCCCTGGCTTCGGCGGCATCTCTATGGCTGATTACTTGGGCTTGCAGGTCAGTATCATCGACAGCACCGAGACCGGCGGGTCGTCATACCTCGCCCACGTTGGTCACGCGGCTGCGGCCATTGCGGCGGGGAAATGCAAGGTTGCCTTGATTACCCTTGCTGGCAAACCCCGCACTGGTGGCAATGCGCCGGGCGGCTCCGCCGGCGGCGGTGGATCACCGGAAGGAGCGTTCGAATCGCAATGGGGATCCAACGTGGCGAACAGGTACGCGTTGGCCGCCGCCCGCCATATGCACGAGTTCGGCACGACAAGTCGGCAACTGGCCATGATCAAGGTCGCCGCATCCAAGCACGCGTCGCACAATCCCAATGCGTTCCTCCGAAACGAAGTGACGGTCGAGGAAGTCCTCGATTCGCCGATGGTGGCTGATCCACTTCATCGTCTGGAGTGCTGCGTCATCACCGACGGCGGGGGAGCAGTTGTTGTGGTCAGCCCCGAGGTGTCTCGTGGCCTTGCCCAGCCGGGTCGTTGTGCGTCGGTTCTCGGCCACGGCGAGGCGCTGAAGCACACGGCCAACGGGCGTATCGATCTCACGTATACCGCGGCGGTGTGGTCAGGTCCACGAGCCTTTGCGGAGGCCGGTGTCACGCCCGCCGATATCCAATACGCGTCGATTTACGACAGCTTCACGATCACCGTTCTGCAGACGCTCGAGGATCTGGGCTTTTGCGGAAAAGGAAAGGGTGGAGCGTTCGTCGAGTCCGGCGCACTTGAGGCCGGCGGCCGATTGCCGTTCAACACCGATGGCGGCGGCCTCTGCAACAACCATCCAGCGAATCGAGGTGGCATGACCAAAATCATCGAGGCCGTCCGCCAGTTGCGGGACGAGGCCCATCCGGCCGTCCAGGTTCGGAACTGCGAACTCGCCCTCGCCCATGGCACCGGCGGCAACCTCGGTACTCGCACCGGGTCGGCCACGCTCATCCTCGGGCGGGCGTCATGAGAAAGTCGCTACCGGTGCGGGCGATTGAAGTCACCAGCGAAACCCGTGCGTTCTGGGACGCAACCGCTGACGGTCGGCTCGTACTTCCACGTTGCGAGCAATGCGGTGCCACGCTTTGGTACCCGAAAGGCTTCTGTCCGCTGTGCATGTCGTCGTCGATCGAGTGGGTTCCCGCGAGTGGTGACGGTGTGGTGTACTCGTTTTCCATCACCCGCAAAGGGGCGGGAGTTTGGGCCGAACACAGCCCGTACGTCGTCGCCTACGTCGAGTTACTCGAAGGCCCGCGCGTTCTTACGAACATCGTTGGTTGCGGTGTCGATGAGGTTCGGATCGGTATGGCGGTCACCGTGGTGTTCGATCCAACCGCTGAGGGTGCGGCGGTGTTTCGTTTTCGGCCAGCGGCTCAGGTCTAGCGGTCAACCCTTGCCGTCCGCCGATGCGCTCGGGGTCCCACGAAACTTCAGCCGATGGTAAAGCCGTTGGGGTGAGTTTCAGAGCACTCGGATTGCCCACGAAATCATCCAGGTAGGTCTCGGCGTGGTGTAGGAATCAGCAATGGCAACTGACTATGAGGATGTCTCGGTCTTCAAACTCTCCGGCGAACGCGAGGAAGCTCTGCTAAGCGCGCAGACGGAGTGCACGCTGATGTGGATCACGGTGACCGGGGCGCCCGTCGGAGTGATCATGAACTACGTATGGCACGAGGGCCGGTTCTGGCTCACCGCCACCCGCCGTCGCAAGCGAATCGCCGCCATGGAGCGTGATCCGCGCGTTGCCGTGGCGATCAGCAGCCGGGGCACGCGCATTGGGGTCAGCCAGAGCGTGACGTACACGGGCCGTGCCATCATCCATGACGATGACGAGACCAAGGCGTGGTTCTACCCGCTGCTCGCCGTCGCCGTGCGTCCCGAGAGTGAGTCGCAGCAGACGGCTTTCGTGACTCATCTCGATTCGCCCGGTCGTGTCGTTATCGAGGTTCAGCCCAGCGTGCGGATGGGGTTCGACTCTGAAGCCATGTTCCAAGGGTCAGACGCCGGAGCGACGCGCACTATGTTGTGACGTATCGTCGTGGCTGTTGTTGGGCGGGCGTGGCCAGCGCCTGCGGTGTACCACCGGCGATCCACACGTAAGTAAGTCGTGTGACCCTTCGCGTTGGCGGTGATGCGGTTCCTCTGGGTCGTTTGACTCTTTGGCCACTCTCCGTGTTCAGTCCCGGTTGAGAGTGGACGATACCTGACTTGCCCGTCGCCCTCCCGACCCCTGGCAGGAAGTACTTCATGTCTTCGTTTCATCGCCGCGCCGCAATAACGTTCACTCGGCGTTTCCGCGTACTCGTCTTCCTTTCGGCGGTGGCGCTGCCGTCGCTCTCCAACCAGGCCGCCCTCGCTGGCGGGAAACCGGAACGAGATCTCGCCCCCGACAACGGCACCGCAGATCTGATCATCGTGCGTTCCGCTCCCGGGCAACTCGATCTCGTGAAGACGGAGCTCACCCGGCGCGGCGCTGACGTCACCAAGACCTTGCCAATCATCAATGCGCTTGCGGTGCGGGTGGGCAGCGGTCGACGAGCCGATGTGGCGGAGATCGCCGGCGTCACGGATATTGCCAGCGATGCCGAACTCAACCCCGTCGTTGGGACCAACTCCGAAGCGAAGAAGTCTGAGGACAGGAGAGTTGAAGACAGGGCACCGACAGAGAAGCGCACCGAAGCTAAGCGCGCTGAGGACAGGAAGAATGATGGCCAGGCGACTGACGCCCAAAAGAACGATGGCCAAAAAACTGAAGCAGAGGAAGACCAGCGCGATCTGGCTGACCGTAAAGCCGAGACCGAGGCCGCCGACGCCAGCCGCGACCCTGGGTCGATCGAATCGATCGCCCGCGTAACCGGAGTTCGGGCGCTTTGGAAGAAGGGTTTCACGGGTCGTGGCGTCGATGTTGCCCTGATTGACACTGGTATTGCCCCCGTCTCCGGCTCCCCGGTGATCGTGAATGCTGTCGACCTGTCGGCCGATGCGGCCAACCCCAGTGTCCGCTTCCTCGACGGGTACGGGCATGGCACCCACATGGCCGGAATCATCGCCGGACGCGACCCCAGCATCACTGATCCTGGCCAGGCCAACGGCGCCTTCGTCGGGATTGCCCCCGGTTCGCGCGTCGTCAACGTCAAAGTGGGCGCGATGGACGGATCTGTCCACACGTCCCAGGTCGTTGCGGCGATCGATTGGGTTGTCCAGAACAGCCGTGCGAACGGCATGAACATTCGTGTGATCAACCTCAGTTACGGTTCCCCCGCAACATCGGACTGGCGTCGCGATCCGCTGGCGTGGGCGTCGGAAGTGGCATGGCGTCGAGGCGTTCTTGTGGTCGCCGCCGCCGGCAACGAAGGCGCCGGGCACGAACTCTCCAGCCCCGCATACTCTCCTCTGGTCCTGGCGGTTGGGGCGACCGAAGTAGAAACCAGTCGCGGTGGTCGTGGCGACTACAACGTGACCGCCTTTACCAGCACGGGAACGCGTCGACGCCCCGACATCTACGTACCTGGCTCACACGTCATCAGTCTGCGCGTCAAAGGGTCCTTCATCGACGCGGTGCTGGCGAAAGCGAACGTCAGCGATCAACTCACTCGAGGAACCGGTACCTCGCAAGCGACCGCCGTTGCCTCGGGAATCGGCGCCTTGCTGTTCGAAGCGTTCCCGAACGCGACACCTGATCAAATTAAGGCGTTGCTCACCGCCGGGACGCAAAAGGACAGGGGTGAACGCGACGAACTCACGGGCCTCGAATCGAGCTTCGACGCGCAAAAGGCATGGCGGCTCGGCGTTCGCCGTATGCCGAACGTTGCTTCCGATGATCCGTTTGTGTCGTGCGGTGCCACGTGGTGCCGAGGAGCTGGTGATGGAGCGAATCCCGGCCTCGTTACCTGGGCGCAAAGTTCGTGGAATGGCGCGGCGTGGAACGGGGCATCGTGGAACGGGAGCGGGTGGAGCGGGGCGGCGTGGAACGGTGCGGCGTGGAACGGTGCGGCGTGGAATTCGTCTGGTTGGCTGGGTGCGGCGTGGAACGGGAGCGGATGGAGCGGTGCGGCGTGGAATGGCGCGGTGTGGAACGGTGCGGCGTGGAACGGGAGCGGGTGGAGCGGCGCGGTGTGGAACGGCGCTGCTTGGAACGGCGCTGCTTGGAACGGATCAGCGTGGTCGTCGATATGGACAACCTGAAGGTTTGGTGGCGGCGGGAAGGAGCGAAACTCAGGCTGATTGGATACGTCGGATTGCTCTGCGCGCTTACGGTAGCGATGGTTGTGCTGCTCGACGAACAGATCCCTCCTCCGATCAACGGTGGGCTCATCGTCTTCCTCGGTGTACTGATGGCGTCAACCGTGGCCAACGCCTTTCCTGTCCACATCGCCATTGGACGGCAGACACTCTCGCTCGGGCTCTCTGAACTCGCTGTCGTCGTTGGCGTCGTAGCCCTGACTCCCCGACATGCCCTTTTGGCCGTCGTAGCGGGTGCGACGGTGGCCCGCATCAAGATTCAAGGGAGTCTGTTGAAGAATGTGGCAAATATTGCGGTCCTCGCCATCGAGACTGCGATCACCGCCCGAATAACACAGCTTCTTGCGCCCAGTCTTGCCATCAGTAGTGCGCGAACGTGGGCCTCCTTGCTTCTTGGCATTTCCATCGCCAACGTGGCGTCGGTGATGCTCGTGAGCGGAGCGATCCGTATTTCAGGAACCAACATTGCCCTTCGCGACGTTTCGAGAAACGTCGCCATCGGGATCGGTGGAGCGTTACCGGCGGGCATTGTGGCGATCATCGCACTGATGCTCACGGTCATGAATGTGCTGTCGATCGTGTTCAGCGTGGCCATGTTCGCCGGCCTTGCCTTCGCCTATAAACGTCACGTCGAAACGAACGCGCGGTACGAGGCAATGCTCCGATTAGAGCGGTTTACCCGTGCGCTTTCGCCTGATCGATCCGTGGACGTGATCCTTGAAAAGCTATTACGCCATGCCGCGGAGCTGATGAATACCGAGGAGGCATCGCTGACCCTGACGAACAGGCATGGTGTTGTCCTGCTCTCGCGTGGGGTGGCGAGCGAGGGCGTCGGAAAGGAAGTGGCGTGCCCTGTTCCCGGTGATTGGGTATGGGTGCGTGCCCTTTCGCAACGTCCAGCGTTTCTGTTGAGCCGAGCGGGCGGCGGACCCGAGCCTGACGTTCTCGATTACCTTACGCAACGTGATGCCAGCGACCTGGTTGTCGCCCCTCTCTATCTCGACGAAGACACAGTTGGCGTGCTGATCGGCCGTAACCGGCGTAACAGTGTGGTGCGGATGTCGGCTGCCGACCTTGACCTCGTCACCACGATGGCTCATCATGCGTCGGTCACGCTGGAGCGCTCGCGGCTGATCGAAAAGCTCGAACGAGAAGTTACCGTTCGCGAATACGAGGCCACTCACGATTCGTTGACCGGGCTACACAACCGGGCACACTTCAACAGCACCGTCGATGCGTATCTGACATCAGAGGTTGGGGTAACCCAGCTTTCAGCGTTGATGATTGTGGACCTCAACCACTTCAAGAAGATCAATGACACCATGGGTCACCACGCTGGTGACGATGTTCTGATTCAGATCGCCGGACGACTCGTATGTGCGCTTCCCAAGGGTTCCTCCGTCTCTCGCCTCGGCGGGGACGAGTTCGCCGTGCTTGTGCCGAATATCGGGGACCATCAATCGGCGATTGCTGCGGCGACCGCACTCCGAGCGGCGGTCAACATTCCGGTGCTCATTGACGATGTTTCGTTTGCGCTGGACGCCTCAATCGGGGTCTCGATCTTTCCGGAGCATGGTGCCGATCGCAACACGCTGCTGAGGCGAGCCGACATCGCGATGTACGCGGCAAAGGATCGCCGTGCTGGAGTGCCGATTGCCCTTTTCGACCCCTCGCAGCAGCGATGGACGGCCCGCGAAGTAGGCCTGATCGAGGACCTCCGAGGAGCCATCGAAAATGACCAGCTCTCCATCGCGTTCCAGCCCAAAACGAATCTCCAGAACGGCCGCGTAGCCGGCGTCGAAGCTCTGTGTCGTTGGACCCATCCCCTGCAAGGTTCGATTCGCCCCGATGAGTTCATTGGGTTGGCCGAGCAAGCGGGTCTCATCGAGCAGATCACGGACTTCATGCTCCGCGGTTCGCTGCGCCAGTGTCGTGCGTGGCTCGACGACGGTTTCGAGGTCGGCGTTGCGGTCAACGTCCCCGCGGCGTCAATCGTTGATCCGACCTTGCCCTCGCGCATTGCCGCTCATGCTGCAGCCCATGGAGTGGCGCCGCGCCTACTGACCTTGGAAGTTACCGAAGGTGGCCTTATGGAGGACGCTCGGTCCTCGCGGGCCGTCATGACGGAACTGCGAGCGTTCGGCTTCCGTGTTTCGATAGACGACTTTGGAACCGGTTACTCATCTCTTGCCTATCTTCACACGCTGCCCGTCGACGAACTGAAGATAGATAGGGCCTTCGTCCAGCGAATCGGGAACGACGAAACGAGCGAGCAAATCGTGCATGTCATCGTTGAGCTAGCACGAACCTTTGGGCTGCAAACCGTGGCCGAAGGAATCGAGACCGATGAGATCCATGATGCGCTTCGCCAACTTGGCGTGGAACTCGGACAGGGTTACCTAATGAGTCGGCCGGCACCAGCGGCCGAGCTCACGGAGCTCATCCGCAACGGTCACGGGCGGGCCACCGCACCACGGCTCTCGTTGGTCTCAGCGTCCTAACGGAAGTAATCAGCGGTCGATGTTTGCGCCGGCTTTTCGGCCAGGAGCGTGCATAGTGGATGATTGTGGCGAGCCGGTAGAAGGCGAAGATGTCCACGTAGGCAAAGACGAACGAGCGAATCCAGCCGCAAGGGCCGACCGTGATTGCGCTCCAACGAGCGATCGCCCGTGGGGAACTTCCGCCGACCACCAATATCGAGATGGCGATGCACGTGATCCAGGGACCATTGATCTCGAAACGTATCGTCGACAACTCCGTTTTCACCGACGGCGAGTTCGAAACGTTGCTGGATACGACCTATCGAGCGCTCATCGCTCTCGCTCCCGCCCACTCGGATAGGCGGTAACGGCACCAGGTTCGCTACTCTCGCCCGCATGGAGAATGCCGAGAAGTTTTATATCAATGGTCAGTGGGTCGAACCCTCAACCGATCAACGTCTCGACGTTG
>JAYVSS010000353.1:0-6290 GCA_043775075.1 Acidimicrobiia bacterium
TGTCTCGCGAAAATGCGTAGATCATTCTGCTGTTTGCCGTGACCGAGGCCATGCCGCAGAAGAACTGGCCAACTGTGGCGATGATCACCAGCGCTTTTCCCAGGAACCCGGTCAATGCCGTGGTGAACACCAACGCTCCAGCGAGGATTCCACCGGCGGCAATCTCATCGTATTTGCCCTTCGGAATGGCCATAAGCATGACGAAATTCATGAGAAACGCAGCAATCGCCGATATGTAGATCGAGCGGACAATTGCTTTTGGCGCGCTCCTGGCAGCATCGATCGTTTCTTCCGACACGTGGGCCGAGGCATCAAACCCGGTGATTGTGTACTGGGCCAAGAGAAGACCGACGAGGCCGACGTAGAGACCCGATCCGGGGAAACTCCATCCGGTGGAGTTCTTGAAGTCCATGATTCCGGTCGTGCCCGTCGAGTTCTTCCCGGCGGCGAGCAGCGCGACGATGATCACGATGACACCGCCGATGTGCCACCACACGCTGATGTCGCCGAGCGTCTTGACCACCTTCACCCCGTAGGTGTTGAGGAAACCGTGCACCACGAGGAGCATGAGGTAGGTGATGTACACGGTCATCTTGGTCGGGCGAAGATCAGCCCAGCCAAGGAGCTTGAAGCTGTACAACACGTAGTTGGCCAACGCCCAGTCAACCGACGCGATCACCCCGATCTGGCCGACGAGATTAAACCATCCGGTGAACCACGCCCACTTTGCCCCGTCTTTGCGGGCCAGTTTCGCCGACCAGTAGTACAGGCCACCGGCGGTCGGATAAGCGGAACAGATCTCTCCCATCGACGCACCGACGGCAAGGGCCCCGATACCAACGATGATCCAGCCGAGATTTATGACGCGCGGCCCGCCGGCGAACATTCCAAGAGAAAAACTGGTCAGGGCCCCAGCGAGGATGGAGATGATCGAAAAACTGATGGCGAAGTTGGAGAAGGTCCCCATTCCTCGATGGAGTTCTTGGGCGTAGCCCAACTGGTTCAGACGTTCGCGATCAGCATCGTGCGCAGATTCTGTTTGACTCACGTGGTACTCCGGGGTCGTTGGTTTGGGCAGATTTTGGTGCGTCCGCGGCCGACGCCCAAATGAGACGACCGTCACACCCTTGCTTAGCACCGTGCACCCCAGGCGCGTCGGGCGGGCTGGACCGGAGGCCGACCTCTATGCCGCTGTGCTTTCGACCTCGGGCGGAGTCTTGCGATTCGGACGAAACGGCGGCTCGCTTCACCGCTGCAGCACCTGGCGTTAACGATCCGAGATCGGAAATGCATCTGGCCTCAATGGACGGCGTTACCGCAGGGCTGCGATGTCGATCACGAGCCACCGTTCGAGGAGGGCGGCCGCACGGACCTCGATTTCCGCAGGCTTCTGTGCGGGCCGCATCATCGGCACCGACACCTGACCGGCGAAAACGTCGTTCGCGGGCTCGATGGTAAGTGGATTGTCGCCTCGCCGGCGGCGCCTCGGGCCCAGATGATGTCCTCGTGGCGTGAGGCGCGGGGGCCTGGGCCGCCGCCGCTGCTTCGCGACCCCTGCGACTTTACCGACGCGGGCCTTGCGGGGGCGGGTGCGGTCGCTACGCGCCAGCCTTCGCGACATCGCACATCGTGTCCGAGTAGGCCACGCCTCCGCCAAAGCTGGTTGGGGCGTCATTGGTGAGGGCATTCGCCGTGCGGCCGTCGGCGTGGGAAGCAGCGCCCCAACCGAACGGCACGGCGATCACCCCAGGACGCACGGTGGTACCGATTCGGGCGGGCAAGGTGAGCGAAGCGCGGTGGTTGAACACCTTGACCATGTCTCCTGCCGTGATCCCCCGAGCGTGGGCGTCTGCCTCGCTGAGCTCCACGTAGGGGCCACCTTCTCGTCCTCCATGATTTGGTAAGTGTGAATACGATGTGTTGAGGAATCGGGTATGAACCTTGGGGGTCATCAACGACAGCGGGAACTCTGTGGCGGCTGCGCCGTGCGGTCCCTCTGCTGGCGGAACATAGGTTGCCACCAGACCGAGGCCCTCATGCTCCATCGCCTTCGACGAAAGCTGCGCCTTCCCATCGGAGGTGGCGAACCCGCCGTGCTCGTGGGGACGGAAATCGTTGGGCAGATTGAGCCGGACCGTTCCGTCAGCCCGCAGGCGATCGAGGGTGATGCCGTCGGCGATGGGGTGACCCGACGAGAGTGCGCGGCCGAGGAGTTCTTCGTCGGTGAGGTGGAGTTCGCAATCAGTGAATCCCATAGCCGTGGATAGTCGGCGAAAAAGCTCGGTGTTTGAAACCGATTCAGCGATCGGAGCGATGGCCGCCTGATTCCAGTTGAGGTGCATGGAACCCCACGACGGCGTGATGTCGCTCGCTTCGATATGGGTAACTGCGGGAAGAACTATGTCCGCATACTTTGCCGTGTCGGTGAGGAACACTTCATGCACCACGGTGAAGAGCTCCTCACGTGACAATCCAACCCGGATCATTTCTGCATTGGGAAGGGACACCAGCGGATTGAAGTTCCAGATCATCAACGACGCCACCGTCGGAGCCAACGTTGTGTCATTAAGCCACCGACCAACCAGATTCTGCGAAAGCGCACGAGGGACGTAGGCATCGGTATAGGCCACCGAGCCGAGCGATCCGATCGCGCTGCCGCTGAACGTGCCAACAGAACGAGACATTCCCCCGCCGCGATGTCGCCATGAGCCGAGGATCACAGGAAGGACCGCGAGTAACCGGAAGAACTGAGCGCCATGCTCACGATGCTCCGCCCCAATCACCGTGCGGAAATGCACGGGTGGCGTGGTGCCGAGCAACCGGGCCAGCCGCTCAACATCGTCAACGGTAAGTCCACATATCTCTGCGGCCCGGGCCGGACTCCAAAGCGCTGCTTCGTCTACCAGGTCTTGGTAGCCGGTGGCATGGGCGTCGACGTAGTCACGATCGACCAATCCGTCGCGCACGAAAATATTGATGAGGGCGAGCATGAGAGCGACGTCGGTCCCCGGCAGCGGTTGGAGGAACCAGTCCGCCGAGTCCGCCGTCATCGTGCGGAGCGGGTCGATACAGACAACCGTGGCCCCCTTCGCCTTAGCCTCCTCGATGAACGGCCACAGGTGACGATTCGTGAGCCGAGTGTTCGTACCCCACAACACAATGCATTGCGCATGACGAATCTCCATCGGATCGGCGGCCCGACCGGAGCCGTAGGTGGCGGCCGTGCCGACTCCCGCCGCCTGCCCACACACCGAATCGATCATGCGCGACGCACCGATGCGTTGCATGAACCGTTCATGTGCGTGCATCGCAAGCACACTCTGGTTCCCGGCATCCCACAACCCCATGATGGCCTCGCCACCGAGCGTGTCAGTGATTTCTTTCCATCGAGCCGATATCTCGGCGAGCGCGTGGTTCCACGAGATCGGCTCGAACTGTCCGGCTCCCTTTGCTCCGACGCGACGCAGCGGCGTCAGCACTCGGTCGGGGCTATAGACCCGATCAAGGTAGCGATTGACCTTCGGACACAGCTCCCCGAGTGAGAACGGATGATCGGGATTGCCCCGCATTTTCGTCGCCCGTTGGCCGTCAGGAGTGTCTTCGACGGTAACCACCCAGCCGCAGGAGTCCGGGCAATCGTGATGGCAGACGCCCGTGACGGTTCGCATGGGAAAACGCTAGACGGCCAGCACCGCGTTCCAGGTCGAATTGGCCGCCGCGAGCCAGTACTTTCATTGGAGTGAAGGTCGTGAGTACGGCGAAACATTTGCTCCGGTGAGCACCGAGGCCTACGCCATTCACGGCGCGATGGTTGCTGACCTCGATCGCCCGTTGGTGGTCCTCCAGGAGGGTGGCTATTTCGTACAGGCGCGGGGCGAGAACGTGAGGCAATGGCTGTCCGGGGCACAGTCCATGGCCATGACGCGGACCGGCGAGACTGGGTCATGACTTCAGCTGTTGTTTCGACGGGAATCACCCTCGAGTACGAGATCCACGGCACCGGTGAGCCCCTCGTGCTGGTGATGGGTCTCGGTGGCCAACTGGTGAGTTGGCCCGACTCGTTCGTGAACGGACTGGTCGATCGCGGCTTTCAAGTCATCGTGTTCGACAATCGCGACATTGGTCTTTCGAGCAAGGGCACCACCGCGCCCCCGTCGATCGGCCAAACGCTGGCCGCGTTGCTCAGTCGACGATTAGCGAAGTCGGAATACCTACTCGCCGATATGGCCGCTGATGCTGCCGCGCTGCTCGATCACCTCGAGATTCCAAGCGCGCATATCGTTGGAATTTCCATGGGTGCAATGATTGCCCAAACCATCGCCATCAACCACGCCAACCGAGCGAAGAGTCTCACCTCGATCATGTCCACCACCGGCAGCCGAAGGGTCGGCCAGCCCCGGATGCGCCATCTGCTGAAACTAGCCAAACTCACGAAGGGCACGGCCGACGATGCCGTCGAGCGCAATATCGAGGTGTTCCGAATGATCTCCGGGAGTTCGTTCAACGAGGCCGACACCCGGATCCTCAGCGAGCGGGCCTTCAAACGCAATTACGACCCCGACGGCGTGGCTCGCCAAACCGCAGCCATTGCCGCCAGCCCCGACCGCACGCCAGCGTTGCGTCAACTCCGCGTCCCGACGCTCGTGGTCCACGGCCTCGAAGACACCCTCGTCAGCCCGAGCGGCGGGTTCGCCACGACCAAGGCCATTCCCGGCGCCCGCATGCTCGTCTTCCCGGACATGGGCCATAACTTGCCCGCTGCTCGGGAGGGCGAGATCATCGACGCCATCGTGGACGTGGCTCGCCTCGGTGGGTTCCGCTAGCGGTTATGGCACTACTTCGCCAGATTCGGCTAGTGGTACTCCTCGCCGCCTGACACGTTCAGTGCCTCACCGGTGATGTACGAAGCATCGGACGAGCACAGGAACGCGCACGCGGCAGCGATATCAGCGGGAGTTCCCGTCCGACCCATTGGTATGCGCGCTTTCATAGCATCGAGGTACTCGTCGACCGACTTTCCGCCAAGAGCCGAGAAGTGCGAGTTTTGCCAGGCCCCCAGACCGGTCGTCACATGGTTCGGACAGATCGCGTTGACGGTGATCCCATGCGGTGCCAATTCAAGGCCGGCGGATCGCGTGAAGCCCACGACCCCATGCTTCGACGACGTGTAGGCACTGGCGTTAGCGAACCCGCTCTTCGACGCCTGAGAGCCGATGTTCACGATGCGCCCTCCGTCGCCCTGGGCGATAAGGCGCCGGGCCACATGCTTCGTGCACAAGAACATGCCCTTCAGATTCACTCCGAGCACGGCATCCCAATCGTCGACTGGCGTGTCCACGATCAGCGTCATGAGGTAGCCGATGCCCGCGTTGTTCACCAGAAAGTCGACGCGACCGAATGCCGCCACGGTGTTTGCCACCATGCTCTCAACCTCTTGTTCGAACCGCACGTCGCAGGCCTGCGTACGAACCTGGACGCCGGTCTCAGACCTGATTGATTCAGCGACGCGTTCCATTTCCTCGCTGGTGCCAATGCCGTGCGAAGGGAACCGATCACCGTCCAGCGCGCCCTTATCAGTGAGCACAATCGACGCCCCTTCCGACGCCAATCGACGCGCCATCGCCTCACCCAGCCCGCCAAACCGGCCAGCCCCGGTGACGATGGCCACCCTGCCATCAAACCGACCCGCTTCAGGTATCACGCGATTGGTCTGTTCGGTCGCCGATGCATGATGAGGTTTCGAGTGCGCCTCATCATGCGACGGTTTCGCCGAGCATGAAGATCGGGTGGTCCGCAAGTTCGCCGAACTTCGCTTGGATTTGGGCCATGGCCGGTGTGGCCGCCATGTCCTCTCCGAGGGCGTTCATGGACTCGAAATCGATCACTTCGACGTACCGATACGGAGCGGCGTTGTCCGTCCCCATGACACCGTCGAGCCGAAACACCCGGAACTCGCTGACGCTCCTGAGGCCCTTCACCGTGGGGATGTCGAGGTTTCGGGCAAACGCCTCGTAGTCGGCCTCGGTCACGCCGGGCTTGAGATTGAACAGAACGATGAGGGCAGCCATGACGCTGTGTCTAGCGCAACTCCGCGGGGTCCGGGCGAGTGGGCGCGCTGGGTGCGTCTCAGGAGCAACCAACGCGCCCCCTCCACGGTCAGGTTCCAATTATCTACAGTGGACCGAGGCGTTCGTCGAGCCAGAGATCGACGGACCGCAGCACCGTGATCTGGGTCGACTTTGGGTGAGCCATGTTCACCACCACGTTGCGATCGGGAATCTCATGGCCAA
>JAYVSS010000354.1:0-12903 GCA_043775075.1 Acidimicrobiia bacterium
AAACGTCCAACAACACTACGTACACGTATGTTTTCGGAAAGCCCGGGCACCCCCGGCCGCAAGCAACATATGCCGCGAATGATCAGCTCGACGGAAACGCCGGCCTCGGAGGCTGCGTAGAGAGCGTCGATGATCTCCTCGTCCACCAGGCTGTTCATTTTCATGCGAATTGACCCCGGTCCGCGCTGGTCATTCGGATGCTCGTTGGCGATCATTTCCAAGATGCGGGACCGCAAATCGGTGGGGGCCACCAGCAGGCGGTGAAACGACGGCATCTTCCCTAAACCAGTAAGCGCGTTAAACAGACGCGAGACATCGTCGCCCAACTCCGCATCGGCGGAAAACAAACCAAGATCGTCGTACACCCGGGCAGTGGTCGAATTGTAGTTACCAGTTGCTACGTGTACATATCGACGCAACCCGGCAGCACCTTCGGAGCGAACCACCAACGCCACCTTGGTGTGCGTCTTGAGGCCGACGAGGCCATACACCACGTGCACGCCGGCCCGCTCGAGTTTACGGGCCCACGCAATGTTGGCCTGTTCGTCGAAGCGCGCCTTCAGCTCGACGAGCGCGGCGACCTGCTTCCCCGCCTCGGCCGCGTCGATAAGTGCCTTTACGACCGGCGAGTCGCCGGACGTGCGGTACAGGGTGAGCTTGATCGTGAGTACGTCGGGGTCGGCTGCGGCAATTTCAATGAAACGCTCCACCGAGGAGGAAAACGAATCGTACGGATGATGCACCATGACGTCACCGGAACGAATCACTTCGAAGAAATCGAGCGGTTGATCACCGTCCTGCAACGCCCATGGCGTGCGCGGAATCCACGGCTCGTCTTTGATCTCGGGACGATCGAGCGACGCCAGTGTCCAGAGGCCGGTGAGGTCAATGAGCCCATTCACTCGCACCACCGCATCGGCGTCAAGTTCGAGTTCGTCAATGAGCATGAACTCAAGATCAGCGGGCATCGCGGCGTCAATCTCGAGACGCACGGCCCGGCCGAAACGACGCCGACGAAGTTCGAGTTCAATGGCTTCGAGAAGGTCCTCGGCCTCCTCTTCGTCGACATCGAGATCGGTGTCCCGGGTAACACGAAACGGGAAGGATGCGTCGATCTGCACACCGGGAAACAGATGGGGAAGATGGGCGGCAATCACATCTTCGATGGAAATCCACCGCAACCCGTCGGCCAGACCGACGAAGCGGGGGAGCAGCGGCGGAACCTTGACCCGGGCAAAGCGCCGTTGGCCGGTCTCGGCGTCGTGCATCATGACGGCCAGGTTGAGGGACAGGTTCGAGATGTACGGAAACGGGTGGCCGGGATCGACGGCCAACGGCGTTAAAACCGGGAAAATCCGATCGTTGAACAGCGAATGCACGGTCGATCGATCGTTGTCGGAGAGTTCGCTCCATTTCACCAACCCAATTCCTTCGGCGGCAAGCGCCGGAATCAGATGTTCGCGGAACAGGGAGCTGTGGCGATCGGCGAGGTCGGCCGCTGCCGTATGGACGAGTGCAAGTTGGGCTACGGGCCGCAGACCGTCAGCCGACCGGGTGGTGATGCCGGCGGCGACCTGGGCGCGAAGAGCGGCCACTCGAACCTCAAAAAACTCGTCGAAGTTGGAGGCGAAAATCGCGCAGAACTTGACTCGCTCGAGCAGCGGGCAGTCCTCATCGGCAGCAAGGGCGAGAACCCGAGCGTTGAAATCCAGCCAGCTGAGCTCACGATTCAGCAGTCGGGAAGCGTCCGACGTTTTCGTTCCAGCAGCAGCTGCCCGCCAGGGCATCTTCGGGGCCGAATCCGTGGTGGCCTACGCGCCCGCCTGGGCGCCGAAGTCCCATTCGAGGGCGAGGCCTTCGCGCTCAGCGTCGTGGACCACTCGATCATGGTTGCGGCGGAATTGCGGATCGTGGCGAGGAACGAGTTGCAGGCGGGCAAGGGTGCGTTGACGAAACTCCCCGAGGAGGTTCCGATCAACGTCGACGCTCTCGACGTCCCAATGGGGAGCGACTGGGCCGAGGTAAACCACACGGACATTGCCGCGTACCTCGACGGTAGTGGCGGGAGAGTTGAACGACATTGACGTACTCCGAAGGGGCGAAGGGACACAGACGACGGGGCGGCGCCCGAAGCGGGGCGCCTGAGCTTGCTTAGGCGGACGGGGGCTTCGTACCCTCGTCGCCCTCCTTGACTCCCTCGTCCACACCCTTCTTAAATTCCTTCGAGGCCTGCCCGAGGGACTTTGCGAGTTTCGGGAGCTTGGTCGATCCGAAAAGCAGGACGACGATCACAAGCACGATGATGAGTTCTGGGGCTCCGATACCGGACATGACGTAATCGTACCCCTCCTTTGTCGGTCTGGGACTCGTCTACCGCCCGTAGCCATCGGATGCGTCAGGACCCGCTGGTGAGCGGGTCCTGGTGCGGGAAGTTTGAACTGAATCCCGACCGCGGCCGAGGCGGCGGTGGGATCGAGGCGGCGGCGGGTTAGGCGGTGGCGACTTCGGCGGCGCGACGAGCGAGGGCGCGCGACCGACGAACTTTGCGACGCTCGCGCTCCGATAGTCCTCCCCAAATGCCGAACTTCTCCCCGTTGGCGAGCGCGTATTCAAGGCAGTCGCCCTTGACCACGCAGCCACGGCACACTTCCTTGGCTTCTCGGGTGGACGCACCTCGCTCGGGAAAGAACAACTCGGGGTCGACCCCCATGCAGTTGGCCTTACTTTGCCATGTCCGGTCTTCAAGCGCCTGGGTCGCACTAATTCTTAGCATTGGGGATCCTCGATTGAGCCATCAGGGAGGGGCAGGATTGCCTGATTGGGTTGGTGGGGTTCGGATAAAAAAGGGAAGGCGACAATTCGTTGCGTCGCCGGAACTTGATCGGATGACGCCGCCCCGGCTAGAGCCAGAGCAGCGATTCCCCATCCTGGTTCGGCGCACACGCCAAATAACACACGTGTGATTCTCGCTCTTTTTTCTAGAATAGGCAAGTGGAACCTTGCATAAGGGGCCGAGCGCGGCTAACGCGCATCCGTTCGACAATGTGGCGTGCCACGCACGCCTAGTAAAAACGCCCTAAAGTATCGGGCTTGGTATCGGGACGTCCCCGGTATCTATCAGGGGAGAAACACCTATGAAGAAGACTACGAGCGCCGTTATGCTCTTCGGCGCCCTGGCGATGTTCGCCGCCGGTTGTTCCAAGGACAAAGCTGCCGACACCACGGCCGCCGCCGCCGAGACCACCGTTGCCGCTGCTGCCGACACGACGGCTGCCGCCGCCGCTGACACCACTGCCGCTGCTGCTGCCGACACCACGGCCGCCGCCGCCGCTGACACCACCGCCGCCGCTGCTGCTGCTGCCGACACCACCGCTGCTGCGGCGGGTGCCGGGGGAAAGGCTGGTTTCATCCTGCCTGACTCCAAGTCATCAGACCGCTGGGAGGGCTTCGACCGCCCGTTGATCGACGCCGCCTGCAAGGCCGCCGGTATCACCTGCGAAATCCAGAATGCCGAAGGCGACGCCGCCAAGATGGCCACAATTGCCGACCAGATGATCACCGGTGGAGCCAAGGTTCTCGCCCTCGTGAACCTCGACTCACCGTCGGCTGTGGCCATCCAGGAGAAGGCTGCCGCCGCTGGCGTCAAGCTCATCGACTACGACCGCCTCACCCTCAAGGGCAAGGCTGACGTCTACGTGTCATTCGACAACGTCGGCGTCGGAACCGCTCAGGGCCAAGGCCTCATCAAGTGCTTCGAAGCATCGGGTGGAGCCAAGGGCAAGAAGATCATCCAGCTGCATGGTGCACCGACGGACAACAACGCCACGTTGTTCAAGCAGGGCTACCAGGCGGCGATCAAGGATTCGGGCATCATCACCGTTGGTGAAGAAGCCGTTCCGGGCTGGGACAACGCCAAGGGCGGCGTCATCTTCGAACAGCTCCTGACCAAGGCCGGCGGAAAGATTGACGGCGTTCTCGCCGCCAACGACGGCCTCTCTGGTGCCGCTCAGACCGTTCTCACCAAGAACGGCCTCACGGTTCCGACCACCGGCCAGGACGCCACCGTCGATGGTCTGCGTGCCATCCTCAGCGGCACCCAGTGCATGACGGTCTACAAGCCGGTCAAGGCTGAAGCCGATGCCGCCGTCAAGGCCGCGGCGATCCTGCTCAAGGGCGGAGATCTCAAGGCTGACTTCCCGGCCACCATCAACAACGAATCGGCTGACATTGCGTTCACCGCTTTGGCCATCCAACCCATCTTCTTGGACAGCGTCAAGATCGTCACCGGCGACAAGTTCGTGCCGCGTGACGCCGTCTGCAAAGACCTCGAAGACAAGTGCAAGGCCGCCGGGGTTTGATCCCTGCGGTCTGAGTTTCCTCCCTGCATTCGCAGGGATGTAACCGGCTAGAGAGCCCACCCTCTTGGGGTGGGCTTTTTTGCGTCCGGATTGCCGATGACGCGTCGCCCGTCAACGAATCGGCACCGCACACCCACGCTGAGGACGACTCCTCGCAGCTGACCTCGGCCCAGGAAGCAATCCTGTGGGCGCGGGTCGAGGTCGAAGGCATTGGGATTCGGCCCGACGTCGTGGCGGCACGAAATAGCCGGGCCGGTCAACCGACGGCCGCGGCTGCCGCCCTCAATCCCGCCGCTGGTTCATGGGAGGGCCCGTACGACTGGCCGGTGCTCGGAGTCCACGCCAGCCTCATGCCTAACGGCCAGGTTGTCGCCTATGACTCGGTAAACGACCTGCGGACCGAGGCATCGACGGAGCATCGTTTCACTCGGGCCATGCTGTTCGATCCGGTCACCAAGGCGACCGAACGGGTCGACGAACTCCTCGGTTTCAACATTTTCTGCGGCGGTCTGGCCAAGCTGGCGAGCGGCATGTTGTTCACCGCTGGTGGCAATCTCCACGCCGCCCTCGATGGCATCAATAAGAGCACCACGTTCGACTCGTCCACCAAGACATGGACCGAGGGCCCATCGATGTCCCAGGCCCGCTGGTATCCCTCGGTAACGCCACTGGCCAACGGCGAGATGCTCGTGACCGGCGGAGGACCGGCACTCTCCGAAGTTCGCCAAGGCGACGGAACGTTCCGTGCACTTACAAACGCCCAGCAAGCCATCTGGGCGAAGCGCGAGTACCAATGGCTGATCGCCAGCCCAAATGGTAAGTCCACCTATGTTGGTCCGGACAATCAGATGGGGTTCTTAGACACCTCAGGCGCCGGTAGTTACCAAGCGGTGGCCGACCGAGGCGGTAAGAACCGCAACTACGGAAGCTTCGCCAACTACGCACCCGGGAAGGTACTCATCGCCGGCGGTGGCTACTTCGATAGCTCTGCGGTCATCGTTGATCTGAAATGCCGAGATCTTCACTCCGCCGTTGCGTTACGAAAGTGACGGCTCTCTTGCGCCGCGGCCCCAGATCACATCTCTGCCGGCCCAACTCGGTTACGGCTTTGCCTATCCGCTCGCCACGCCGACACCGTCGAAGATCACCAAGGTGGCGGTGGCGCATGAGCTCGGTGACCCACTCCGTGGATATGGAGCAGCGCTATGTCCCGCTGAGCTTCAGCACCACGTCGACGGGGCTCTCGGTGACGGCACCGACCAACGCCAACGCCGCGCCACCCGGATGGTACCTGCTGGCTCTATCTCCACGCCGATTCCCTGCCGACGCCCGCCACCGGCCTGGAGTTGTAGGCTAACGGTTGGGGCGGCAACCAAACAGTGCGCCTTCTCGTTGGGCAAAACCGTTCGGCCATCGTCGATCAGATCGTCACCATTTCCGGAACGACCTGGCCGCAGCGAATCCTCAATTTTGGGAGAACTCTGGCGGCGGGAACGTCCGTTGACATCTACGTGCAGGACTGGACCGGCACATTGCCACCAACCGGCGCGACGCTACTGACGTTATTCGCCGACTCCTTCGTCGATGCCGACAACTGGTCGTGGGCTCCAATCAACGCCGCCTCCACCAACCCGGTCAAGGTCGGCAGTAGGGCCATCGCCGTGACGGCCAATCCGTAGTCATCGGTGGTCTTTCATATCCGGACCGCCCGGCCTATCTCCGGAGCAACCAAGCTGGAGTTTTGGATTCATGGGGGCGCAGTGGGCGGACAGTCGCTTGATATCGAACTTTTCGACAATTCAACGTTCCGCCGGGCCGTACCGATTGCGGCGCTCGTCGATGGCGCCATCCAAGCGAACACGTGGTCGAAAGTGACGGTCGATCTTTCGTCGCTCGGGATGACCGCCGGTCAACTCACGGACGTGCATGTGTCGAACAACAGTGGCACAGCGGCGAGCGTGTACTCGCTCGACGACGTCCGACTCACCCGCTGACGTCGCTCGGTCGAAGGTGACGGCCGACACGCGGCGCCCAGGTTCTTGCTAGAACAGGTCGAGCCGAATTCGCCAGCCATTGCGCGAACGGCATCGATTCATGCGGTTCCCAAGGGAGAAACAAACACGTGAGTGATCTTCAGCCGGTTCTGGAACTTTCCGGGATCAACAAGAGTTTTGGCGCCGTCCACGTGCTCCACGACGTCGATTTCCGGGTGTACCCGGGCCAGGTCAGCGCCCTCGTCGGCGACAACGGGGCGGGAAAATCAACGCTGGTGAAATGCGTGACCGGGATCTACGGCGTCGATTCCGGACACTTCAATTTCAACGGATCCACGGTCTCGATTTCCGGTCCTAAGGACGCTGCGGCCCTCGGTATCGAGGTCGTCTATCAAGACCTCGCGCTGTGCGACAACCTCGACATCGTGCAAAACCTGTTCCTCGGACGCGAGCGCAAGAAGATGGGCTTGCTCGACGAGACGACGATGGAGCAAATGGCCCGAGACACCCTCGCTTCGCTGTCCGTCCGCACGGTGAAAAGTGTGCGCCAAGCGGTGTCATCGCTTTCCGGCGGACAGCGCCAAACCGTGGCTATCGCCAAGGCCGTCCTGTGGAATTCCAAAGTCGTGCTGCTCGACGAACCGACCGCCGCCCTCGGAGTTGCGCAGACCAAACAGGTCCTCGACCTCGTACGCAACCTCGCCGACAAGGGCCTCGGCGTGGTCCTGATCAGCCATAACATGAACGACGTCCTCCAGGTCGCCGACAATATTGCCGTGATGTATCTCGGGCGCATGGCGGCCGAGGTACGAGCGGCAGACACCAATAGGGAGCAGCTCGTGCAGTTGATTACGTCCGGTCGGTCCGGAGCAATCGGGCTTCAGCCCGCCGCGGCCCAGGCGGCCGGAGTATGAGCATGCCCTCCGGCGCGGCCGGGGCGGCCAAGGCAACAACAGCGGCGTCGGACTTCTCGCTCGACTCGGAAAAGAAAACCTTCGCCACGTCCTGGCAGGGCTATGTGGCCAAGCTCCGGTCTGGTGATCTTGGTCCAATCCCGGCGCTGCTTGGAATCACCGTTCTCACCGTCATCTTCGGATTTGCCCGCACGGACACATTCCTAAGTGTGCGTAACTTCGGGAATCTCATCCAGCAGGCGGCGCCCATCATTGTCATCTCGATGGCGGTGTCGTTCGTGTTGCTCCTTGGCGATATCGACCTGGCCGCCGGTTTCACCGCCGGCGTGGTCGCTGCCGTCCTGGCGACCCGGCTGCAGGGCGATTGGCCACTGCTCGGCGTCATTGCGCTGACTACCGTGGTGTCCGCCGTCATGGGTATGTGGACCGGATTCTTCGTGGCCAAGGTGGGCGTTCCGTCATTCGTCGTGACGCTGGCGAACTTTCTCTCGTTCCAGGGCATCGTCCTGCTGATTACGAGCGAGGGGGGTTCGATTGGGGTATCCAACAAGACGGTTGTAGCGATTGAAAACTCGAACCTCAGCGTGACGCTCTCCTGGGCCGTTGCCCTGTTGGGCTTGGCGGTATTTGCCATCGCCACCCTTCGCCGCCAGATGGCCTCGCCCGACACCCATCCCTTAAGCGTGGCGCTCGCCAAAATCGGTGCCGTCGGCCTCATAGCCGTTGTGTTCGTAGGCATGCTTAGTAAGAACCGCGCCTTCGCCAACGCCCAGAAGAAGATCGTCGGTGTGCCGTATGCCGCGCCCACCGTGCTCATCATTTTGGTGGCGATGACGTTCCTCTTGACCCGTACGGCGTGGGGCCGACACCTCTACGCCGTCGGTGGCAACCAGGAGGCGGCGCGTCGAGCCGGTATCAACGTCGGACGTATTCGTATGTCCGCATTCATCGTCTGTGCGCTGCTGGCCGGGATAGGCGGGTACTTCTTGGCCTCACAGCTGGGTTCAGCCAACCCGCAGATCGGTGGAGGCGACACGCTCCTTCTGGCCGTTGGCGCCGCTGTCATTGGTGGCACGTCATTGTTCGGCGGCAAGGGCCGCCTGTTTAACGCCGTCCTTGGTGGCACCGTGTTGGCCATCATCAACAACGGTCTTCCGCTGGTTTCGAAGGCCAAGCCGTTTGGTCTATTCAAGGTCGACTTCTCCGAGTCGGGCATCAAGTTCATCGTGAACGGCCTCGTACTTCTCCTCGCCGGTTCAGTCGACGCCCTCAGCCGCAAACGCTCCGGAGCCTAGGGTTGCGCGCCGCCGCCGTCCACGACGAGAAGCCCATCGGCGAAGCGGCGTGCTAGCGCCGCCCGGCTCTCCTGTATCGAAGCAACGGTCTGATTCCCAAAACAGACCTTAACGCCGTCCGGCTTTCTTGCTCATCGAACGCTTCTGGTCAATGAAGTCAACGAGCACGTAATCGCCCAGGGTTTCCGGTGTCGTGAAGAAGGCTCGGCCCTTGTTCATTTCGGTGATGCGTTCGATGAAGGCTTTGAGATACGACGTGGCGTCAAGCATGAAGGTATTGATAGTGATCCGGTCGCGGGTGCAGCGCATCACTTCGGTAAGCGTTGCTTCGACGGTTTCGCGCACCGGCGGGTAGGCGAAGAACGGCTCACCGTTGGGCAGGATGTGGGCGGTGGGTTCGCCGTCGGTGATCATGATGATTTGCTTGGTGCCGCTTTGACGGGCCAGCAACTTGCGGCTGATGGCAAACGCATGCTGCATGTTCGTCCCGTATACAAAGTCCCAAGAAACCTCGGGGAGTTTCTCCGGCTGAATCTCATAGGCCGTTTCCGAGAAGCCAACAATACCCAAATAGTCGCTGGGAAACTGCGATGAAATGAGCGAATAGAGTGCCATCGCCACCTTTTTTGCGGACAAGAAATTGTCTCGCATCGGCATGGAGAGCGACAGGTCGAGCATCAAAATGGTGGATGAGCGGACCAAGGTCTCAGACTGTTCAATCTCGAAGTCCTCTTGCGTTAACTGCACCGGAGTTCCGCCACCGGCACGGCCGATGGCGTTGCGGATGGTCTTCTCGATCGACAGATTGAACGGGTCGCCGAACTCGTAGGCCTTGGTTTCGTAGGTTCGCTCCTGCCCTACTCCGGTCCGACGAATTTCGTGGCGACCCAACTTGTCTCGCGCCATCTTCGAGAACAAATCCCCGAGGGCGTTTGCCCCCACCCGACGAATCCCCTTGGGCGTGAGCTCCAGACGACCCTCCTTGTTTTCGACGAGACCGGCCTCCTGCAGCATCTTCGTCAGTTCGGCCAATTTGTCGAGCGAGCGGGCAGCATCATCGCCGAGGAGGTCCTTTGCTGCTTTGATGTCGACGTCGGCCAGGGCGCCGGGCTGGGTGGCGTTACGGAGTAGATTCTCGAGCGAATCGATGTTGCCGAGTTCGTCCATGAGACCCATGGCATCACCCATACCGACGCCCTCGTCGCCCGAGAAGCCGTAGCCCTGTCCCCAGCCCATTTGCGGGAACGCCTGCTGCAGGTTCTGGCCGAGCTGATCGATCTGCCACCGCAGATCCATGTCTTCGAGAAGCTGATCGCTCAATGCTTTGAGTTGGGCCCGCTGTTCCGGCGTCATCGAGTTCAGCATCTTCTGAGCAGCGGCCATCTGCTGCGCCATTTGCTCCAACAGCTCGTCGAGTGTCTCAGGATTATCAGGGAAAAAGTCACCAAACTTCTCCATGAATTCCGAGAACATTTGCTCGGTGTTCTCACCGGCATTCTTGGCCTCAAGCATCTTATTGAGCTCGGAATACATGTCCTTCATCCGTGCCATGTCTTCGGGCGTCATGTCACCAACGCTCTGCTGCATGCGCTTCAGCTGCTGTTCCATGAGCTGGTTCTTCAACTGCTCCATGAGCTGTTCAAACTGTTGGCGCGCTTCTTCGGAGACGAAGTCGTAGTTCTGCAACTGCTGCACCCGATTGGCGAGATCAGGTGGAAGGAAATCCAGCTGCATGTTGCGGTCCATAGACATGGCGTCTGCCGTTTCCTGGCGGCGCTCGTCGCCCGACGAACGGGCTTTGTCCACGATGTCTTCGATCGCCCGACGCTCTTGCTCCACTACCTGCTCAAGCGCCTGATTGATCTCGTCGTACACGCCACCGAGGTCATAACGCTCAAGCGTTTCCTCGCGCCGCGCGCGCAGCTTTTCGAGCATCTCGCGCAGACCCTGGACGCGCTCGCCGTTGCGGTCTTCGAATCCTTGTTGCAGCATCTTTCGCAGGGCGGCGTTGAGGTCACCGTGATAGAGCAGATCGTCGTTGAGTTGCGCCATGACCTGATCGGCGTCGAAATCAAAACCGACCTGGGTTCCGTCCCAGCGGGAGTACGTAAGTCGGCGGGCCATGTCTTCTCCTCGGTGCGCGGTGTCGCGGTACTTATCGGCCGCGGTATGTGGACTTAGACCCGGCGGCGTCTTTGTTCAGACGCTTCGACAGGTGTAGTCCCTCAAGCAGGAACTCCAATCCGGACGCCTGCAGCGGACCAGACTTCGTTGGCCCGACGAGGGCCGTGATGGCATCCCGCACCGGCTCAGCCGCAGCATTGTTGAGAGCAGCGGAGTAATCCTTCGCCGTTTGATCGTCGCCGGCATGAATGATGAGGCCGCCATCGAAGGCGGCGATGACATCTCGAAGATTTTCCATCTTGCAGCGATCCTTGAACACCATGAGCGAAGCCGCTTTGAACAACTTTTCGACGACCGCGCCCTCGCGCTCATCGAGCGACTCAATTTCGACCTTGCCCTGGGTGGACGCCATGAGGCTTTCCAGGTCGCTGATGCGCGGCACGGCGTCGGACTCCTTCGTGCGCAGCGCCCTGCGCATCGACGCCGCGACCAAGGTCTCGTGGTTGGCCACCGTGAGGCGCACGGAGACGCCGGAGCGCTGATTCACGCTGCCGCTCTGGCGGGCCAACTGGCTAAACGTGGCGACGATCTCGGACATGAAGTCGGGCACCGTCACCGTGATCCCCTCAACCGGGGCCGGCGGCATCGCCTCCTGCTTCACCACTTGAAGTTCGATTGAGGTTTCGAGCGGGTAATGAGTGCGGATCTGAGCGCCGAATCGATCTTTCAGTGGGGTGATGATGCGACCACGATTCGTGTAGTCCTCGGGGTTCGCCGAGGCCACCAAGACAAGGTCGAGCGGCAGCGAAATCTTGTAGCCACGAATCTGCACATCGCGTTCTTCAAGCACGTTGAGCAGACCGACCTGGATGCGCTCGGAGAGGTCCGGGAGTTCGTTAATGGCGAAGATGCCGCGGTTCGTGCGGGGCACGAGGCCGTAGTGCAGCGTGAGCTCGTCGGAGAGATACCGACCCTCGGCCACCTTGATCGGGTCCACTTCACCGATGAGGTCGGCGATTGACGTGTCCGGTGTGGCCAGTTTCTCACCGAAACGGGTCGACCGATGCACCCAGGCAATGGGAGTGTCGTCGCCCTGGTCGGCCACGAGATCCTTCGCGTACTTACTAACTGGGTGGTAGGGATCGTCGAGAATTTCTGACCCGGCGACGATCGGCATCCACTCATCGAGGAGTTCGACCATCGAGCGAATCATGCGGGTCTTGCCCTGCCCTCGCTCGCCGAGGAAAATCACGTCGTGCCCGGCGAGGATGGCGTTCTCCAACTGCGGAAGGACGGTCTCGTCGTAGCCGAGCATGCCGGGGAACAATGACTGTCCCGCGGCGATACGGGCGACAGCATTACGGCGGAGTTCCTCCTTCACCGGTATCGACAACCAGCCGGAGGCTTTCAGTTGTCCGAGGGTTGCTGCGTCGGGGTGGTGAGCCATACGGTCACCGTAGTTCGCGTCGGGAGCAATGCGGCCAGTCCTCCGAGGCAGTCCTCACCGTCCGTGGGATTTCGCCCGTCCATTCCCTTGCTACGTGGTCATCCGACTAGTGCGCTGAACGGGCGTTCACCACACCTAGCCCGACGAGCGGGCGCGAGACTGGCGAGATGACCGACCTTGATCTCATTACGACGCTGCGCACCACGGGATCGACGCGTGGTTTCACTAACGATGTGGTGAGCGACGAGACGTTGCACGCCATCCTCGACGTGGCGCGGTTCGCTCCTTCGGGCGGCAACGCTCAGGGTTGGCGGGTCATCAACGTCAAGTCAGCCGAGTCTCGGACGAAGTTGGCCGAATGGTCCCAGGTCACCTGGAACGAATACGTCGCCCAGCAGATCGCCGGGCGACGGCCGTTTGCCGCCGACGACTCGGGACGGTGGCCGGGTCCCGGCGACCTGGACTTCGCCCGCGTTCCACATGCGCCGAACCCGCTCCTCGACGCCCTCGACACGGTGCCGATCGTCCTCATCATCGCCGTCGATCTTGGGGACTTGGCGGCCATGGATACGGACCTTGATCGGGTGCAGTTCTGCGCCGGAGCATCGATCTATCCTTTTTGCTGGAGCATCCTTTTGGCGGCGCGGTCCCACGGGCTCGGAGGCGTGATGACCACCTTCGTCGTCCGCAGCGAACCGCAGGTAAAGGAGCTCCTCGGCCTTGGTCCGCGCGAGGCAGTGGCGGCCATGATCTGCCTCGGCGGGCCGACGC
>JAYVSS010000355.1:0-4786 GCA_043775075.1 Acidimicrobiia bacterium
GGGTCCGAGGTGAGGCTTCGGGGAGCTAGCGATGGGCTAGTGAGCCCTTTAGTCCGAGCTATCGAACACGGATCTTCCGAGCGAAATCAAACAACCCAAGCATTGGCCGATCGCACCACGGGCGATCGGCCACGCGCCGCACCCATGGGGCTGCAGCCAACCAAAATTCGCCCGGAATGCCAGCTTGAAACCAACGAGGAATACCGTCGCGCCGACACCTTCCGTAGGGGGCCGGGAATTCTGTGCACCTGGTGTGCACTTGGCGCTCGACCCGCCAAGTCTGCGGCTGCAAGAAACACTGCCTGACCTACGGAAACGTTGTGATTTCGACAACGCGTGGGCGATGCAGGACTCGAACCTGCGACCCCCGCCGTGTGAAGGCGGTGCTCTACCAACTGAGCCAATCGCCCGGGTCACCTCTCACGATACTCCGCCGATGCCTCCTCTCGAAGCAACGTTTCACCTGGCCTTCACCGGACCGTTCAAAAGCGCGACTGGACGGGTGCGAGACTCGTCCGTAGTCGGTGCTCGCGTTCCGTGCAGCACCACCAGCACAAGGAGCCACAAGATGGGAATCATGGACGACATGAAGGACAAGGCCGAAGGTCTCGTCGACCAGGCCAAGGACAGCGCCGAAGGTCTCAAGGACAAGGTGCCCGGTGCCGACAAGGCCGACGGTCTCATCGAGAAGGCCAAGGGCATGCTCGACAAGGACGGCGATGGAGAAGTAGATCTGCTCGAGAAGGCCAAAGGCGCCGCCGGCGGTTTGTTCGAAAAGGCCAAGGGCCTGCTCCATAAGGACTGACCAACGTTCGCCCATCGGTCTCTGGACCGGCAGAAGTAAGCAACGTGAAGACGGACGCCGCGTCGCAGGGGACCTACGGGCCCCCTGTGTTGTTTTCCGTGGCCAACCGCCCGAACCGAACGCCGGACTACTTCTTTTTCTTGATGACCTTCGTCGATTTTGCCGCGGCTCTCGGTGAAAGTGCTAGCGCGGTGGCCGAGACGGCAGAGTCGCGAAGATCCATGAATTGCTCCGTCACGAACATCACATCGCCGTCGTACACGATGCCAATTCCGATCGAATCAAAGGTCGGGTCCATGATGTTCTTCAGATGCGGCGGACTGGCCACAAACTTCTGGTGGAGGAAGTCCACATCGACGTTCCCGCATCCGACGTTTTCACCAAGTCGACGCCAGTTTGCCGTGATCTTTGTCGCCAGTGCCGGATTGTGCGAAATCTGACATGGATCAGACGAACCGGATTGCGTAAGCATCACGCCCGACCATTCCCGGCCAACGGAGACCAGTTCCGCCACCGGGGTGAGCGGCCCCAGGCCCGCCTTCACTCTCTCGGCGTTGATCAACTCCACAAACCGAGCTTCTTCTGCCCCCACGTTGTGCGACGACGCATCGTCAAGCGCCCATGCCGGAATCGGAGCCGCTAGACCCAGTGCAACGGTCGCCGCCAGTAGGGAGAGCTTTCGTCCACGCATCATGAGATCTATCGGCAGAAGCGCTCACCGACCGGTCATCAATATTGATGAGTGTCACCCTGCCGTTTGACTCAAATTCGCCGATCACCAGCCGTCGGTCATGGTCCGTCGTCGTCCTCTGAATGACCCAACACATGGTCGATCAGTTCCTCGACCGCCCCGACCACCGCCGGTTCCAAATCGGCATAGGTCTTCACCGAAGCCAAAATGCGTCGCCAGGCCGCACCCGGTCCATCTATCCACCCGAGGCGCGAGCAAACACCGGCTTTCCATTCCTCGGCACGAGGCACCATCGGCCAAGCAGTAATCCCGAGGCATCGGGGACGCACCGCCTGCCAGACGTCCACATAGGGAGTACCCGTCACCACGACCCACTCGCCCTCGACCCGCTCGGTGATGCGGGTCTCTTTGGAACCTGGAACAAGGTGGTCGACAAGAATGCCGAGCGGGCGGCGAGGACCCGGACCGAAACGGCTAACAGCGTCCACCAGCCCATCAATCCCATCAAGGCGTTCCACCACGATGCCCGATTCGCGTAGGTCGTCGCCCCACACCTTCTCGACCAGTTCGGCGTCGTGGATTCCTTCGACCCACAGTCGGCCAGCCCTCGCCATTCGGGCCCGCTGTGGACTCGATGGAGCAAGCGACCCTGAGGCCGACCGTCTCACCGCCGCCGCTCCCCCGGTGGGCTTCTCCTTGAAAAGGGTGACTATACGGCTGTCCACGATGAAGCCTTCGGGAAGCATGCGAAAGATTCGTTCGCTGCCGGACACCGTTTGCACGGTGACCGAATCCCAGTCAAAGTTCGTGATTATGCCGATCGTCCGAGTCCCTCGATGCATCACTCGCACGCCCGTCCGGACGGCCAAACGTGGAACTGGCGTGGCACGGCGCGGGGCGTCGGGCGTCCCCCCGAGAATTCCCGACATCAGCCCGCCTGATGAAGTCCGGCCGCCAAACTGGCGTCGACCGCGGAATCATTATGCCCGAGAATGGCCCGCACTTCCTCCCGCAACGCGCGTCGGCGGCGCACCAGTATCCGGACGCCCGGAGTGACCCCGAGCTGACGCAGGGTCTCCACTTCGGTGGCCGCGGCGACCACCGATGAGTACGCCGAGAGCAGCACGAATCGGTGATCGTGCGTGCGAAAGACTCCGCGAGCGACGCCCACGCGCAAGAACGTTACGGCCCGCTCCGACAGTGTCTCCAACGAGCCAGCGAGCCGATTGACGAACGGCGTTCCTAGGCGCCCAACCTCGCGGACCAGGCTCAACAACTCGGGCCGGCGCGCAGCAAGGCGAAACACCGCGCTAATCACCGCATCGAGCCGCTCCCACTCGCCTTCCGGTCGGGAGAGCCCGGCCTCAACCGCTTCCGTCAGCTCGCGGGCCACGACCACGAGCACGGCGTCGAGCAGCCCGTCTTTTGAACCGAAATGGTGCAGAAGCGTCTGTTTCGTGCAACCGGCGGCCGCCGCTACGGCGTCGAGCGATGTCGCCTCGAACCCTCGGGAGGCGAAGGTGGGCAATGCGGCTTCAAGGATTCGGCTCGCGGTGGGCCCGAGAGTCTTCGGACTTTTTCGGATTTTCTCGGGTGTGGGACTCGCAGGCACTGACCAAATGGTAGAACGTTCGTCCGTGATTAAGGAATCACTCGACGGTGCCCGCATCGCCATCACCGGAGCCACTGGCTTTTTGGGGACGGCGTTGGTCGAGCGTTTTCTTCGCTCCGTCCCCGGATGCGAGCTTGTTCTCGTCGTCCGTCCGGGTCGGCGCACCACCTCGGCCGAACGGGTCAAGCGCGAGATCCTCCGCAACGACTGCTTCGACCGGCTTCGGTTCGAACTCGGCGACCAGTTCGAGCCAGACATGGCGCGCCGCATCCAGGTGATCGACGGCGACGTGTCCAAAGACGGAATGGGACTTTCCGACGAGGGCCGGGCGATCCTGCGCCCGTGCCACACCGTCGTGCACTCAGCCGCTGCCGTCGCCTTTGATTCGCCCCTCGACTCGGCCGTCGAGACGAACCTGCTGGGGCCGGTCCGCGTCGCCCAGGCTATGCGTGAGGCCGAATGCAAGGGTCATTTGGTGGCGGTCTCGACGTGCTACGTGGCCGGCGCCCGCCGTGGCGATGCCCCCGAGCGGACATTGCCAGACACTCCATTTTCCACCGAGGCCGATTGGCGGGCAGAGGTGGCCGCCGCCCGTCGCTTGCGGGGCGACACCGACGCCCGGTCGCGTTCGCTCAAGAACCTGCAGAAGTTTCGACGTCAAGCCCGGGCCGAACTCGGCGCCGCCGGCACGCCGCTGCTCGCCACCAAGACCGAGAAACTCCGCGAGGAGTGGGTTCGCGCTCAACTGGTAGACGCGGGAATCGCTCGGGCGACGTCGCTCGGGTGGCCCGACGCGTACGCATACACCAAGGCCCTCGGTGAACGAGCGCTGCTCGAAACTCGTGGCGGTATTCCGGTCACCACCGTGCGCCCGTCGATCATCGAATCCTCGTTGGCCGAACCGAAGCCCGGCTGGATTCGCGGGTTTCGAATGGCCGAGCCCGTCATCATTTCCTATGCGCGCGGACTACTCAAAGAATTTCCAGGCATTCCTGAGGGTGTCGTTGATGTGATCCCGGTCGATCAAGTGGTGGCGGCAATCATCGCGGTGTGTGCCGACGGGCCTGATCCGAGTGGACCGACGGTGTATCAAGTGGCCTCAGGATCGCGTCAGCCGCTTCGTTACCGTGAGATGGTCGACACCATTCGCGAGTGGTTCACCGAACATCCGCTCTACGACCGTGAAGGTCAGCCGATCATGGTGCCCGAGTGGTCGTTCCCCGGACGTGGGCGAGTTGAAACGCAACTGCGACGCACCACCAATCTCTTGCGGTGCAGTGAGAAAATCATTTCGACGCTTCCTGTACGCGGCCGTCAAGCCGAGATTGCATCGAAGCTCGAAGAAACTCGCGGTGATGCCGAACGCGCGCTTTCCTACGTCAAGCTCTACGGCGCGTACACCGAGACCGAAGCGATTTTCCGCGTTGATCGACTGCTCGCTCTCTACGCGCGCTTACCAGCCGAGGATCAGCGCGACTTTTGTTTCGATCCCGCGGCCATCGTGTGGCGCGATTACGTGCGCGACACCCACCTGCCATCGGTGGTTCAGCATGCGCGTGTGCGGACCACGCCGGGCAAGAAAGACGGGGAGTCCCGCAGTGATCGCGCTCGCCGGGCGATCCTTTCGCCGGATCGCCACATCGCCGCGTTTGACCTTGAGAACACGCTGATCGCGTCG
>JAYVSS010000356.1:0-1782 GCA_043775075.1 Acidimicrobiia bacterium
GCGATCACGTGCAGCCGGGCCGGCGCCAATCCCCCGTGGGCGGCCGAGCTCGGACTGTAATCAGCCTGTTCTGGTAGCCACGTTCGCTTATCAATTGACGAGTGAATGCACCGCCACGGCCCAGGTCAGCAGTTCCACAATCTGGTTCAAGGCGCCGAGTCCGTCGCCGGAGATGCCGTCGCTGAATCGCTGGAAGAACGGGCGGGCTCCTTCAATCAACACCACGATCGCCCCGGCCAGGAAGGCGGTATCCCACCCCAGGAGCCAGATGGCCAAGGGTGCGGTGGGCACCACCAATGCCAAAATCGCCCGGGGCCAACTTACTCGGTAGGACTGCGTTTTCGATGTGGGGTCGTTGACGGTGGGGATGAGGCGAATGGCCAGCACGGTGGCCGCTCGCGAAACCGTATGCGCGCAGATCGCCGCGGCAACAAGTTTCGGACCCGAAACGGCGACGGTGATGGTTGTAAGCGCGCTGACCTTCGCCGCAAACAGCGCCACCAGGCCAACGGCGCCAAATGTTCCAATGCGGCTATCGTGCATGATTTCGCGCCGACGAACGACGTTGTAACCACCGAACGCGTCGCACGTGTCGGCGAAGCCGTCCTCGTGAAATGCGCCGGTGACTGCGGCTCCCAGCGCCACGGCGATCACCGCGGCGAACGATGGCGACACCAACTCGCGCAGCGCAACCGCCGCTCCCCCGACCGCGGCGCCGACAACAACGCCAACCATCGGAAACCATCCGATGCTCGCCGCCGCGTCCTTCGGGCCGTACGGCGTCCACGCCGGGCACGGGACGCGAGTGAGGAACTGCTGGGCGGCAAAGTAGCGCCCCACCTCTCGTCGCACTGCCCCAAGCGGTTTCACGAACCGAAGAGTCAAGCACCTGCTTCACTTGATCGGTGTCTGAAACTGTAAACCCGTCCGAAGTCGTCGACTCCGAGGCGTCATCGCCGGAGCCAGCGCCGGAGCCGGTGACCCAGACACCGCCGGTTGACTCCCCGATCAAGGATGAGTTACGCCGAATGCCGTCGTTGGTGATCGTCAACACCGCAACGGCAAGGGGAAATCCACCGCGGCGTTCGGAATTGCGTTGCGTGGCCTCGGCCGAGGCTGGGCGGTACGGGTGATTCAGTTCCTCAAATCGGGCGAGTGGCGCACCGGCGAGGAGGACATGTTGACCAAGCTCGGGGCCGAATGGTGGTCCGCCGGCGACGGTTTCACCTGGGACTCAGACGACATGGAAGCGTCGAAACAACTGGCGGTGGCCGCATGGCAATCGGCCGCCGAGACGCTGCAATCAGGCTCGCACCGGTTGCTCGTCCTCGACGAGATCACCTACGCCATGACCTGGGGCTGGATCGCCACCGACGAGGTGGCGGCGGCCATCGCCAACCGATCTCCGGAGGTAAGCGTGGTGATTACCGGCCGGGATGCGCCCGCCGCCATCGTCGAAGTGGCCGACACGGTGACCACGATGCACGACACCAAACACGCGTACAACGCCGGGATCGCCGCGAAGCGAGGCATCGACTATTAGCCGGCGCAGACATGAATTGAGCAGTCAGTTCACTAGGAATGCCCCGCCAGTAACGTTGGGGTTATGAATGCGCTTTCCCCGACCGACCTTCGTCCCGCCCCGGGGAGCAGTGCGGCAACGGTCGAAAGCGATGGGGTGCCGGCCTCACCTGATTTGGCCGTGTTCGCCTTCACCGAGCACGGTCCCTGGGTCGTTGTCGAGAGCGAAATGCCGTGGCGGGAGGGACTCGATGCCGTGCG
>JAYVSS010000357.1:0-5762 GCA_043775075.1 Acidimicrobiia bacterium
CGCACCTTCCGCGTCAGCGCCGCGTATGGTTCGTCGCCGGGGTTGTGGCGCAAGATCGACCGTTCGTCCTCTGTCGTGACCACGATCTGGCCGCACCGGCCGATCCCAACGTATTCGACGTGCGCGGTGAGGGACTGTGGGCCCATGCGATCTGCGAGACGCCAGGTGAGCATTGGACGGTGGCGATGGAAGCGTTTGCCGTCGAGCTCGACGACTCCGCTGATGCCTGGGGAAACGAGCACGGAGAGCGCGTCGGCTTGGCCTTCGACCTGGAGTGGGAGGGCGCTCGAGGCGACCTACGAAGCGAACCAATGCCCGATGTCGACGACGAATGGGGATCACAGGGTCGCTACGACACGCCGTGCGAGGTCAACGGCGTGCTTCAGGTCGGCGACGACGAATGGGAGGTGGCCGCCACCGGTGCCCGGACACACGCCTGGGGCATGCTCCTCGGCGGTGCCCCATCGCCGTGGCGGTCCGATCCCGTCGCTCGTGAGGACACCCGCGAACCCACGGATCGTCATACCCTCGCACTCGCCCCGCATCTCACGGATTTGGCCGACGGCTCGCTCCGTAAAATCCGTCGCACCCTTGACCGGCTGACGTATTCCAGCGGCCCGCCCGCCATGCAGTGGACGATTGCCGACGCCGACCGGTAACGCCGGTCCCGACCAAGTGTGAAATGTGCGCTTCAGTGTGTGGTTTCAGGGGCCCACCAGACGCCCACTTTGACGCGCACACTTCACACTTGGTGGCGAGTTGGTTCTAGGCGGCGGCGAGGCTGCGTCAAGGTCGGTCGGGTTGGTCGAGCGGGCCGGCACTGGCTACGGTTTATCCCCATGACCGCCTTGAAAATCACGCCAGCGATGTACAACCTGGAGATGTCGGAGAAGGTCCGTCCGCTGTACGAAGCGGTCAAGGCGTTCATCGCTAACGAAGTGGATCCCATCACCGAGGAGTTTCACCGGCTGGGCGTCGACCGCAAAGATCATTGGGGTTACGGCGAGGGCCAGCTCGAACTGCTGCAAACAGTGAAGGACAAGGCCAAGGCCAACGGGCTCTGGAACTTCTTTCTTCCTGATTCCGAGACGGGCGAGGGTCTGTCAAACCTCGACTACGCGTACATCGCCGTGGAGCTGGGCAAGAACTCCATTGCGTCGGAGTGCTTGAACTGCTCGGCGCCGGACACCGGCAACATGGAAGTCCTCGAGCGCGTCGGCACGCCCGAGCAGAAGAAACAATGGCTGGAGCCATTGCTCGCCGGGGAGATTCGTTCGGCGTACCTGATGACCGAGCCGAGCGTGGCGTCGTCTGACGCCAAGAACATTTCCACGGTGGCCGTACTCGACGGTGAGGAATGGGTCATCAACGGCGAGAAGTATTGGTCCTCAGGCGCTGGCGACCCGCGCTGCAAAGTCGCAATCTGCATGGTCGTGACCAACCCTGAGGGACCTCCCCATCGCCGCCAGTCCCAGATCCTCGTCCCCCTGGACACGCCCGGCGTGGAGAAGCTCGGCGCCATGACGGTGTTCGGCGAAGACGACGCTCCCCACGGTCACCTTCACCTACGCCTGAACAACGTGCGCGTACCAAAGGCCAACATCCTCCTCGGTGAAGGCCGGGGCTTTGAGATTTCTCAGGTCCGCCTCGGCCCCGGTCGTATCCATCACTGCATGCGCGCCATCGGCTCGGCCGAGCGGGCGCTCGACCTCATGGTCGGTCGCGGTCTTAGCCGTGAGGCGTTCGGACGTCCGCTGGCCAAGCTCGGCAAGAACCCGGAGACAATCTCTCGGGCCCGTATCGACATCGAGGCCATGCGCCTCATGGTGCTCCAGGCGGCCAAGGCCATGGACGAACTCGGTAACGCTGAAGCTCGCGTGTGGGTAAGTGCGGTAAAGGCCCTCGTGCCCGAGCGGGTGTGCCAAATCATCGACCAGGCCATGCAGATTCACGGTGGAATTGGCGTGTCGCATTGGACGCCGCTGGCCCGCATGTACGCAAGTATGCGCACGTTGCGTTTTGCCGACGGCCCCGATGAAGTGCATCACATGGTCGTCAGCCGGGCCGAGATGGCGGCGAAAGAGCAGAAGATGGCCGCTGCTCGCGCCTGAGAAATCCGTCGGAGTATTTAGCGACACATGAGCGTGTTGCGATCGCCGGTGGTGCGCCCCGGCGATCGCGTCCGCCTCGTTTCCCCGGCGAGCTATCCCTCGGTCGAATGGCTGAACGAGTCGGTGGCCATCCTTGAGAGCTGGGGACTTTTTGTAGAAGTAAGCGCGCATGTGATGTCTGAATGCGGCTATATGGCCGGGCACGATCACGAACGGCTCGCTGACCTCAACGACGCCCTTCGCGACCCGGGCGTCCGGGCCATCATCACGACCCGGGGTGGAGCAGGCGCGTATCGCATTGTGACGGGCACCAACTTCGACGCGGCGCGGCATCTGCTGATGACCACCGATCCGCTCGCCGTCCGCCGTGATCCTCTAGCGTACTCGGCGGCGCTGGAGATTCCAGGTCAGGCGACGGGACCATTGATCGGTGGCAACCTCCGGTCGTTCTCGGGGTCGATCGGTACCAATATGCCCCGCCTGCACGGAGCGATCCTGTTCATTGAAGACTTCCGCACGATCGGCCTGGGTCATGTGGACCGTCAACTCACTCAGCTCATCGACTCTGGCGCACTCGACGGAGTCATCGGTGTGGCCCTCGGTCTGATCACCGGCTTCGACGATTACGCCGATCGAGGGTGGAATGCGCTTGATGTGTGGCGAGATCGGCTCAGCGTTCTGGGCGTGCCGGTGCTCGGCGGTTTGCCGCTCGGTCACGGTGGGGTTGGCGCGGACGGAGGGCCGGACCAGTTCGCCGTCACCATCGGTCCGGTCGCCACCCTCGACACCGAAGCAGGCACGCTTACCGTCGGCAGCTGTATGCGTTGAAATGGTCGGTTTGCATCGTGGATTTCAAAGACCAATCAACGACTCACTGTCCAGAAAACGACGTCGCCAGCTGGTCATCGTGTCGTTGATTGGTCATCGAGTAACCGGCGAGACTGCGCCCGTCGGTTAGCGATTGGTCGCCAGGCTGCGTAGCCCGCGCAGGACGACGGACATGGTGGCCACGTTGACCACACCGCTTTCCTGCACGTCGCGCACCGTGGCCAGGTGCCGCTCGATTTCGACGCGGTACTTTGCCGCCCACGCCTCGAACCGCTCAGCAATCGCCAGCGCCGGGTCGCTGGTGATGACGGCGCTCGTGAGCGCCGCGTGTTCCCCGGCGAGGTCGTCTCGTAATGCCGCCCGAGCAAGGGCGTCCCACCGGTCGTCTCGCGGGAGGGCGACGATGCGGTCGCGGAGATCACCAAGACCGAGTCGGTCGTCGATGGTGAAGTACACCGAAGCGACGGGATCGATCGCCTCGGCCGCGGTGTCGCCGGTCATGCTCCAATTCAACGACAGCCGAACGATGTCAAGAGCCGTTGGCGCCAGATCGAGCGCCGCCACCTCCGCCGCCAACGCCTGCGGCACTCCCGCCTGGGTCCATAGGACCACTCGACGCTCTATGAGTTCGCGCTCAGCGTCGGAAACGAGCGACGCCAGGGTCTCCACCACTCGGTCGACACCGGGTCGAAACGCGGTGACGGTATGGCTCACATCGAGGGGAAGGGGGCGGTGACGCAGTACCCATCGGCTCGCTCGCTCGACCAAGCGGTCGACCTCAAGGAGCAGAGTGACGATGACGTCCTCGGCCACTTCATTGCCAAGCGCGCAGATCTTCTGCCAGACGTGGTCCGTCCGGAAGAGCTGCGTCGCAGTAATATGCGCGCGTGCAATATCGGTCACGGAAGCCTGGGTCTCTTCGGCGAGGCGAAAGGCGAAGGTCACGCCGTTCCGGTTGACCATTTCGTTCACGACTGAAGTTGCGGTGATTTCTGCGCGCAGCGGGTGGGTGGCCACTTTGGTGGCGAAGCGCTCTCGAATCGCGCCCGGAAAATAGGACTCGAGTGCAGGGGCGAAGGCCTCGTCCGAGGTCTCCGCCTCCACGAGAAGTTGTTCGGTGAGATGCAGCTTCGTATACGCCATCACCACCGCGAGTTCGGGAGCCACGAGTCCGGCGCCCTGAGCTTTGCGCTCAAGAAGCGCGTCGGTGTCGGGAAGGGCTTCGAGCGGTCGATCAAGGCGAGCCACTCGCTCAAGGTGGGTGAGATACCGGGCGTGGACGTCGATCATGGCGCTGGCCAACGTGATGCCGTTGACCAGTGCCTGGTTCTGATCGATGTTGTCGGCGAGGACCAGGACAGCAACCTCGTTCGTCATCGACGCCAGGAGGGCATTGCGCTCACTGACCGTGCACCCACCGTCGTGAACCACCTGATCGAGGAGGATCTTCAGGTTGACCTCGTGGTCACTGGTGTCGACGCCTGCGGAGTTATCGATGGCATCGGTATTGATGAGGCCGCCCCGGCGAGCGAACTCGATGCGGGCCCGTTGGGTAAAGCCGAGGTTGCCGCCTTCCCCGACGATCCGACACCGGAGGTCCCTGGCATCGACCCGCAAGCCATCGTTGGCCCGATCGCCAACCGCACTGTGAGGCTCGGCACTGGATTTCACGTACGTACCGATGCCGCCATTCCACAACAGGTCGACCGGTGCTTTCAGCATCACACTGATCAGCTCCGTGGGGGTGAACGAAGTCGGCCCATCGACGCCGAGTGCAGCGCACGCGTCCGGGCCGAGGAAGATGGACTTTGCTGTGCGCGGCCAAATTCCCCCACCCGGCGACAGGGCGGCGCGGTCGAAGTCGTCCCACGATGAACGGGGTAGAGCGAAGAGTCGCTGACGTTCGGCGAATGTACGCTCCGCATCGGGCGTGGGGTCGATCACGATGTGGCGATGATCGAAGGCGCCGATCAATGCGATGTGCTCAGACAGCAACATGCCGTTGCCGAACACGTCACCGCTCATGTCACCGATGCCCACCGTCGTAATGGGATCAGATGGCTGACGACCGAGGCGTCGGAGATGGTGCTTCACGGACTCCCACGCGCCGCGGGCGGTGATCGCCATGGCCTTGTGGTCGTAGCCCACCGAGCCGCCCGAGGCGAATGCATCGCCGAGCCAAAAGCCGCGCTCGATGGCGATGGAGTTGGCGATGTCGGAGAACGTGGCCGTGCCCTTATCAGCGGCGACGACAAGGTAGGGGTCGTCACCGTCATGTCGGACCGTTCGAAGTGGCGCAATGACCACGCCACCGAACAGGTTGTCCGTGAGGTCGAGCAGCGTCCCGATGAATAGCCGGTAGCAGGCGACGATCTCGTCCTGCATGGCTTGGCGTTCGGCCAACGTTCGCTTCACGATGAATCCGCCCTTGGCCCCGGCCGGCACGATCACGGCGTTCTTCACCGCCTGGGCTTTCATCAGCCCCAGCACTTCGGTACGAAAGTCTTCTGGACGTTCGGACCATCGCAAGCCGCCGCGAGCCACGGAACCCATGCGAAGGTGCACTCCCTCCACCAACGGCGAATGCATATAGATCTCGTACTTCGGGCGGGGCAGCGGTGCATCGACGATGCCCTCGGGCGCAAGCTTGATTCCGAAGACGGCCCGGCTATTCCCGTCGACGTCAAGCTGAAACCAGTTGGTGCGAAGGGTGGCTTCGATGAGACCGAGCAGGGCGCGAAGAATCCGGTCCTGGTCCAGTGACGCCACATCACCCAGGCGAGTGGTGATACGCGTGCGTATCTCTTCAATGCTCTGCGCGCG
>JAYVSS010000358.1:0-4007 GCA_043775075.1 Acidimicrobiia bacterium
CGGGCCGGGGGGATTGCTCCGGCCTGGCTGAACGCCGCCAACGAGGTCGCAGTGGAAGCCTTCTTGGCCGGGCGACTCAATTGGGGGGACATTGCAATAGTGATCGAATGTTCACTATCAGTGGTCGAATCTGCTATACCTGTGACCGTGAGTGATGTGATTGACGCCGATAGGCGGGCCCGAATCGTTGCTTCAAACTTCGTCAAACAACGAGCCCGTCGGTAAACAGACGAACTGAACTCCGTTCACTCCGCCCCGTTTTTACCCACTGTGCCACCGAATCCACGAATCCACCCGACACGACACGAATAGAGCGAGCTGCACCATGTCCCCCGACCAGTCCTTCCCCCCCACTTCGTCCGACGCCAAGGGGTCCGCTGACGCGCCTGCGTCACCCGTTGCCTCGTCTATCCCGTCGACGATTGACCTGTCGCATGAAGACGGGTCGCTGCTCCGAGTCGACCCCGCCAGCCTCGACCCTTTGGGCAACGCCGGGGCCCCGTTGGCCCCGGTCGCCGACGCGCCAAGGGTGTTGCATCGCGCCGTTGGACCGCTGGCGCTGATCGCGCTGGTTTCCTGGTGTGCAGCAATCGGCCAGCTCCGGACCCTCGCCGTGGTCGCGGCGTTGGCGTTCATGATCTTGTTCCATGAGGCCGGGCACTTCGTTGCCGCCCGCGCCACCGGAATGAAGGCCACCGAGTTCTTCCTGGGATTTGGTCCTCGGCTGTTTTCGTTCACTCGTGGCGGGACCGAGTTCGGGGTCAAGGCCCTTCCGCTCGGCGGATACGTCAAGGTCATCGGTATGACGAACCTCGAGGCAATCGCTGACCCGGCGGACGAGCCGAAGACGTACCGGGCGGCCACATTTCCCCGCAAGGTGCTGCTGGCGTCGGCCGGAACGATGGCCCATTTCGTGCTGGCGTTCGTTCTCCTAATCACGCTGTTCAGCGGCTTGGGGCGCACGACGCAGCTGGCTGAACCCATCGTCGGAAACGTCGATGCGTTGCGCACCGGGGCGGCTCCAGCTGCCGCTGCGGGCATCGTGGCCGGTGACCGGATCACTGCGGTCGGCGCCAAGACCGTGCGTCGATGGGACGACGTGGCGGGGGCCATTCGATCGGCGGGGGCCGGTCCGCTGGCGATCACCGTCGAACGCAACGGGGCGGCGAAGACCGTCACGGTCACTCCGGTGCGCGACACCGACGGAACGCCGCGCATCGGAATCCAGTGGAACGAAAATGCCGTCTCGATTACTCGCCAAAAGGTCGGCGTGATCGACGGTGCCGGAAAATCGGTGTCGTACATGGCCCGTCTGGTGCCGGAAACATGGGGTGGGCTGTTCAAGTTCTTCACGCCGACCAGCCTGAAGAACTACGGCTCCACGCTCGGCAAGGCCGCCACCAACAAACCCCTGACCCAAACCGAGTCCGAGGGCCGTATGTCGTCGGCCGTCGGAATCACTCGCCTCATCGGCGACGCCAGCAAGGACAACATCCGCACGGCGATTGAGTTGTTTGCCATCATCAACATCTTCGTGGGCATGTTCAACATGCTGCCGCTGCTCCCGCTCGACGGAGGGCACGTGCTGGTCGCCGTCTACGAGCGTCTGCGCTCCATCGGCGGCCGACGCCATCGGGTGGACTTCCGCCGCCTGCTCCCCGTTACCTATGTCGTCCTGACCATTATGGGCCTCGTCGGCGTCACCTCGCTCTACCTGGACATCACCAAACCCCTTCGTCTCTTCTAGCGGGCGCGCCAGCCCGTTCTGGGTGGCTGGCCGTTTCTGGGTGGCGGCCGTTTCTGGGTGGCTGCGCGTTTCTGGGTGGCTGAGCGTTTCTGGTTCGGTGCGGTGTCAGATTTGGCGGTTGGGCTACCCAACAACGGGTGCGCACCCAAAACGATGGGCTCGTGGGCATTTCTGGCGCGCAAAGCCCGCCGGGACCGACAAGATGGAGGGCGTGCTTCGAACGTATCCCCGTCGCCTCACTCGCCAAATTCAGGTCGGCAAGGTCGCTGTTGGTGGCGACGCCCGCATCAGCGTGCAATCGATGACCACCACCAAGACCGCGGACGTGGAAGCCACGCTGGCCCAGATTTACGCGTTGGCCGCCAATGGTTGCGACATCGTTCGATGTACCTGCAACGAAATCGAGGCGGCCGAGGGGTTGGCCCAGATCGTGCCCCGTTCGCCGGTGCCGATCGTGGCCGACATTCACTTCCAGTACAAGCTGGCACTCGCCGCCCTCGACGCTGGCGTGGCCTGCCTGCGCTTGAACCCAGGCAATATTCGCAAAGCCGATCACGTGAAGATTGTGGCGTCCGAGGCCCGTGATCGCGGGGTGCCGATTCGCATCGGCGTAAACGGCGGTTCGCTCGATCCCGACATTGAAGCCAAGTACGGTCAGACGCCTGAAGGCCTCGTCGAATCGGCCAAACGCGAGCTCGGCTATTTCGAAGAAGTCGGCTTCGAAGACATCAAGATCAGTGTGAAGGCATCGAATCCGGCGTTGATGATCGAGTCGTACCGGCTCCTCGCAGACACGGTGAACTTTCCGTTGCACCTCGGGGTAACCGAAGCCGGCCCGCTCCCCGGTGGACTGGTGAAGGCCACCGCCGGCATTGCGACGCTGTTGGCCGAAGGGATCGGCGACACCATTCGGTATTCGTTGACTGCCGATCCCGTGGAAGAGGCACGCGCCGGGCGTCAGCTGTTGGAGTCGCTCGGCCTGCGCGAACGTCAGTCGCTTGACCTCATTGCGTGTCCCTCGTGTGGACGGGCCGAGATCGACGTGATCAAGGTAGCCAACGACGCCCAGGATGCCCTACGCGCGCTTAACATTCCTATTCAGGTTGCGGTGATGGGCTGTGTGGTGAACGGTCCGGGTGAGGCGGCGTCGGCGGAGGTGGGGATCGCCGCGGGACGCAAGCGCGGGCATCTCTTCGTGAAGGGCAAGGTCGTGGCGGTGGTGCCCGAGGCCGATATGGTAAGCGCGCTTGTCGAATGGGCGAAATTCGTATCGTCCGAAGGGGTCGACGCCGCTTTGGCGAAAGCAGAGGTTGGGGCGGCGGCCGAAGCCGAAGCCGATCGACGTCTTCTGCTCGGCGAACAGGGCGACGACGCCAACCATGCAGAGGCAAAGATCGAGCTGATCAAAAAGCGCGTCGAGGGCGGCGTCCAGTAACACAAAGTAAGCGCACGTACTGCTGTGAAGACGGACTGGAATCCGATTCTGGTCGCTGAGCTGGCCAAGCCGTATTGGCCTGAGCTGCAGGCCTTTGTCGCCGCTGAACGAGCGCAGGGTCCCGTGTATCCGCCGAAGGACGAGGTATTCACGGCGCTGCATCTCACGTCGTTTGCGTCCGTTCGAGTGGTGATTCTCGGCCAGGACCCCTATCACGGGCCGGGCCAGGCGCACGGCTTGTGTTTCTCCGTGCGATCCGACGTCGCCGTACCGCCGTCGCTCGTCAATATCTATAAAGAGCTCGAATCCGACCTCAGTATCCCTCGCCCCGATCACGGGTACTTGGCTGCTTGGGCGCTTCAAGGTGTGCTCATGCTCAACACCACGATGACGGTGCGCGCCCATGCTGCCAACTCGCATCAGGGTCGCGGTTGGGAGACGTTTACCGACGCCGTGATCCAGGCAGTGGCGAGCAAGGCCGAACGGGTGGTGTTTGTTCTGTGGGGCGCGTCAGCGAGAAAGAAGAAGGCATTGATCGCCGCGGCGGGCGGGGGCGGCGGCGCCGGACATGTGATTGTCGAGTCGGCCCATCCGTCGCCGCTATCGGCCCACAACGGTTTTTTTGGCAGTCGCCCGTTTACTCAGGTGAACGACGCGTTGCGCGCCGTTGACGCCAGTCCGATCGACTGGCGCCTGGCGCAGCAGGCACGTTGACTGTTTCCCGTCGGGCCCCGCCTGGAGTCGCGTCGTCAACGGCCCGAGCGTGAACGGGTGCGCCGGTTGCGACGCATCATCACTGTGCCGCTGACGAGGCATGCGAGGGCC
>JAYVSS010000359.1:0-2429 GCA_043775075.1 Acidimicrobiia bacterium
ACCACCGGAGGTGCGCCAGAATTGACCGGCGCCGGCGCTGACACCGATGCCGACGTGATTGCTATGTCTGCATACGAAAGGCCGTGACCGAACGGAAACAGTGGCTCACGCCCAACGGTGTCGAAATACCGATACCCAATGAGGCGCCCCTCAATGTACCGAGCGATCCCGTTGCGACCCGGGTAATATTCGAACGCCGGACTGTCGTCGAGTCGGCGGGGCAGAGTGACCGGTAAACGACCACCGGGATCAACATCGCCGAGAAGCACATCGACGAGGGCGTCGCCGAACTCCTGGCCGGGGAACCAAACAAACAACACCGCTTCAACTTCGTTGATCCATGGCATTGAGACGGGAGAGCCAGCGTTTACAACCACGATGGTCCGCGCGCTTACCTTGGCAATTTCGCGTATGAGTTCGTCTTGGCGCCCCGGCAGGTCGATCGTGGCGCGGTCATAACCCTCGGCCTCCCAGTCGTCGTTGGTGCCGACGACCACGATGGACACGTCGGCCGTGGCCGCCAATCGCCACGCATCGGCCACGGTATCGCCAGTAATCGGCTGGTCAACGCCGATGATCAGCCCACGCATCTGGCCGAGGCCTTCGTTCACATAGTCAACGCTGAGTGCATACGACCGCCCCGCTTCGAGGGCCACCGCAGCGGTGAGTTGCGCCTTGCCGATTCCGAAGAACGAACCCCCGGGGGCCGCGGCCGCGTCATCAACGACCAACTCTCCGTCGACAAAGAGGCACGCGTGGCCAACTGAGGTGAGACCAAACGTCCACGCGCCAGAAATGTCTGGAGTGAACGTGGTGGAAACGCGGCAAGCGAACGACTCACGAGCCAATCCCTCGCTCGGATCCTCAGGCCAGATGAGATTGAATCGGGGGAGCTCCTCACTCCGGAACGGAGAAACACCGGAGGACATGTCCGTCGCTGTGACCCAATAGTCAATTGTTGACCCAGACACCCAACGACGTTGTGGACGGGGCAGGGTCCGGTGGATTGAACAGCCAACTGCATCCACGACCTCAACGCCGAGCGAGCCCAAGCGGTCCCGCAAAGCGCCAAGGGGATGTACCTCGTGCACGGGGTTGACCATGGCTGATCCACCGCCCATGATCCGCCCCTTCGCCGCATTCGGGCCGATCACCGCAACGCGTTTCAGCGATGACGCCACGAGAGGCAGCGCCCCATCCTCATTTCGCAGCAGCACCATCCCCGCGGCGCCGGCCTCACGCACCAGAGCCCGATCCTCGGGTTCATCGCGGGTCACTTCGGGCCCCGGGCCGCCGTCGGCCAACGCACCGATGCGATCCATGACGGAAATCATCCGCCGAGCGGCGGCTCGTACTAGGGCGGCTGAGACGTCGCCCCGCTCGACTGCAGCCACCAACTTGGCACCGCGATCGCGAGTCGGTCCCGGCATTTCCAGGTCGAGCCCGGATTGCATGCCTTCGACGGTCGAGTGCAAGCCAAACCAGTCGCTCATGACGATGCCGTTGAAGCCCCATTCTCCCCGCAACACGTCGGTGATGAGCTGGCGCGAGTCGGCCGCGAACGGTCCGTTGATCCGGTTGTACGCCGTCATGACGGCCAGCGCGTTGGCCTCGACGACGGCGGCTTCGAACGGCTGGAGATACACCTCACGCAGCGTGCGTTCATCGATCTCGCTATTGATCGTCATTCTCTCGAACTCGGTGTCGTTGCCGACGAAATGCTTCACACACGCCGACACGCCCTCGCTCTGTACGCCCTTCACGTAGCCCACGGTGATACGTGAGCTTAGGTATGGATCTTCGCTCTGGCATTCAAAGTTGCGCCCACCCACCGGGGTTCGATGGAGGTTGACGGTGGGAGCGAGCAGCACCCGTGCTCCTTTCGCTCTCGTTTCTCGGCCGAGCAAGGCCCCGAGCCGTTCGATCAAAGACGGATCGAAGGTGGCCGCCAATGCCGTGCCGCAGGGAATGTTCACCGACGCCGGACCGGTGAAGGTGGTGCCGCGAGCCCCGGTGGGGCCGTCGGTTACTCGCATCGGTGGAATGCCCTTGGCCGACAGGTCGACGGTGTGCCAATTGTCCACTCCGGACAGAAGCGAGACCTGCTCCCCCAGGGTGAGGGCGTCTACGAGGGCGTCGAGTTCGAGGTCGGTCACAGAATGCGACCGTACTGCCGCCCAACCGGGCGGGAAACAGCGTGTTCATGACGCCGCCATTTTTCGGGTGACGACGGACACATAGATATGGCAAGCTTGCTACTCTGAAAGCGTTTGCAGTCCTGGCAAACACCCAACCGAAAAACCTCCTGGGGGAACACCTGATGAAATTCGCAAAGTCTGCGGCGATTGCTACTGCGGCGATGGTCCTTGTGGCCACGCCAGCACTAGCCGCCACCAAGAAGTCCACCACCAAGGCCTCCGGGTCAGTCG
>JAYVSS010000360.1:0-4959 GCA_043775075.1 Acidimicrobiia bacterium
CTTCGGCCAGGTGGCCGCCAGATACCCGTGCTCGAAGAGGATTTTGCGCCACTGGGTGACGAACCCGTCGAGCTCCAGACCTTCCATCGTCCCGATGCCGCCAAAGCCCTCCGGGAGGTTCTCGACCAGGAACGACTTGACGGTCGTTCGGAACACTTCGGCCTCTGGGGAGTACACCATTTCCATGCGGGAAACCCTACCGGAGGCCCCGAAAGTGGACCAAGACGCCGCGGGGACAACCGCGCTGTTCTCACCCGGAGAAACCGCCCACGCTCTCACCGTCGAATCACATGGCCACCAGTACTGTTGAAGATGTGGCGCCTCCTCACAGCACGGCCGCTCTGTCCTCGGTCCCGACCGCCGACGAAAGCTCGGCGCACCGCTCGTTTCTCGCCACGGCGGATCTGAAACAGACGGCTGAGGCGGCCCAAGACATCACCACCCGGATCGTCGACGCCGTGGAGACGGTGCTCCATGGCAAACGCCACACCGTGGAACTCGTGGTCGCCTGCCTGCTGTCCGAAGGCCACGTGCTCATCGAAGACGTTCCGGGCGTGGGCAAAACCATGCTCGCCCGGGCCCTCGCCGCGGTGTCGGGGGCCACGACCGGCCGCGTGCAATTCACCGCCGACCTCTTGCCGTCCGACGTCACCGGCGCGAGCATCTGGGACCCTCGGACCGGCGAGCTGACCTTTCGCCCCGGACCGGTGTTCGCCAATGTGCTGCTCGGCGACGAAATCAATCGGGCCACGGCCAAAACCCAGGCGGCGTTGCTCGAAGCCATGGAGGAGCGCCGGGTAACCGCCGACGGGCGCACCTACGCCCTCCCCCGCCCTTTCCTCGTCCTCGCCACGCAAAACCCGATGGAGCACGAGGGGACGTATCGTCTCCCCGAAAGCCAACTGGACCGTTTCTTTGCCCGGGTCAGCCTGGGCTATCCCGATCCGGTTTCGGAACTGCTGATGTTGGAACACGATGGCGGCGAGACGGTCTTGCAGGGTTTGGCGGCGAAGACCACGATTCCCGAAGTCATTGCGCTTATTGAACGAACCCGCCGTGTCCATATGGCCACCAAACTGCGTTTGTGGCTTCTGGAGGTCGTGAACGCCACGCGTCAGCATCCGTCCATTGCCCTCGGTGCGTCACCCCGTGCCGCTCTGTCCATCCAGCGCGTTGCGAGAGCTCGCGCCGCCATGGCCGGACGCACGTTCGTTGTCCCCGACGACATACTCGGAGTCCTTCCCGAGACCCTCGCCCATCGCATGATCGCCACGTCGACCGGACCCAACGCCCTCCCCGATCTGCTCGACGAAATCGTGCGAACCATCGGCGTACCCCGCCCGTCGTAGGGCTTCGCTATGCGCCGTTGGTCGTCTGTCCGGATAACCAAACGGGGCACCGGCATGTTCACATTCGGGTCAGCCACAACCGTTGGCGGCATCGTTCTCGGAATTCCCGAAGCGGCGATTGCCGGGATGTTGATGGCCGCCGTTTGCGTCGCCACGGCGATCGGCACCCTCATCCTCGCCGTCTACGAATCACTCGCTACTCCCGTCATTGCCCTCCGACGGGTCATCGGAACGCCGCCGCCCGAGGTCTTCTTCGTCGGCGACGATGTGCCCGTTGATGTCATCCTTCGGCCCCGCCGCCGCACCCCGGCGGCTGAATTGGTCGAAATTGCTCTCGATGAGTTGGCCATCCGGCGGGGGGCGCGATCGGTTCGTCTCGCCGTTCGTCCGCTGCGGGCGGGGGAATCGACGACGGCGCATTACCGAGTGACCCTTCGTCAACGGGGGACGTTGCGTTTTCTCCCGGCCGAATGGAGGCGATTGGATCCTCTTGGCCTGTTTTGGCTCACCCGACGCCTCGATCGCGGTGGTGTGTTGTCCGTGGCCCCGGCGATCGTCGACCTTTCACCTGATGCCATCGGCGCCCTCCAGTCGCTGCGTCCGATCGGAGGGCGGTCACGCCACGCCACCGCCGATCCGTTTTCGCTCCGCGATCTTCGCCCGCATGTGCCGGGTGAGGATCTTCGCCGAGTGCATTGGGCCACCAGCGCCCGCCGCAACACCCTCATGGTCCGCGAACCGGACCTCGTTCGGGCTGAGCAGATCAAGCCGCTGGGGCTGCTGGTGGACGCCAGAATGAGGTCCCACGACAACAGCCTTGAACTCGCGCTGTCGATCGCCGCCAGTGTTGTCATAGCCATCGACGGCCCCTTCGAAGCCCATCTCCTTACCGACGACGGTATGGCCGTCACCTCATCGGTCACGGAAACGCTGCTCCATCTCGCAGGCGTCGCACGCCAACCGACCCGCGGGACGCATGCGCGCGGCGCATACCTCCAACGGGCCCGGTCCGGTGTGGATGCCAGCGGTCCGACGGTGCAGCTGGTGATCACCGGTCCGCTCTCGGACGGGTGGAACCGCCCGGACGGGGATCGGCCGGACGGCTCCGGCATTGGTGGCGTTTCGCCACTCGTTCTACGCGCCGGGGTGGCCCCGCTCGATGCGTTGGCGTGGGGCCCCGGTGCGCCGACACGCGATGCACTGCGCGACGCACTAAGCGCATGTCTCGCTCACCACCTGACTGCGCCCGTTGCCGCGACCACAGCGGGGATCCGGCGATGACCCAGGTACAAACACCGCAGCGAACGCTCACTCCGCCGCGGCCCTCCGACCACGGCCATCAACGGGCCTCCAGGCGATCGCCACGCTGGATTCTGGGCGACGATTTCGTCAGCGTCTCACTCGTCCTCGTCGTCCTCGCTGCGGCCGCCACCCTGCCCCGCCTGTTCGCCGATCACCGACTCCAACAACCAATCCTGCTCATCGCCTGCGCCACCTGTCTGATGGCGGCCATCGGACGATTCCTTCGTCTCCCGTTCTTCGTCGCCACGGCCGTGAGCGGGGCGCTCACTGCCGTGTACGCCGCCCGATTTCTGTTTCCTACCCTCGTCGTTTCTGTTCTTCCTCACCGCCTTCCCTTCCGCCAACTCGTCGACGCTGTACGTCTCGATTGGTCACAGCTCTCCGTTACCAAAACCCCAGTGATCGACCGACCGGGCTTTGCGTTATCCGCAATTGCCGGCGTCTGGATAGTAAGCGTGCTTGCTGATGTACTGGCGTTCACGTTGCGGTCGCCGACCGAGGCCCTCGTTCCTCCGGCCGTGCTCGTGTTGGTCGGCGCCATCGTCGCCCCGAGCGGGAACCGCGTGTGGCCGGCCACCCTGTTCTGTTCGGCCGCCGTGCTCCACGTCGGCGCCGTCACACTGGCCACGTCGCGTCGACGGACGTGGACCGAGGGGCGAGCGCCCCACGTCGCCCCGCAGTTGGCGCGCATCGCGCTGGCCGTCGGAGCGGCGGCGTTGGCCAGCGCGGTGTTCATTCCGCGCACCGGCATCGTGACCGGCGAAGCGTTCTTTGATTGGCGCACCGGCACTGTCCGCCGTCTGCCCTCCAAGGTCACAAGCCCGATGGTGTCGTTGAAGCGCCAGCTGCTCAACCTCCCGAACACCGTGATGTTCACCGCTTCGTCCACCGACCCGGCGACCGGATCACCCGAGCGCACCTATTGGCGGCTGTCCACCCTCACGGAATTCAACGGTGCCACATGGACGTCCAGTGCGTCGTATCGAGACATCGACCGGTCGAGCAATCTGGCTGCCCCGGCCATCGGCGCGTCTGAACCCGATGTGGTCCAGAGCGTGTTCATCGACGAACTGGAGTCGTCATGGCTGCCCATGGGGTACCAGGCTCAGTCGTTGGACACCCGTACGACCAACGAAAGCGTTTCGCTCGGCTACGACCGCCAGGGCAACTCAGTGTTGCTGAGCACGCCGACGCATCAGGGAGACAGCTATGTGGTTCGCTCGGTGCGGGCCACGGTCGAAGCCGGCACTGCCGGTCGCCTTATCGACGTCGGTTGGAGTGCCTCTGACGTCGCTCTCCCGAAGAACTTTTCGCCACCGGTAAAAGCTCTCGCCCAGGCCATCGTGGCGAATGCGGGCGGTACAAGGATTGGATCGCTGCAAGCGCTGCAACAGTTCTTTCGTACGCAGTTCAAGTATTCGACAGACGTGCCGCCGCCGTCCAAACAGGACGACCTCGAACGTTTCGTGCTCACCGACCGGGCCGGATACTGCGAGCAGTTTGCCGGATCGTTTGCGGCGATGGCTCGCAGTCTGGGGATCCCCGCTCGCGTGGCCGTGGGCTTTTCCCCGGGGCGGCTGGGGACCGACGGACGGTTCACCGTGACCGGCAAGAACAGTCACGCCTGGCCCGAGGCCTACATCGATGGGGTTGGTTGGTTGCCGTTCGAGCCGACCCCGGGCCGCGGTATCCCGGGCGCCGAGGACTACACGGGGGTGGCCGACCAGGACGCCTCAGAGGGTATTGATCCGGGGGTCGCGGCGAACACCCCGACGACGCTCGCGCCGGCCGCCTTACCCACCCTTGCGGCCGGGCCCACGACGGTTCCTTCGCCCCCAGCGGTCGAGCCGCAGTCGACTTCACGCGGGGTCGCGGTCGGTACAGCGAGCGGCGCCATAGTCGTTTCCCTCGCCGGCTTGTGGTTGCTGCGTCGGATCCGGACACGAGATGGCGTCGAGGCCCGGTGGAAGCGCATCCGACGCCGGCTCGAACGCCGTGGCATCAAAGCCGAGGCCACCGAAACCGACACAGCCTTTGCCCGACGGGCGGCGGCGTTGCTCTCGGGGTCCAGCGCGCTGATACTTCCCGATTTGGCCCGGCGGGTGGAGGCCCACCGTTACGGCCCCGCCGACGAGTGGACCGAGAGCGATACCGCAGCATTCCTGGCGTTGGCCGAACAGCTCAAGCTGGAGCCCAACGCTCGCTCTTAGAAGGCGAGCCGATAGGCGAGCCGACCAGTAGACACAGCAAAATGGATCGGCCAGCTTGCTGGCCGCCAAGACGATCGACGCAAGAAACGTTGACCTTT
>JAYVSS010000361.1:0-14040 GCA_043775075.1 Acidimicrobiia bacterium
GCCGAATCGGCGGCGTCCATCGTTGCCGCAATTCGTGAGTTCTTCGAAGACGGCGAGATTCCAACGGCCTCGTACGCCGCAGAGGTAGACGACATGCCGAGCGCGGACCGCGACGATCGCAAGCACATCGCGGCGGCGAAGGTGGGCCGAGCCACAGTCCTGCTCACGCGGAACTTGAAGCATTTTCCGGCGGAGCCGCTGTTGGAGATGTCGATTCGAGTGCTCGACGCTGATGCCTACTTCTGCGAGCAGCTTGCTGGATCGCCCGAGCAGATGCTGTGGACCGTCACACGGATTGCAGGCGAGAAGCGTCGCCCGGCGATGACGAGTCGGCGAACTCCTTTCGACCCTAGGCAACGCCGGAGTTCCGGAGTTCGCCAGTCGCTTTCGAGCGCAGTTCGACGTTGGTTGATTGCTAAGCGCACCTAGCAACTGCTTGTGTCGCTTGTCAGCAATTTGTCAACACTTTGTCCGCGAACGACCCGAAACGAGCGGGTATCAGACCTCCGAACGTAAGCGCACGTACTGGTAAATACTGGCGCTGAGCAGCACAACGGGTTTTCCACAGCACTAGTAAGTACACGTATCTCCGGAGTTCAAGTCCCCCCTTCGACACCAAAGTCGGGCGGTTTTTCCGCAGGTCAGGGACTTGCGGAGGGTGTGGATAACTCGGCCGACTGACCGTTTGTCAGCAATTTGTCAGCACCCGAGGCCGTGCAGCTGGAAGCAGAGGCCGCTCACATTCGTCACATCACTCGAATCACACCGTTAGTATTTCGGGATGGACGTCGGCGAACTGCTGAAAGAAGCATGGAAGGCTGTGGAGATCTCGGGCGTGCCCAAGGAACTCCAGGCGGTAGCGTTTTCAACTGCGGTCGAGATGTTGCGCGACACGCGAGAACTACCCGACGCCGCTCAGGTGAAAACGAGGGACGCGTCGGGTAAGCAGGCGACGCCTAAGAAAGTACGGCGTAGTTCGCCGCCTAGGGCATCGTCGTCGGATGAAGGTTCGGCCCTGCCGAATGTCGGAACTCAAGCAGACTTCTTTCGAAGGGTCGCCAAAGAAACCAACGTCACGGTCGAGGCTCTCGGTGACATCTTCCACGTCGAGAATGGCAGCCTAGAACTGAAGGTCGCTTCTAAGGATCTGGGATCGACGAAGAAGTCGCAGATGCAAACCATCGCCGTGATAGTGGCGGGAGCATATTTTGCCGGAACCGAAACACCGAAGGTGCCGTTCGCCGCTATCTATCCGATCTTCAAGAGCAAGCGGTGTTTTGATCAAGCAAATGCGGCTACCTACTTGAAGTCTCTTCCCGGTTTTAGCGCTCTCGGCAATGGGTCTTCGCAGCACCTTTCCACCAAGAGTGGGTGGCACGCCGAGTTCGCTAAGGCAGTCGGACGAGTCCTTCAACTGGATCAAGGGACTTCGTGACGGAAGAAGGTCTAGTCGCGGCGCTAACGATCGGTGGTGTTCCAAGAGAGCTTTCAACCTCCCTGGTCGGGGAGTGGCTCGAAGGCAAGCGACGATTTTCGCTAGCGGATCATCGCCCGACTTCGATAAGCGGTGGCCGTTTCGCAGAGGCCGTACTTCGAGTCGTGGAGCATTCGTTGTTCGGCACATATACGCCCATCGGATCCCAGCTTGCAGGGCTGAGCACTCAAAGACTTCAACAATTCGAGAGCGTCTCGTCTGCTAACGACGCTTTGCGGTTCCACATTCCGCGAGCAGTGTTCTCGATCTATGGCATGAGAAACAAGCGTGACTCTGCTCACCTAGCTGATGGTATCGACGCGAACCTCCAGGACTCGACGTTCGTTGTAGCGACAATGGATTGGGTCCTCGCTGAGATTGTCCGCGTCTTTTGCGGAAAATCACCGGCCGAAGCGATGATGTTGATCAACCGTATTGTTACCCGCGAAGTGCCGGTTGTCGAGGAGATCGATGGACAGCCTGTATGTTCCAAGGATCTACAGATCGGAGATTTAGTTCTTGTCTTTCTTTACCGCTCGGACGCTTCTGGACTGTCAATCACCGAACTCCAGCGGCAAACGAGATATTCCGATAAGGGGAATCTGTCGAAGGCCGTCAAGCGCCTCGACCTGAAACGACAGGTCCTGTGGCACCCATCATCAAAGATGGTCCACGTGACTACCCTCGGACGGAAATACATCGAAGATCGCGATCTTCTGATTCCGGCCAAGGCGAAGTAGGTCCGAATCAAACAGCGCCGTCGTTGTTGGCGCCTTGAGTCTGGTGTGCCACTTCGCTATAGAAAGCCGCTGGCAACGCGCTCAGCGGCGTCGCTCTGCATTGGCGGGGTGACGTGGGTGTAGATCTCCCTCGTGATGTGTGTCGAGGAGTGGTTGAGGCGCTCGCTGACGATCTTGATGTCAATGCCTGCCCGCAGCGCCAGCGTCGCCCAGGTGTGGCGGAGGCCGTGCAGGCAGCTCGGGTAGCGGGTCGGAGCGGAGTGCCCGGTTGAAGTACGACTGGTTGCGCTTGAACTCCAGGCTGAAACGGTCGGGATGGTACGGCGAACCGTCCGGGCGGCAAAACACCAGACCTTGACCGACGAAGCCGGGGCCGACGAGCAGGCGCTCTTCGTTCTGCGTCTTCCTATGTGCTCGAAGCATCGCGACAGTTCCGGTATCGAGGCGGATCACGTGGCCTCGCTTCGTCTTGGGTAGCTCCTTCAGCACAACGCGGCCCTCCACCACGGTGACCTGATGGCCAATCACCGCCGTGGCCGCATCGAGATCGACGCCGCTCCATCGGAGGCCGAGCGCCTCGCCTCGACGGCACCCGCTCGTCGCCAGGAACAGCCAGACCGGGAGATAGCGGCTCTCGGCCGTCAACTGGAGAAACGATCGCAGCTGGGTCGGCAGTCCAAGCTTCGGTCTGCGGAGCCTTTGCCGCCGTCGTCGATGGGGGTGTCGCCGCATCGGCGACGTTGCGCACGACACGGTTCCAGCGAAGCGCGTCTTTGAGCGCGGCGTGCAGGATCGTGTGGATGTACCGAACCGTGCGAGCGGACAGGCCGGGCTGGGCATCGCTCGCATAACTCTTCGGCGCACCACGTCGAAGCAGCGCGGCGACAGCGAAGCGGGTCATGTCGCCTGCGACGGCCGGGAACTCGGCCTGTAGCGATTCGGCAACCTGCTGGCACGTCAAACCATCGGCGCGCAGAGCATGAGCGCGGGTGTGTAGCTCGGTTGGATGGCGCTTCGGAAGGCCCGGTCGTTTGCGGTCGGAATCCAACAGTCGGCGGTACAGGCCGTTCAGGTCGACGGGTGAGAGCTGTTGCAACGGAACCACGCCGATCCACGGCAGCACGTGCAGCCGGATGTATCGGTCATACGACACCCACGTCGACTCTTCCAGCACCGGCGGCCTGCGCGACGGCAGCCACTCCTTCATCAGGAACTCAGCCACAGTCTGCTTCTTGGCCTTCACGTAGCTGCCGGTCTGCAAAGCGGCGAGCGCGGACACTCGGGCGTCCTCCGCCTCACGCTGGGTCTTGTAGCCACCCTTGGAGTGCTGCTTGCGCTGTCCAAGATGATCTGTGACGTAGAGGTAGTACGTGTACGTATCACCGCGACGCTTCACGTTCGGCTTCGAGTTGCCTCGCTTCTTCGTCGACCCGCTGCCAACGTCGGTGGCGCTCATCGCTTTTTCGCCTTCGGGGCCGGAGGATCATCGGGTGGGGGAGCGGGCGTCGAGAGTTCGTCGAGTAGTCCGAGTACTCGGGTGAGGCCTTCCTTGGCGGCGTCGAGGTCACCGAACTGTCCGGCGACGGCCATCTCGGCCCGTAGCCGGGCGAAGTCGTCGAGCCACGGTTGCGTTCGTGGGGAGACGCTGTCCTGTCGAACGATTTTGCCGGTTGCAGTTTCGACGATCACGCGTTGGTTCGATGCCCACAGCAGCAGTTCGTTGGCCCACGTCTCGAAGCCGTCGATGTCGCCCATGACGACGTCGACCATAAGTTGCGACGGCAGTCCGTCGGGTGCGTCCGGGGTAACCACGACGGCCACCGAGTCGCCCCATGAAGGTGTGAACCACCAGCCGATCGGTACGTCGAAGGCTCGCGAGAGTGCGACGAGCTCGTCGGCGGTGAATTGGCGGATGCGTTTGCCGGCGACGCTGCGTTCGACAATCGAGAACGTCGCTGGCGACCACTTCGCGCCCAGGAACTTCTCGAGGCGATCGGCTGCTTCTTCTTGGGTCCAGCCTCGAAGCTGACGGGCGAGAGCGATGCGTTGAGCGACGACCTGATTGGGCGTGAACGCCGGCTGGTCTCGTTCGCCTCGTCGAAGTCGCATTCGTACACCTTCGCTACCGCTCGGGCCCTTGGCAAGGGCTGTCTCAACAATCGGACAGGTCACTCCTCGTGTTCGGCTAGCACGCAGTGTGACTGTTATGTACTCTACATCTCCGCATAGTTGTTTACAAGACGCAAGGGAGCGGAACGTGTCGCTTGATGATCTCCCAGATTTCCTCACGATCGAGGAAGCAGCCCGGATTCTGCGCATCGGCCGGGGCCAGGCCTACGAGCTGGCCCGCGTCTGGCGGCTGACAGGCGGCGCCGAAGGACTACCCAACGTCGAATTCGGCACGAAAACGAAACGGGTCCCCAAGACGGCCATCGTCCGGCTCCTCGAGCCGAAGGCCAGCTGACATGGCCATCGCTGCTGCGAACTCGACGGTACGACTGGTCGTGGAGGCTCGCAGCGTTGAACTGCGCCGCCGAGTCGGAGCGAACGCCTGGGTCGTGTTGGAGGAGTTGCTGCTCGGCTCCACCCTCGGTGTGCCGGGCCAGGCGGTGAGCCGGGCCAACGTACGAGCGCTCGCCCAGCGGACCGGCCTGTCGAAGGACACCGTCGCGCGATCCCTCCAACGGCTCCGCAAGGCCAACGCATTCTCCGTCGAACCGGAACGCCACGACGACAGCGGACGGTTCGTCTCGGTCCGCTACCTCGTCGACCTCACGACGCTGCGCATCGAACTCGTGACCGCGGAGCGGGCCGTCGTGCATGACCCGGTTCGTCCCTCGCGTCGCACGGGCGCGTCGACGGAACAACTCTCGATGCTCGGCTGAGCCTCGGTCATCCGGCTCAAGTCCCGGCGGCACGCTGGTAGCGGATCTCCGTCGGTCGGCCAACGAACGGCAGTTCCTGACGTTCCCCGTCGGCGATCCAAGCGTGGCGTTCGTAGAAATGCCGGGCGCGTGCGTTGCCCTCCAAGACCGACAGCTTGAGCGTTACCCAGCCGGCGCTGTGAAGAGCCTCCAAAGCGGCGTCGTGCAACTCGTTCGCCACACCCGTTCCCCAGGAGTCCGGATGCACGTAGAACCCGTACAGCTCACCGACCGTTCCCGGCTCGGCCAGCACGGTCGTCTCCATCGTCTTGTCGTCACCGGTCTCCGAACGGTAGGGACCGATCGACGCGAACCCAACCACCCGGTCGTCGACCACGGCCACCATCGTCTGTTGCAGTTCGACTTGTCCTTCGATGATCGATCGCCATCGAACCTCGTTCTCGTCGATCGATATCGCCTCGAGGAACCCATCGTCGACGACGCCCGAGTATCCAACCTGCCAGCCACGCAGCCGCACCTCCGCAAGGCCACGCGCATCCGACATCGTCACTCGTCGAATAGTCGCCATACCGACATCCTCGTGAAACCAACGATCACGCAGAGGTTGATATCGACGGCAGCAACCATTCCCGCCTCGACTTCGCGACCACCAGTCCGATTCAAAGACACAGACTTGCATCAGCGATGCTGCGCCGTCGGCAGCAACCTATTGCTGCACGGCGGAAAGGTTGCAGCCGCCAGTCGCACAACACCGATCCCGGCTCACCGCCTACTCGTGACGACCGCAGTCGTGCCCGCTGTCGCAGAACACCGGAGCCGGTGATGCTCGGCATCGGCAAGCTCGCCGCCGGGGCCGAGGACTACTACCTCGGCATCGCCGCCGGTATCGAGGACTACTACGTAGGCATAGCTTCACCGGGCCAGTGGATCGGCTCGTCGGAACGACTCCTTGGCTTGAGCGGCGAGATCCAGCCCGACGTCTTGCGGGCCGTGTTCGCCGGACTCGACCCGACCACGGGCTTGGCGGTGTTGAACTCGTCGAACCGCACCGTGATCGCTTTCGACCTCACGTTCAAGGCCGACAAGTCCGTCTCGCTCCTCCACGCCTTCGCCAGCACCGAGGTTGCTGCTGCGGTCGAGGCCGCGCACGGCGCTGCGGTGGCCTCATCGATCCGCTATCTCGAAGAAGCGGCCGTTCACACGAGGCGAGGTCACAACGGTGTCGAGACGATCCGGGGAACCGGGCTCGTCGCCGCGTCGTTCCGTCACTACCGCAACCGCAACGACGATCCCCATCTCCACGACCACGTCCTCGTGCCGAACATGGTCAAGGGCGATGACGGGCGTTGGTCGACGCTCGACGCTCGCCATCTGTACGCGCACGCCAAGACCGCCGGCTACATCTACCAAGCGGTCCTACGTGACCAGCTCACCCGCACGCTTGGCGTCGAGTTCGGACCCGTCACCAACGGCGTGGCCCCGATCGAAGGCATCTCGCGTCGTGCCATCGACGCCTTCTCGACGAGACGGGCGGAGATCCTCGAACACCTCGACGCCGTTGGCGCTTCATCAGCCAAGGCGGCGCAGATTGCCACCCTCCAAACCCGACGAGCGAAGGAGCAGCAGCCCGACCTCGACGCCATCCAAGCCGAGTGGCGGACCCGAGCTGTGGCCAATGGCCTTGATATCGAACGTCTTCGTGGCGTGCTTGGCCGGGTGCGGGCCGAGGGGCTCAGCGAGCCGCAACGCACCTCGGCGGTAGCTCGCATGCTGGGACCGGACGGTCTCACCGGGCACGCGTCTTCATTCGACCGGCGGGACCTACTCCGGGCCTGGTGCGAAGCGCACCCGCAAGGAGCAACCCTCTCCGAAGTCCAGTTCTTCAGTGCGCAGACGATCGCCAACGAACCATCAGTCGTCGCGCTTGCCGGGGAGCGGTGGACTACCCAGGAGCTTCTTGCTTGCGAAAAGTCCGTCCTGGACGCAGCAACCAGACGGGTCGGGCGCCACATCGCAGTAGTTCCGTCCTCGGCGATCGACGCGGCGATCGCGGCCCGTCCGACGATCACCGTCGAGCAGGAACACGTCGCCCGGGCGCTCGTCGGGAGAGGCGATGGTGTGTCGGTGTTGATTGCACCCGCTGGCACCGGCAAGGGTTTCACACTCAGTGTCGCCCAAGCCGCGTGGTCCGCCGCCGACATCAAGGTTCTCGGTGCGACCGTCGCCGCCCGAGCGGCGGCTGAACTTCGGAACGGCGCGGGTATCCGGTCGATGACGATCACCAGCCTGATCGGTCAGCTCGACGACGGGAAAGCACTCGCCCGCAAAAGCGTTCTCGTGATCGACGAAGCCGGCATGGTCGGCACACGCCAACTCGCCCGACTCGTCGAACATGCCGCCTCACGCGATGCGAAAGTCGTCCTTGTCGGTGACCCCGTCAGCTTCCCGAGATCGACGCCGGGGGATTGCTCGGCGGACTCGCCAAACATGTGCTGGTGTTGACCTTGACGGAGAACCGGCGACAGCGCGAGCCGTGGGAACGGGCGGCGTTGAACCAGTTCCGCAGCGGTTCCGTGGAGAAAGCCCTCGAAGCGTTCGAGAGCCACGGCCGCATCGAACGACTCGCGACCCTCGCCGACGTGCGTGCCCGCATCGTCGAGGCGTGGGCCACCGCCCGCAGCGAAAGAGAAGAACCGATCATGCTCGCCGCGCGACGCGAAGACGTCCGAGCACTCAACCAACTCGCTCGCGCTACGACGAAAGAACGGCTCACCGGCCCGACGCTCGTCGTCGAAGCGGCGCCGTTCCAAGCCGGCGACCATGTCATGACCCTGCGGAACAACCGTCGCCTCGACGTCCGCAACGGCGAACGCGGCGTTGTGCAGGCGATCAACGTCGGACGCCGATCGATGACCGTACGAATGACCGACCGTGCCGTCGAACTTCCATCGACCTACCTCGAAGCCGGCCACGTGGCCCACGGGAACGCGATGACCGTCCACAAAGCACAAGGCGTCACCGCTGATCGGGCGTTCGTGCTCGGCACCGACGACCTCTACCGGGAGATGGGCTACGTCGCCATGAGCCGAGGTCGACTCGGCAACCACCTCTACGTGGTCGGTCAACCGACGCGGGAGATCGAGCCGCTCCACGGTCCCAGTCTTGAACGGACGAATGAGGAACTCCTCCTCGCTGCACTATCGACGAGTCTGGCGCAGGAATTGGCAAGCGCGCAGATCAACCCACTCGCATCACTCGACGACCGCGCGCTCGTCGAGCAGTGGCGGGAAGCGTGCACGTGGGTGGAATCGATCCCGCTCGATCGGAGCCGAGACGTCCGCACCGGTGCAGCCGACGCCGAACACCTCGAAGGAGTACTTCGAGCACAGAAGGCCCGGCACGCCCGAGAACTCGCAACACCGCGGTCGCTACGTGACGCTCTTGCCCGACGAGACGAACGAGGCATCGACTCGAACCGACGGATCATGACGACCGGCGACAAGCTCGCCTGCCGCCAGCACGAGCCTGCGCAGCGCCCGGCAGAGCGAAGACCGAAGAGCATCGACACTTCGCCAGCGACCGGACGGCGTTGCCCAACGAGACGCGTTGGATGCTGAAATCGAACGACGCGTTGGACACCGCGTCGACGTGCAGGTTGGCTCACCCTCGACCTACGTCGAGAAGCGGATCGGGAAGAAGCCAGATAATGCTCGGATCGACTCGTGGACCGGTGGCGTGAGAGTCATCGAACGGTTCCGGTTCGAGAACGGCATCACCAGCGAGTCACGGGCCTTCGGCAAACACGACGAAGACTGGCACACCCAACGACACCTCGACGCCGTCCGCCGCGAAATCGACCCGCCCCAACGATCCCGCGGGATGCGCCGATGAGTGGCACGACCCGCCGGGTCATCGTCAAGGGCCGCTCCGCTGCCTGCGGCTCCCTTGACCCCGCCCGTCGCCCCGTGCTATGTGGCTGCCAAGCCCTGCGGGCCGCCCCCGCACCACCGACCATTCGCAACGCGTCAACGCGACCTCGCCGACGGCATGAAAGTCACTATGGTTTCGTGATGGTTGCGAATCTCGTCGTCGAGTCCGATGCGCCTCGCGAGTTCGCAACTAACTTCATTCGAGGATGAATATCAACGCTTTAGCGAGAGAGTCTGTCAAATGAAAGAAAGAGCGCCGAGGAATCGAACTTTGACCGTCCGACCCGAAGAGAGAGTGGCTCTACTCGACGCGACAATCTCGCTATCGCTGCCCGGGTGCGTTGAAGATCTCGAGGACCGTCTAATCCATCAGGATCTTTTTGAGTGTATCGACTTGCTTCCAGCTAGCTTCATCGATCTGGCGATCGTCGACCCACCGTACAACTTGGATAAACGATTCGGAGCTGAGAAGTTCTCTCGCATGAATGCGGCGGACTATGAGGTGTGGCTTGAGTCATGGGTATCGCGACTGAAAAGGTGCCTGAAACCGACCGCCACCATCTACGTCTGTAGCGACTGGCAGTCGTCCAACTCAGTTCGGTCGGTCCTGGAGGGTCACTTTAAGATTCGCAACCGCATCACTTGGGAGCGAGAGAAGGGTAGAGGCGCTGCCCAGAACTGGAAGAACTGCTCTGAAGATATTTGGTTCTGCACGATGTCTAATGACTTCTACTTCGACGTCAACGCTGTGAAGTTGAAGCGAAGAGTGCTTGCACCCTACCGAGACGACGAGGGCGCTCCCAAAGATTGGGAGGATTCGTCGGACGGACAATTCCGACTGACGAATCCTTCGAACCTTTGGACGGACCTTTCTGTTCCGTTCTGGTCTATGCCGGAAAATACAGACCACCCGACACAGAAGCCCGAAAAGCTGATGGCGAAGCTTGTTCTGGCAAGCTCGAAACCAGGCGACTTGGTCTTCGATCCGTTCTTTGGTTCAGGAACGGCGTGTGTCGTGGCGAAGAAGCTTAAGCGGAAGTTTTCGGGCGTGGAACGAGAGCCGGAGTACTGTGAAATGGCCGTCAAGCGACTTGCACTAGCGGAGCTCGATGGCACTATCCAAGGCTACTTCGATGGGTGCTTTTGGGATCGAAATAGTCTGGCGGATCAGAAGAAAGGGAAGCCCATTCTAGACCGGAACCGAGTAGCTTCGGATAGCTTGTTCGATGTATGAGCTGGTCGAGCAACTCGTTTCTTTAGTGGCTGCGCAGGACGGGCTAGGTGACAAGTCGAAACTCGCCTCCATAGTGCAGGAGAAGTTCTCTCTCACACTTGATCGATCAGTTTACTACTGCAAAGAGTTCGCTATCCGGTTTAGCGCGTCCCGTTCAGCGAGTTTTAGTAACACGGTACTTTCGCTGTCCAACTTGCAGAAAGTGGATGACCGTCCATTTCTGGTTTGCGTCGTGTCGCCGAAACGAAACGTGTTGTTCTTAGCAAACACGACGTTCCTGCGCAAAATCAGCCATAGCTCACAGGAACTTCGCAGTAACAATATTAAAGGAAGTTTCAACGGGTCTGACATTATGCGCGACTTTGAGGGTCTTGCGAACATCCCGGAAAACTTCGATCGACTTTTTGATATTCACGCTGGAGTGGATTTCGACGTCAATCTCGCTCGGCTTGTGGAAGCCACGAACAACATCGCACCTACGGGCAAGCGGTTCGTTCCGACTCCTGAGCAAGTTGAGGTGATCCTCGACGCGCCACGGCGTGGAAACAGCTTCGCGACTTCGGAGGAAGCGGGCCTTCTTGCCCGCGACCTCAACGAACGAGTAGCTCAGTTCTCGAACGAGATCTTGTTGGCGGCGTTGATCGAGAACGTTAATATTCGCGGTCGTATCATCGAGTACTTGATAGCCGGCGAGGACGACCGAATGCGAAGGGATATCATTTTGTCTTTGAAGAGCGGCTTGAATCCCACTCTGGAGACTTCGAACTCTCTCGGAGACTATTCTCGTGAGTTCCCTACGTTCGTAACTGAAACGGATGTAAAAACCAAGATTATGATCTTGAGTTCCAATCCAAAGGCATACAACATCGACAAGATGCTGGAGTTCCTAGCCGGTACTCGATCTGTGTTTCTCTTCTATTTCGTCGGCGTGGAGATAGGTCGGCCATTGAGAACGGTCCTGGTATCAGTCTTCCAGGAGGACTTGCTCTCTGCGACGGTGGTTGTACGGCATTGGGCCGGACGAAATTCTCGGGGTGTCTCACAGTTCGAAGGCCGAACAGTGGGAAGTCTGATCGAGTCCCCGCGATTCCAAATCGATGAAGGGAAGGCTCAGCGATTCATCGAAAAGCTGCTCGCGCTGTGACCTTGTTCGCCCTCAGCGACCGTCGTCTGCTGCGTAACTCACGGGTCGATCCATCGATCATGCATTATGCCATCAACGCCTGCGCAAAAAGGCGGCGAGTGATCGTTAGAGTCTTCGATCGCGTCATAACCGTACTGTCGCGGTACGCGTGTGATGTGAGCCACCTTGAGAATCTATTGACGGTCCTCGGCATCGCTGCCGGCAACACGAGTAGGGGCGGTCGCCGCAGAGTGGCCTCGGGACCGGATCGAGCCGCCCACGAGGGCGCAACCGCGTCGTAAGCGCGCATATCCAAAGGCTTGTGTCGTTTGTCAGCAATTTGTCATCACATTGTCCGCGAACGGCCCGAAACAAGCGGGTATCAGACACGCGAACGTAAGCACTTGTACTGGCAAACGTACCCTCTGAGCAGCACAAACGAGTTCTCCACAGCACTAGTAAGCACACGTATTTCCGGAGTTCAAGTCCCCCCGTCGACACAAACAGTCTCTCCTCGCGATGTTCCAACCTGAGGCTTCCATCGGTAGCGAACGTTCCACCTCGCCCCATGGCGTCACCTTCGGGCTTGGGAAACGCGGGCTATTCGAGTGTTGGAGGAGGACGACGACTTTCCGGTCGTTAGATTTCGGGACCTGCCCCCGCGCTTCCAGCGAGCGAAGGGCTTCGTGAAGGATCAACTACCTTCGTTTGATGGCGCAACCGGCAACGCCAATCGATCGGCCCGGCCCCCTCGCGCCAACCGACACACCGCCGTGGGGATCGAGTTGTTGGGGACGGTGAACTCGGTGGCCTCAACCGGACCCGGCCACTCGATATGTCAGGCGTTCGACTTGTGGCGAATATTCGATCGTGATCTAATTAGGTCTCCATCGAAATATCAAAGGGAGAATCCTATGAGCAAGTACGTTTTGGCCTATCGGGGCGGCGGAATGCCAGAGAGCCCTGAGGAGGGCGAGAAGGTCATGACCGCCTGGACGAATTGGTTCGGCTCACTCGGTGCGGCAGTTGTCGACGGAGGGAACCCGTTCGGTGCATCTTGCAGTCTTGCCTCCGATGCTTCCGTGACCGACGGAGCGGCTGCCGGGCTCACGGGATACTCGATTCTTACCGCTGACGATCTAGCCGCCGCATCGGCATTGGCGAAGGGGTGTCCGATTCTGTCGAGCGGTGGATTCGTCGATGTCTACGAAGCGTTGGAGATGGGCTGAGCAACATGGCCGATCTCACGTCCATGGTCCAAGCTGAAAGAGCGTCGCTTGTCACGTACCTAGAAACGCTCGACGCGTCGGAGTGGTCGGCACCAACCTGGTGCGAGAAATGGAATGTACAACAAGTCGTTGGGCACCTCATCGCTGCAGCGAACATTACGGCGGCGCATTTTTTCCTTGGACTGATGAAGTCCGGATTCAACTTCAACAAGGTTGTCGAGGGCGATCTCGTCAACTATGCAGCTGGTTCGCCGGCTGACGTTCTCAAACGTTTTCACGGCATCGTCGGCAGTACGCGCAAGCCTCCCGGACCGGCCTACGTCGCGCTCGGCGAGATCATGGTGCACGGCGAGGATATTCGCCGCGCACGCGGCACCCAAGGCAACCATCCGAAGGAACATCTGCTTGTTGTGGCTGAAGCGTACCGAAAGACCGGAACTCCGTTGTTGGGGAAGAAGCGCAGCACCGGTCTTTGCCTCGTTGCAAACGATCTCGATTGGTCAGCTGGCGTTGGTCCCGAAGTAAAGGGTCCAGCGATGTCGCTCATTTTATCCATGGTTGGGCGCCGGAAAGCGCTCGACGATTGCACCGGTCCGGGTGTGGATATCATGCGTGGTCGCTAGCGCACGGACTTCGTAATGGATACACAGCGGGTCATCGACGCGCTCAGCTCTCCGGTCCGACGAGAAATCCTTTGGATGGTTTGGGATCGGGAGCTGACGGTTGGCGACATCAATCGTTCGTTCGATCTCCGTGCGCCAACCATCTCCGCGCACCTCACCACGTTGCGGGCCGCCGGACTTGTTTCGATGCGTGTGGACGGCACGTTCCGCAGATACAAAGCCGACCAATCGGCCATCTCCGGCATACGCCGACTGCTACCGGCGATCGAACGCCGACAGTCGCCGCACGGCGACCCGGAATCCACTGCGACGAAACGAACGATGGCGGTCGCGGCGGTCGAGATCATGGCACCGTGTCATCGCGTCGAAGCCTTTCGCGCATTTACCGATGCCGCGCTCTACAGTCGCTGGGCTGGCGTTTCCGTCACTTTGGTTGACGGTCGCTTCAGCGCAGAAATGGCAAACGGACGCCGTGTCCGCGGAACCTACGACCACGTCGTAGAGCCGTCGCTCATTGTTATGACATGGGATTTTGAAGATGGCCAGGTCCCGCTACCCGGAAATGCTCTGCGCGCATATCTTGAGTTCTTTGACCACGAAGAGGGCTGCCATCTTGTGCTCCATCAAATCGCCAACAACGAAAACCAGGCTCGCTACTTCGCCAGTATCTGGTCAATCATGCTCCAACGATTTCGGGCCGGTAGCAACACTGCCGTCAAGCCCTTGCCGATCCAGTTAGATAAACACCTCAAGTCAGAGGGCGGAGCTTGAAGTTCATACAACACGGAGGGCCGGGGTCTATT
>JAYVSS010000362.1:0-2429 GCA_043775075.1 Acidimicrobiia bacterium
CCACGTAAACGCCGTGACTTCGCAGATGGTTGGCCTCGATCGATCGTGGATGGACGCCGACACGCTGGTTGCGGGACTTCGCGATCCGGAGGGCCAAGCGAAGCAGACGGCGTACCTCGCCCGCATCGCCAAACCGAAGTCGTAGTCCGACACGGGTTCCTTTCGACGAATTCGGAGCGCCGACGGAACCGATCGACCGACTCGCTCGTCCTTTAGGACATGATCGTTCCCATGGCGGATGTTGCGGGTCGTGTCGGAATGCGAAGTGCTGCCCGGCCAACGTTTACCAATAGCCCGGTGACAAACTCGGATGCAGGTTTAAGCAAGGTCGAGGCGTGAAGACAACGAATGTCGACGGCTATGCCGCAACGGTCTGGTGCCAGTCGGCTCGAGCCTCGTCGGCGGGCGTACCGGACGGTGTTGTGAGCTCGCCCATTGGCGGGTTGGCGCAGCGTGTACTCGACAGTCTCGAACCAACAACTGACGCCTCCTGGGCGAAGGTACGCGCGCAGATCATGAACCGGTTCCGCCAGGTTTCGGTACCACCACCGTCTCCGACCTCGCCGGTCGATCCGTCCCCCACATGGGCCCCCGCGGTGACAACGACGACTGCTCCAGACCCGGGAATGCCCGGCTGACGTTCGGTTGGCTTCCGGCCGACATCTCTTAGGTAAATCCGCGCGGATCGTGGCCGGAAATCAACGCTCAACTACAGACGGTCATATATGGAAATACCAGCGATCGGGTAGGGGTTTCCGTGAACGCTCCGGGCCGTGATGGCGATCCGTCGTTCGGCGACGGTCGTGCGCAAAGTCTCCGTCATTGTCGATAGCAAGGGGCACAACCTTCGACTCGGACGGGGTCATGGTGAGCAGCTCAAAATCGAGATCTCCCGAGGACTTGTTGCAAGTGGCGCAGAGCGTGACGATAGAAGCCGGATCTTCGAAGTTCAGCATGACCCCACCGTTCGGATTGACGAGGCGTAGTTACTTCTCCGCCGACGAAACGAAGACCGGCCCCGGCTATTAGTGGTCTTCAAAGCTCCATAGCAAACAAGCCGACTCGTGCTGCTTACTGTTGACCGGGTGCCAACGGTGGGACGGAGTATGCGCGAAAGCGTTGCTGGTCCACCTGCAACAACTCGTCTGTCGTCGACTGTATCAGTACGTGGACATATGGTTTCAGTAGACGGCAATGAAATCACCACGACGGCAGGCTGGGAGGAGCCTGGTGACTTTGAGGCGAACGTCGCGATGTTCGACATCACGCCCGCTGAAGCGAAGCGCATTGTTGAGGGAATCGTTGAGGCCGCCGACGCCCAGTGGGCCCTGGGAAACCCCCGGTAATTCGCTGGTCTTCGCCCCGTCCGAAGCCGTAGCTTCATGGGTCATGAGCTCAACCTCCGACGCAATTGTTCCGGGTGACAAGGACTGGACGTGGGTCCTGCAGCGCCCGTGCGACGAATGCGGGTTTGACGCTGCGTCGGTACCAGCCAAGTCGGTGGCCGCGTGTCTCGCCGACAACGCAGCTCGATGGACGGAGGTGCTTCTGCGCGCAGATGTTTCTGCGAGGCGCCGCGCCGACCGGTGGTCTGACCTCGAATACGCGTGCCACGTCCGAGACGTGTTTTGTCTCTACGACTATCGCCTCAATCTGATGCTCGACCAGGACGGACCGAGTTTCCCAAACTGGAATCCGGACGACACGGCAGCGGCCGAGAATTACGGAGCACAGGATCCGTCGATCGTGACCGACGAGCTGTTGTGGGCCCAGCGATCATTGAGCGCAACATTCGCGTCCGTCGCCGACGACCAGTGGGAGAGAACGGGATTCCGCAGCGACGGCGCGGCATTCACGATCGACACCTTCGCCCGCTACCTTCTGCACGACCCCGTCCATCACCTCGTCGACGTGGCCCAATAAGCGGAGCGAACCGGCGGTTACCGCAGGAGATCGCGCAGCTTCTAGGGGCAAGTAAACGGTAGCTCTCGGTGACTAGCTCGGTGATCTCGGCCCAGTCCGTCAAAGTGTCGAGAACCACTCCAGCAATATCGGGCCACCACGCCGGCACGAAGAACGGATGCCCCAGTGCACGCACCACTTCGTGTTCTTCGGCCGCCGCACGAAATGTGAGGATCGTGATCGGGCCGCTTCATCCGGCCGCTTTCACGTAAACCGGAGCACTCCGGCGTGCCGGTCCACATTGGTCCCCGGGATAGGCCTGCACGGAGACAGTGGCCCGGCATAGGTATCGTTGGGTTATGGACGTTGCTGTAGTCGACTACCAAGCCACGGATGCGCACGAGCAGTTCGCCAGGTCTCTCAAAGAGACGGGGTTCGCAGTCATCGTGAACCACCCGATTGCGCCGTCGCTCATCGAGCAAGTCCAAAACGAATGGCTTGAGTACTTCACCGCGTCCGATGATAAG
>JAYVSS010000363.1:0-9027 GCA_043775075.1 Acidimicrobiia bacterium
CAAGCAGTGGGTGTATCGAGGAACCGTCGTCTGAGCCGGTGATGTCGGACAGCCGCCAGGCGACGTTGGCGGCCAGTGACGAATCGGGAGCGTTCATGCCTCCACCCTAGGAAGGTCATCGCCGCTTCGTTGACCTCGTCACCGTGAGCGTCGGGCCAGCAGTCGGCTTCGTTGAACGAACCGGGCCCGGTCGCTCGATCACCAGATCGGCAACAAACCCGCGATGGTCGCTGCCCGGTACGTCAATATCGGTGACGGATCGGGCAACAATTTGACGGGTCATCAACGCATGATCAATCCGCAGGAGGGGGAAGCGGCGCGGCCACGACCGGGTGAGCCCCTTTCCTGTCGCTTCGTGAGCATCGGTGAGCCCCCGCCGAAGCAACGCCCCGAAGGCCGGTTGCCACCTTGACGAATTGAAGTCACCGGCCAAGAGAAGTGGTTCATCGGTGCTTTCTGCGAGACGTCCAAGGCGCGCCAGATCGTCCGCCCACGCACCTACACGACTGGTCTCGGTGGGTGACTTCACGTGCACGGGCGTCGCGCGGAAAACAACTCCACCAGGAAGGTTGATACGAACAATTGGTGCTCGGGCATTGCCGAAACGGGCCACATCGTCAAACGCGAACTTTGAGTAGATCCCGAGGCCGGCGTCGGGGGCAATCCCGTTCGTGGACAAATACGGATCGAGCAGCCGATACGGATACCGGGACTCGAGCCCGGCGGCCTTGGCCGCGCTCACAAAATCGGCCGTGAGCTCGGACACAAAAATCATGTCGGCGTTGGTGTTGAGCAGGGTGGTCGCAGCATCAGCCGGTCGGAGGTTCCGAATATAAAGGTTGGACGAAGCAATTCGAAAACCGATCCCGTCGGCGGTCCAGTACGGCAACGCATCTCGTCCGATAGCGGGAGATATGGCGAACCAGGCCGACCCGATGAGGAAGAGGGCGGCCAGCGCTTGTAGCCAGCGGCGACTCACCACGGCACCGACCAGCACGCCAGCACCTCCAAGCATGAATACCGGGAACCCCGCCTGTAGGGCTTGGAACAACGGGTGGGGGCGCCCACCGAACAGCCTCGAAATCGACACAATCAGTGCAACGAAGAGATAGGCCCAGGCCATCAGGTCCCAGCCAGCACCAAACCAACCCAACACCTGCTGCCCCTTTGTTCGTTCATGCGAGGGAATTCGTCTCCGGCGCACCTGCATCAAATCAGTCTCCCCGGCCCCCGCCCCAAACCGGCGGACCGTTCCGCCGACGCCAGCGATCCGTAGGTTTCTCCTATCCGCGTAGGAGAAACTATCCTTATCGTCGTGGACGCTCCCCTGCTTCAGCTCGACAATCTGCAGGTGGGCGTTGCCCCGAACGACAGCGGGGAGATCATTCCGATCCTGCGCGGGGTCAATCTCACCGTCCGGCCAGGCGAAATTCACGCCGTTATGGGGCCGAACGGATCTGGAAAGTCGACCCTCGCCAACGCCCTCATGGCCAATGAAGAATACGTCGTGACCGGCGGACGTGTCCGGTACAAAGGCGACGACATCGCTGAATGGCCGACCGATACCCGGGCTAAGGCCGGCATGTTCTTGGCGTTCCAGTACCCGGAAGAAATTCCCGGCGTCACCATCGTTAACTTCCTCCGTCAGGCCCTGTCCGCCCGCAAGGGGCTGGACCTGTCGATCCTCGAGCTCCGCCTCTCCATCATGGAGTGGATGGCTCGGCTGGGCATGGACGCCGAGTTCGCCAACCGCTATCTCAACGAGGGTTTTTCTGGCGGCGAAAAGAAGCGCAACGAGATTCTCCAGATGGCCATTCTCGAACCAGAACTGGCCATTCTCGATGAGACCGATTCCGGACTCGATATTGATGCCCTGCGCATCGTCGCCAAGGGTGTCCTTGAGGTGCGAAATGCTCGACCACAACTCGGTGTGGTGCTAATCACCCACTACCAGCGCCTCCTGGAACTCATCGAACCCGATGTCGTGCACATCCTCATCGACGGGCGCATCGTCGATACCGGCGGTCCGGAATTGTCCGTGCGCTTAGAAGCCGACGGATACGACGCCTGGCGGGAAATGGCCCTCCGATGAAGTCGCCGGGACTTGTCGTGGCGAGAGCCACGTTGTGCGTCGCCGATGTCAAGCGGGACTTTCCCGTGTTCGAGCGAATGATTGATGGGCAACGAATCGTCTACCTCGACTCGGCGAACTCGTCGCTGAAGCCACGGCCGGTTATTGATGCGATGTCGTCGTTTATGTCCTACGACTACGCACCGATCAATCGGTCGTCGTACAAGCTGGCGGCTGCAGCCACCGATCACTTTGAAGGCGCTCGCGCCAAGGTCGCCGCTTTCATAGGCGCGCATAGTACCAACGAGGTGATCTTCACCAAGAACGCCACCGAAAGTATGAACCTTTTTGTGCGATCTTGGGGTGGCGCCAACCTCGGCCCGGGCGACGTTGTGGTGTTGACCGAGATGGAGCACCACGCCAACATTGTGCCGTGGCATCAACTCGCGGCAGAGAAGGGCTTCGCCATTAGGTGGATCCCGGTGAGCGCCGATGGCACGCTCGATTTGACCAACCTCACCACACTGCTGGACGGGGCCAAGGTCCTGTCGTTCACGGCAATGTCAAATGTGCTCGGCACGATCACCCCAATACGTACGCTTACGGATGCAGCGCATGCGGCCGGTGCAGTGGCGATGGTGGACGCCTGTCAATACGTTCCTCACAACGCCACGTCGGTACAGGAACTGGGAGCAGACTTCTTGGTGTTCTCGTCCCACAAAATGTGCGGCCCCACCGGCATAGGCATCCTGTGGGGGCGCGAAGCCCTTCTCGACGTCATGCCCCCGTTCATGGGCGGCGGCAACATGATTACCGACGTTCGTTTCGACGGCTTCACTCCCGCCCGCCTGCCGGACAAGTTTGAGGCGGGGACGCCACCGATCATCGAAGCCGTCGGCCTCGGTGCAGCGATCGACTACGTGAACAGCATCGGGTTGGCCAATATTCGTCAGCATGAAATGTCTCTGACCCGATACGCGCTAGACACGCTCAACGAGCGTTTCGGAGGCGACATCACCATTCACGGACCGGACAACGTGGAGCAGCGTGGCGCCGTGTTGTCGATTGCCTTCCGCGGAATTCACCCTCACGACCTCAGCCAGATCCTCGACGAATCCAACGTATGCATTCGGGCTGGCCATCACTGCGCCAAGCCGCTCATGCGGGCAATGGGAGCAGGGGCCACCGCCCGGGCCTCGTTCTACATCTACAACGATGAGGCCGATGTTGATGCGTTGTCCGACGCGCTCCAAGGGGCGAGCGATGTGTTCGGGCTATAGGAGACTGGGGAAGTTATGGCCGGCTTAGAAGATCTCTATCGCGAGATCATCATCGATCACTACAAGAACCCGCGGAACAAGGGCGAGCTCCCCACTCCCCCCGCCCACCGGACCGAGGGGATGAATCCATCCTGCGGCGACGAAATCTCTGTGTACTTAGTGGTTGATGGCACCGGACCCGATGCGATCGTGACCGACGTGAAGATCGGTGGACAGGGCTGCTCCATTAGTCAGGCGTCGGCATCCATGATGTCGGCGGCGGCCAAGGGGAAGCCCGTCCACGAGGCCCGCCGGCTGATCGCCGCCTTCAAGTCGATGATGGGCATCGAGGCCGCGGACGCCGAAGATGATGTGTCTGAGCCCGTGGCCGATCTCACCGACGTGAAACTTGGTGATCTCGCGGCGCTGCGCGGCGTGGTGAAGTTCCCCGTACGTATTAAGTGCGCCGTACTGGCGTGGAACACGATGGCGCAGGGTTTGGACGAAACCGCCGGAGCGTAAGCACGCGAAAACCGGCCGGCGGGTAGGCGCCTGAGGCAAACTCGAGGGAATCAACCCATTGGCTTGGCTGGTCCCCGGAGCGCTAGTGAGCATACTGACTGGTCAGCATCGGCGCTTTTGACGGCGGGCGAAATTTGTCGATGGAGCCGATGCGGCTGAACACGGCGCCGTGGATCGGCGGGCAACCACGATGGTTGGCCTACCGTGAGTCTTGGTCGAAGAATTTGCTCGCGGTGTCGTCAGCGTCCTCTTCAGCTAGCGCTCCCCCGGCGAGGGCCGAATTCAACCCCCCGACACTGACCGGACCGGTGTTCTCAGCCGCCACCTTTTGCAGGCGATCACGCCCCGCCTTCACCGTCTTGGCCGTGCGATCAAGGACAATTTCGAAACGTGCAAGGTGCTGATCACACCAGTCTTCGGTCTCCCGTTTCTTCTTGCGGGAGTCGGCCTCGGCCTCGTCGTTGAGCTTTTGCGCCCGGGTCTTGGCCACCCGCACAATTTCCTGGCGGGAGACGAGCGTCTCGGCCCGATTGCGGGCTTCGTCGAGGATCTCTTCGCCCTCCCGCTCCACCTTGTCCAGGAACTCCTTACGCTCCTTCAACAACCAGCGCGCCTGACGCAACTCATCGGGCAATTGAGCCACCGCGGCCTCAAGCAAATCGAGCACCTCGGCGGGCTCGATACGCACGGACGACGACGCGAACATCGGCTTGGCGGAGTTGATCACGTCGATCGCTCGACGAATCAACGCCACCGATTCGTGTTCGTCGGCAGTTTCGAAAACCGGATCGTCGTCAATCACACTCATGCTTGCGGACTCACTGACCTCGGGGCTCCTCGGGGGGAAGTGGAGACTGGGACTTTCTGGACCTACTCGGCGCTGCGGGCTCGTTCGACCAAACGACGGTTGGCCGCTTCCGGCACCATCGTCGAGACATCTCCACCATACCGGGCGACTTCACGCAGAAGGCGGGACGCGATGAAAGAATGCCGGGAGACCGTCGGTAGGAACACGGTGACGATCCCCGACAGGCGCTCATTCATCTGGGCCATCTGCAATTCCGAATCGAAGTCGGTGACGGCTCGTAGTCCCTTGACGATGGCGGAGCAGTCGTGCTCGGCGGCAAAGTTCACCAGAAGACCGGAGAAGAAGCCGATCTCAATATTCGGGAGATGGGCGGTGGACTCCAGAATCATGTCCTTGCGCTCCTCCAGGCTGAACATGGCTTCGGATTTCTGGGGATTGCGGATGGCTGCCACCAAGACCGTGTCAAAGAGCGACGACGCCCGCTCGATGACGTCCATATGGCCGTTATGAATGGGATCAAACGAGCCGGGGACAAGGCATTTCCTCACCCCGCAACCTCATCGGTGCCGGTTTCGGATAGTTCGGGGGCGATGGCCTCGTCGAGGGCCGGGGCGAGCATGGTGACCACCGTTCCACCGTAACGCTGCGCTCGCAAAAGATCCCAGCCGGGCTGGGCGGCGAAGGCAAAACCGGTCTCCACCACGACGCAGGACACCGACGCCGGTAGCGCGGCGAGCAGGGCGGGCCACTGGTTCCATTCATAGGGCGGGTCGGCCAGCACGAGCGTTGGTTGCAAAGCCTTCGCGCCACCTCCATCGAGCCAGCGGGTCACATCGCTGCGAACCACCTTGACCTGACTGGCAAAGCCGAGCGCTGCGGTGTTGCTGTGCACGAACTGGATCGCCGACCGGTCCTGCTCCACGATGGTGGCCGCGGTCGCCCCGCGAGACAATGCCTCAAAGGCCAGCGCGCCCGAGCCACCGAAGAGGTCGAGAACCACGGCACCGCGCACCAGTTCGCGGGCGTCCAGGGCGTTGAAGATGGCTTGGCGCACCCGATCAAGCGTCGGCCGGGTCGTTCGTCCCTCCGGGGCCTCAATCCGACGGCCCCGCGCAGTTCCAGCCACAATTCTCATCGGGGCACCGTACCCCGTAGTCGTCGCCGAGACGGTCCTCCGCTCGGGAATCTCCGAAAATCCGGGGCCTGAGCCGCCGGTTTTGTCGTCGCGCCCAAGTCGGCGGATTCGCCCGTCCAAATCGGCACATTTCCGCCCAAAATCAACGGCTAAATCGGCTACTTGGACGCGCAAATCGGTGGACTTGGACGCGAAGGCGGATTCGGGAGGTTGATCGACTTGGACGCAAGAAGTGGCGGAACGTAGAGGCAACAGCAAAGGAGCCGGTACCGTCTGTGGGCTGATGGAGATGACTCCTGCTGACGACGAACCGAAAGCGGCGCACGATCTGGCGTTTTCGTGGGCCGCGAGCGAGCGAAATGGTCGGCCGACGTGCGTGGCAACCTTCGTTCCGCAACCCCACCACCGCGGCATGCCTGGCTTCCTCCACGGGGGACTGGCGGCCACTGCGCTCGACGAAACGATGGCGTCGGTCGGGCTCGTGTTGCACGAACGGCGCTGTCTCACGGCCACGTTGGAACTCAGGTATCGACGATCCGTGGCGATCGACGGGCAGCCGCTCACGGTTGAGGCGTGGCGAGCCGACGAACGAGGTGGGTCAACCCGGTACCACGTGCGCGCCGAGTTGCGCACGGCCGACGGCACGGTATGCGTCGAAGCCAAGGGCCTGTTCCTCGCCATCACCAAGGCGATGTGGGACGGCGTTTCTAATGGAGACCAGCGCGATGAATGACGATGAGCTCGATGAGCTCGATGAGCTGGTGCCCGAAATCATCACGTGTATCGACTGCGGCGGTCGGGCCCACCTCCTCACCATCGTGACCGAGGAACAACCGTTGCTGCCGGGCGATGTGGCGACGTACCGATGTGAGGACTGCCGAGACCGGTGGGATCTCGTCGTGCCCGGCGCCGAGGACACCGAAGACCCGGACTGGTAGCCCAGGGCCCGCTCCAGCGGGCTACGGGCGAACTACGGGCGAACTACGGGCCAACCACCAGGACGACGGTAATAACCAGGCAGACCACCCCGGTGAGCAGCACGGAAAGGGTCATCCACCGTGGCCACGTGCGCGAATCGTTCGGGTCCGATGTCGGGACGGAAGGCATGGGCCCAGTCTGACCCGCCGGAGCGCCACCTACCTACGTACCGGTCGAGACGCGTTCGTCGATCACCCGGGCCCAGCCGCCAATCTCGACCGACCGACGGGCGGCTTCCAGGACAGCGACCGCGGCGAGGGCCTCGACCTCGTTAGACGGCGAGCAGCCCTGACCCGAGCGAAGCGTTTCAGCAAAGTGCTCCAGATGACGGGACCGCAGCTCGGCGACCGGGGTTTTCCCGTAAACCTTCTCCCAGCCGACGCCAGCGTGTCGGCTCAGACCCTCAGCATCAAGGCGTAGGGCGCCTTGTGACCCCTCGGCCAGGACATCCCACCCCGGAGCAAGGGAGCAGTCAGCGGAGAGCATCACGCTGACCGAAACGTCATCGTCGGTCCGAACCAGGAACTGCGACGTGGTCGTCCGGGCGTCGGAAACATCGGCCGCTTCGGCGGTCACATGTCGTATCGGACCAACGAGCATCCGAACGAGATCGAGGGCCACCGTCCCGAGTTCACGAAGTATGCCGGTCTCGGCCGCATCCTGGGTACGCAGATGCACGCGGACGAGCCGGACGCCTCCCACGGCACCACTTGCGAGCATGTTCGCCGCCGTTTCCACTTCATACGCGCGCCGATGATCTGAGGCGACGACGAGCGCCGACTTCGTTCGTCGAGCGCAATCCAGAATCATCCGAGTCGACGGCCGGCTCGGAGCCAGCGGAGGATGACACAGGATGCCGATGTTGCGTTCGAGTAACGCCGTCACGACCGACACATGCGAAGTCGTAGGTGCACAGACTATTGCGGCGCGCAAGCCGAGATCGTCGACGCGGTCGAGCAGATCGTGCACCGAACGGAACACCCGACCGAGGACAACCGCTCGAGCCCGGTCAACCGAGGGGTCGACGGCGGCAACGAGCTCGAACTGCTTGCTGACCGCCAGCGCATCGGCGTAGCAGCGGCCTGTTGCACCCACACCGATAAGGGCAACGGGGACCAATGAATTCGCGGCGACGGCGTTGGGCACAACGTCGTCTTCGGCAGGTGACGATCAGACCTGAAGCCCTCTTCAACCGACGAATTGAAGAGGGTGGCAAGGCAATATTTCGTGGCCAGCGATTTGGGTGGCCAAGCCGTTACTTCTGCGGGCCGAGGCACCCGGTATCGTGGAGCCAGCCACTATGCAGCTAGCTCTTGAACAGGAACTCTGCCTCTTCCGGATCCACGAAGAGCGCGATTTCATCTTTCAACTCCGGGCTGTTGGCCAACTCCGGATCAGCACCGACAATCGCAATCGCCGTCTCGCGAGCGAGCACCACAAGCTCTTTGTCTTTGCGCAGCGACGCCAGCTTGAGATCGCTTCGACCTTTTTGTCGGGTGCCGAGAATGGCCCCTTCGCCCCGTAGCTCGAGATCAACTTCGGCTAGTTCGAACCCGTCGGTCGATCGCTCGATCGCTTCGAGCCGCGCTTCTCCGTCTGGCGTCTTCGGTTCAGCCAACAAGTAGCAGAACGACTTGGCGGCGCCTCGCCCGACCCGGCCCCGCAACTGATGGAGCTGGGCGATCCCAAAGCGATCGGCATCGAGGATGCACATGATCGTAGCGTTCGGGACGTCGACGCCGACCTCGATGACCGTGGTGGCAATTAACACGTCGATTTCGCATCGACGAAACGCGCTCATGATCGCCTCCTTCTCGGTTGACGGAAGTTGACCGTGAAGCAATCCGAGCCGCAGACCGTGCAGCTCGCCACCACTCAAGTCTTCAAACGTCTCCGTCGCCGAGCGAGCCTGGATCTTCTCTGATCCTTCAACCAATGGGCACACCACATACGCCTGTCGACCGGCGGCGATCTCCTCTCGTATGTGCCCATACCCTCCCGACGCTTCCATTTCCGTCCGACACCACTGCGTCACGATCGGCGTGCGCCCGGGCGGGAGTTCGTCGAGGATCGTGGTGTCGAGGTCGCCGTAGACGGTCATCGCCGCCGTGCGGGGAATCGGCGTTGCCGTCATCACCAAGACATGGGGCGGCTGCTGTCCCTTGGCTCGCAACGCGTCACGCTGCTCTACGCCAAAGCGATGCTGCTCGTCGACCACCACGAGCCCGAGATCGAAGAAGTCGACGTTTTCCTG
>JAYVSS010000364.1:0-24200 GCA_043775075.1 Acidimicrobiia bacterium
CTACCTCGTCAGCTCGGTACAGCTCTACCCGGGGGTGACCGTGTCGGGCTACGGAGCCGTGGTTGTTCGACCAGCGAGTCAGGGGAAGTGGACCCGCACCTTCACGACCGAAAACGACCTCTACTCCGCCGACCACGACTCGTCCCCCCTAGTTGTCGAAGGAATTACCTTTGACGGCTCCGCTCAGTCTCAAGGCCCGTTTCGCGGGTACGAACTCGAGCAGGCGCATCTCATGTTCTTTAATGCGGCGCCGTCGCGCACGGGTCGCCTCGTGGTTCGGGTGATTGATTGTGAGGTTCGAAACGCCGTCGCCGATGGCGTGAGCGTGTACGACAACGTTGACATGACCGTCCGCAATCTGTCTGCCGCCGATGTATTCCGGGGTGCCATTGTTCTTACCGGCGGAAATAGCAAACTCGACGTTGACGGATTGCGCACTACCGGCGAAACAACATCGACGGGGATTGACATTGAGGTCGATGGACGGGGAAACGGGACCCGCAAAGTGGAGGTCAACATTCGCAACGTTGAACTCGACGGCACGTTTCAAGCGGCGGTTTACGACGGATCCACGGTGAGTATTTCTGGGCTCGCCGCCAAGCGGAGCGGACTGGACATCACAAACGAAAACTCGTCGATGATGATCAAGGACTCGACGTTCGTTGTTGGGGCGGCGGATGATTTTTCCAATCGAATCATCTATCCCGGGCAGCTGATTTTTGACAATGTTGAATTTCAAATCAGCAAAGTCGGAACAAAGGACAAGGCACCATTCTTCGGTTTGGATATTTGGTGGAAGTTTCCGGGGGGCTTGGACTCGAAGGCAAAACAAAAACTGGACTTCGTAAACTCCCGGTTCATCGGGCAGCCTTCTCTTGGCGAAAGCGACGTGTCAATAGGGGTCTTCAACCGCTACAAGAACGAGGCAGAGGATTCTTTGACCGTCGAGGGGACAACATTTACCGGGTTGACGAAAACGGTGGCCTAAGTGCCCGCGGAAGCAGGCGATGCCGGTCCCATCGGCGCGTCGGATGATGGAGGCGGGTTAACAACTTCGGCGCTCTCCTAGAGCCAGTCGTATTTTTGGATTTGTATCGGGGCAATCGGCGCTAGTTCGAACCGAATGCGGTGCAGCGTGTCGTTCGCCATCACGGTCATTGTTGCGCCCGCAGCGCCGTGCGCGTCGATCGACACCACCCTCACATTTCCGGACGCCCCGGGCGAAAGGCGTCGGTTCGCCTCGGCCTGACGCAACGATGCCGGAATATCGGCGAACACGTTGTCGGCAAAAAGCGATGTCCCGGTGTCATCGCTCCATGCACCAAGGAGCGTGGCGAGTCGATCGGCCGCATTCTTAAGGACGGCGGGGACGCCCTGCGGATCGGATCCGGCCAGGCCGGCTACTCCGAGGGCATCAAGCAATGCGGCGCTGGCGTGCCACATCGGTGCGTAGGTGATGTTGGCCAGTGCGACCACGCCGAGGCCGCCTGGAACCCAACGCATGTTCGATCCGTATCCGGGAAGTCCTCCCGAATGGGTCACGATGTGTCCCCATCGATCGTCGGCATACGTCGTGAGTCCCATCGCGTAGCCCCCTTCGGCGATCCGTATCGAACCATCGTTGGCCGCAAGCCGGCGCAGCGGCGTGGAGCGATGGAGTTGTTGCATCTCTCGCCGGGACTGCGGCGAAATCGGAGCATCCAGCGGTGAATCGCTGAAGGCACTGGAGAGGACGGCAATCCACCGGCAAAGATCGGACGTGCACGACCAGAGCCCTCCCATCGGGGCGACGACACCGTCGGCGAGCGGTGGCTCGGCGACGAGGTCCTCGCCGACCGGGTGCATCCCGATCGCCACATCGGTTCCGGGTGCAAGATCCTCGGCGGACCACACCGTGTGGGACATCGCCAAAGGTGCGAGCAGCAGGTCGCTCACGAGTGTCTGCAGTCGTTGCCCGGTCATGCGATGTACCACCCGACCGATCAGGGCATACCCGAGGTTCGAGTATTCGAATTCCGTGCCGGTCGGATGGGCGAACGTGAGTCCTGCGTTCACCCAGCCGTCGAGGTCTTCATCGGTGGCGTCGAGATGACGATCGGCCCATGGATCGTCGGTTGCCAAACCCGAACTCATCGTGAGCAGGCGACGCAAAGTGATCGCCGCAGGATCGCATCCCGGGCCGATGATCTGGCCAAGTTCGGGGGCCAACGAAGCGATCGGAGCGTCGAGCACGAGGATGCCCTGATCGCGCAACATCAGGACCAGGGCGGCGGTAAAACTCTTGGTCATTGAGGCAATGCGAAATACCGTGAACGGAGAGGCATCGAGGCCCCACGATGCCATGATCGATCCCTGGGGATCGACCGCGGCCGCAGCACCTCGCGGTGCGTTCGACAGCGCGAGGTGCGATTCGACAACGGCCTCAACGATCCGTTGGGCCTTACTCTGTTGGTCCTGTGGATCCGTCCCGCTCATCGGAGGTGCTGCATGACCTTTGTGTGCGTGGCCCCCTTGATCCATTCGCCACCTCTGTTTTGGGTGGACCATTGGCCCACTCGGGGCCCGTCGGAGATCACTCCCCAGCCTGTTTCCGGGCTCGCACCGATGTCGCCAGATATCGAGAGGTCGGGCATGGCGTCAGTATGTCAGGCCAAATGACCAGAATCGACCTTTGGCGTCGATTAGACCCAGGCGGGCGGGGGGGTCGCCAGGCCGGAGGCCCTTCCGAACAGCCAGGCGAGCTGCTGCCATGGCTGCCCCGCGGCGACTTCGGAAGGCAGCGTTTGACCAGCTGAGGTCCAGTCCGCCAGACGTCGGGGAAGGTCGAAACGTACGTAGTCGGGTGACCAATCCGCCGGCCCGAACGCCAGGCCGAGATCACCATGATGGACCTCGACCTCGCGCCAACGTCGCCACGCGAATTCCGTCACCGGGACCTTTCCGGCGCGGGTAAGACCGAAGCCCGCCCATCCCTGAGCGTCCAAGCCGGCCCAAGCTGATTCGAGGGCCCAGACGGATCGGCGAACGTCGGTCACCAGTGCTGGAAGCGAACGACTCGCCCCGGCCTCGATGTCGGTGTCTCGCGCTGGCGCAGGTTCGTACATCGGCCGAACTTCTCGGTTCGACGCTCCTTCGATCATCGTGCGAAACCCATCGGCATTGCGAGCCAAATGGGTGAGGACGTGTCCGATCGACCAGTCCGGTAGTAAAGACGCCATCGAGGGGTCTGTACTCGCCCGTTCGCTGTAACGGTCGAGATCAGCCAGCAGGCGCTGATGAGCCAATGCGCACCCGGCGACATCGGAATCAAGTTGGCGTCGTTCGAGTTCGTTCATAACGGGCATGACGGTTCTCAGTCCGTTGCAACCATGGAATCGAGCAACTTCGCGATGCTAACCGTGGCGATGGCGATGGACTGGTCAGCGATTGCATAGGGAAGGAGGAGGGTATCGCCGTGGGCGAAGCCGCCGCAGGTGTAAAGGACGTTGGGGACGTACCCATTTTGCTGGTCGCTGGTAGGCGCCAGAATCGGGTCGAAAGTCCGAGCGATCACCCGACGGGGATCGTCCAGATCAAGGAGCAGCGCACCAAGAGAGTACGTGCGCATGGGGCCGACACCATGCGTGAGGACGAGCCATCCTCGGCTCGTTTCGATCGGCGAACCGCAGTTTCCCAGTTGCACGAGCTCCCACGTCAGCTCGGGCACCTGAATGATTTCCGCGTCCGACCAGCAAGAGATGTCGTCGGAGAACGCAATTCCGTTCGATTCTCGGTCCGACCGAGTGAGCGCCACAAACTGGCCACCGATGCGGCGGGGGAATAGCGCCAGTCCTTTTCCGATGGCCGCAGCTCCGGCCAATGGGGCGGCGGAAAAGACTCGGAAATCCGTGGTCTCCAGAAGATGCTGGGCGATGTTCACCCCATCGAATGCTGTATAGGTGGCGTAGTACGTCACGAAGCCGGAGTCGTCGACGAAGCGAACGAAGCGAGCATCCTCCATCCCGTTATGTTCGGAGACGGCCTGCGGCCAAAGGACCCTTTCATCGATGGTGGTGGCCGGGTCGAACTCGAGGGCATAGGACTCGTTGGCGAGCTTGCGCATATGCACGATCGTGTCTTCAGTGTGTCGACGAGTAGCAACGTCGGCGGCAAGGCTTTCGATTCCGATGTCGAGGTCGGAACGAGAGAAGTATGTGGACATATTTTCAAGAACGAACGCGGCGTTTTCGCTGTCCTCGGGACGGTCGTTCAGTTTGGTGTGAAAGATCGATTTCTTCAGGAGCCCCGGCACCGCAGTCGTCATTTCCGGGAAGGGACTCGGCTCGTCGATACGGACCGCGCCGTCCGCGAGCAGTGCCCCGGTACGAAAGCCGATGGACGAGCGGTGCCCCTCGCCAATGCACCTCACACTCATGACAAACGCGGTTTCGCCGCTTACGGGCTGGAGCGGATGCAGAACAGCCGAGGGGTTACAGAGTGACGCACCCTCAATGGTGTACTCGTGGGTGAACGTTGCCCCGAGCAGTAGTTTCCGAGCGTCGCTCAACTCGACCGACGGATCAATACGTGAACTTACGAGATCAGCGTGAGTGCGAAACGTTCCATGCAGGTCGCGATGACGGTGAGCAAACCGTCGGTCCACATCGCGTAACGCCGATTCCACGCTTGCGTCGTCGAGTTGCAAGAGTCGTTCGATGACGGGCCCGGCGCGAGAGTCGCCCGGTCCCACGTCTTCGTGCCCGGGAATGAACAACCGGGCAATCGTTCGGCGGAAGTCGGGTCGAAGCTCGACGCCGCTATCTACTGCGAGAGTCTGTGCACCCTCGCCCTGAGGGCGCGATGACGCGTTCATGAGTGAGCGGCCAGCGAGCGCGCTCGTTGCATCGTGGAGAGGTATGCAAGCGTCGACTCGGCCCCCTGATTGGTATTGACGCCGTTGGCACTCAAGCCGTCGTAGCCGCCGCCGGTTTGTCGATCGCAGATCATCACGCCTCCATCATTGTGGCCGAGGAACCATCCAGCGGCGGCTTCAATTCCTTGAGCCCATACGCCGTCTCCGGTGAGAGTGAACGCCCGCCAGCACGCGTCGGCCATAGCGGCCGCCTCGATTGGTTGTTGATCAAATTGGGGACCGGTTTCTCCTGGGGACCGGCCACCCGTGCCAACGACTGAAAGGTGGCCGTCGGTGTTTTGTATCCGGGAAAGCCATCCGAGCATGGCGAAACCGCGTTCGAGGTCTGCGCCTCGGTCGAGCACGGACCCGGCGGCGATCACCGCTTCGGCGAGCACGGCGTTGGCGTAGGCGAGCTTGGGTTCCGGCCACGGCCATGCATCGTCTAACGGACCGTCGATGGCGTGGAGGACATCGGAGAGAAAACTCCGTGCGGCGGGATGGTCAGGAAGATACTCGGCTACGTGAGCGGCCCCGATCGCGGCAAACGCCATCGGCCTAACCGTGGCCGATCGGCAAACGATCGACGCCTCGAAACCAGCGAGCGCCGATGCTCGAACTTCGGACGACTGATGGTGGGCGGCGGCGACGCCGAGACCCCACACGGCCCGGCCCCAACAGTCTTCCGTAGTGGCTCTGTCGGTCCAGTGCCCGGCGTGATTCATCCTGTTTCGACAGCGACCATCGGGGTCCTGGGAACCGAGAACGAACGCCAGGGCGAGACGGCTGAGGTGACTGGCCGGTCCCGAATCGTGTTCTTGCGAGGCGACGACGAGAAGGCGAGCGTTGTCATCCACGCAGTAGCCATGCTCGAATCGCGGGCGATTGCGGTCCGCGTGTTCAAACATGGCGTTCTCGTCGCTCATCTCCTGAACATGGTCCCAAACAACATCAAAGCCAGTTGCCGGTGTGATCAAGACGCCACCGCCGCCATCGTACAGAGGACATCGTCGACGATGGTGAGATAGTGCTGAGCGACGGAGGACCAGCTGAGCGATGGAGCGATGCGCTGTGCTTCGAGCGTGGCTCGCCGCAGCCGACCTGGCACTGTGAGAAGGGTACGGATGGCCAGGGCCAGCGCCGGGGGGTCGCCATGGGGTACGACGATTCCCGCCCCACTGCGGAGCATTTCCACGGCGTGGGGAAAGGCGGTGGCGATCACCGGGCGACCCGCGGCAATGGCATCGACCAGAACACCAGACGTCACCTGATCGTGGGAGTCGTAGGGCAAAATCACCACGTCGGCGGCGGCGATGAAGCGGGTCAGGCTGGCCACGTCTCGGTACGTCTCGTCGAAGACAACGGATGAGGAAACACCCCGATGCGCAGCTCTCTGCACGAGCGATCGCCGGTAACGCTCACCGTCTCGCTCAAACACCTTTGGGTGAGTCACCCCCGCCACGGTATAGAGCGGCGAAGGCAGGATGTCCTGTAAGAGAGCGAACGAATCGATGACGTGCTCGATCCCTTTGCCGGGGCCCAGCAGTCCCCAGGTGAGAAGCCGAGCGCGCTCACCGGGCCGGTCGTCCAGGTGCCGTTGCGTGTCGGTCGGGACCATTGCCCCGTGGGCGATGGTCGCCACTTTGGCTGGCGAAACGTCGAAGAGGGCGAGCAGGCGGGTCTTCGCCGCTTCGGTCATCACCACCAAGCGATCGGCGCGATGGCCGAGTGACTCGAGGACGAACCGCTGGTTGGCAGTGGGATCAAGTGGCACGGTATGAAGCACCACGATCATGGGTACTCGGATGTCGGCCGCCAGGGCGAGGACCTCGCAGCCATCGGGCCCACCAAAAATTCCAAACTCGTGTTGCACGATTGCCACGTCATACTGCGACAGCATGGATGCTGCGCGTCGAATCGAATCAGGAAATCCATTCACGAGTTGTCCGACAACTTGATGGTGGCGTTCAGACAGTGAAGTACTACGCGCGCTGTCTTGTATTTCGACTATTTCGACGCAGTTGTCAGCTCGTCGGAGGGCGTTTTCGAGTGCCGCAGCGAACGTTGCCAGGCCACACAGTTTCGGCGGATACGTGCTGATCATCCCAATGCGGTAGCTAGCGGAACTATGGGCGGAGCGAAGTGCTGAATCGGTCGTCATCGGATGACTCCTCTAACTGGAGGGTGTGACGTCGAACCTCGGAACAGGCCGCTCGTTACGAGTCGACCGGAAGGCTGTTGGCCGGTACCTTAGCTGGAAGAAAGAGCGATAGTTTGCGTCGACACCGTGAATTGGGCCACTCGATCGGGGAGCGGTGTCACGCCTATTCCGGGACCCGTCGGCACCCGGATGTGGCCGTCTTCCAGCACGAACGCATCGGTCACGTCTTGGTGGAAGTATCGATCCGAAGCGGAGAGATCCCCGGGCAGGCAAAAGCCCGGAAGTGCCGCAAGGGCAAGGTTTGCCGCCCGGCCGACTCCAGTTTCCAACATGCCACCACACCACACAGGAATACCGGCATGAACGCACAGGTCATGTATTTTCAGCGCTTCGAGGTACCCACCTACGCGTCCCGGCTTGATGTTGATAACGCGGCACGCTCCGAGCAAGATGGCATCTCGAGCATCGGATGGCGATCCAATCGATTCGTCCAGGCAAATCGGTGTTCCAATGAGCTTTGCCAGCTCTGCGTGCCCGGACAGATCGTCGTCGGGGAGCGGCTGCTCAAGGAGGAGGAGCGCAAACGCGTCGAGTTGGGCGAGGTGTCTAGCGTCGTCAATTCGGTAGGCGCCGTTGGCGTCAACCTGCAGCAAAACATCAGGAAATTTCTCCCGCACTGCGGCCACCTGAGCGATGTCGTTACCTGGTTCAATTTTTAACTTTATACGCACATACCCCTGCGAAAGATAGCCCTGAACGGAGTCAAGGAGCGCGCCAATCGAATCGCAAATTCCTACCGCCACGCCCGCTGGCACTCGGTCATTCTTGCCTCCCAACCGAACGGCGAGGGACCGACCATCAAGTCTGCATTCGGCGTCGAGCACCGCTGCTTCGAGACCCGCCTTGGCCATCTGGTTGCCCTTGACCGGCGAGAAGAGTCCGTGGAGGTCAGATGCTTCGACGACGCGTCCGTTGATGCGGGGGAGGAGGAACCGAGTGATGACGTGGACGGCGCCTTCGGTGTACTCAGCGGTGTACAACGGTTCCAGTTCGGCCACACACTCGCCCCAGCCGGCGATGTCGGGTCCAACCACTTCAATGAGCAATGCGTTGCGATATGCCTCGCTCCCGAACGACGTGCGAAACGATGTGACGAGGGGGAGCCGCAACCGATGCAGGCGTACGTGGGTCAGATGCACGCGGTGCTAATCCTGGCCCACGAGACGTTCGAAAACGCACTCGTGTTTGAGAAACGATGTCTGGCGTTCTTGGCCGGGAGCGGCGGGGATGAGCTGCGAAATCTGCATGAGCCTCCAGCCATCGCGGAGGGCCTGCACCCCGGTCGCATACGGAGGATCGCCGACGGGTAGGGGCGAGGCTCCATCGGTACCGTCGTAGAACGACCAACCTACCGTTGGGCTACCGAGCGAGGAACTCGCCAACCAGAGGAACAGCACCTGCTGGCGATCCGGACGGGTCACCGGATCACGCTTTCGCCAGCCGCCGGCGCCCGTCCGACGGAAGGGTTCGCGGTCGCCCGCTGGTGACGCTGCTCGGTTCTCGTCAGGTACCAGTCGACATCGAAACTGTCGTCGCCGGAGATGTGGCGCCACAAAAGGGCTCGCTGAACGAGCTCCAGCCGGTACGCGGACTGCTCGAACCATGGTTCCATGCGGCGTAGCCGGGACGCAATCGCCCTCGGTTCGGTATGCGCGAAAATATGGTCATTGTGGGCGTTGCGTTCGGGGACGTCCCGGGTGTCCCAAAGCCGAACCTGCGGCACGGTTGGATTGAGTCGCAATTTGCCCATCACCCGCAGTCGGTCACCGTGGTTGGGGGCACCGGCGTGCCAGAGGCCTTGATGGAAGATCAGAACGGTGCCCGCCGGTCCGGTGTAGTACTCCTCCCCAGCAAGATGCTGGTACCGAGCCACGTCGTCGGTGGTGATTTTGCGGAGATGGCTTCCCGGCACAAATCGCGTCCCTCCAGCCTGCGGGGCCACGTCGTGGGGAAACCAGAAGAGCTGCACATCAAACGCTGGACCCGAATCGATGATGGCGTCGCAGTGGAGCTCTTGAGCGTTCAGATCGCCAGCCTTCTTGAGGTGAATGAAATGATGGTCCAAAACCGGATGGCGACCCACGAGCGACTGTATTGCACCAGCCACGACCGGCACGCGAACCATTCGGCCGAAGGCCGACTCGGCGCGGTAGCTCTCGGCTAACGGCGTGCCCGATAGAGGAAGGGTCGCCTCACCCGGGTCGGAGAACGGCGCGGTCGAAACGCCAGCCGACGTCCTGGAGAATTCCTGGACCCAGCTGCGAAAGAGTTGGGGGAGTTCCACGACCGCCTGATCGTTGATGTCAGCGGGGACGACGGCTTCGAGTCGCAACACGCCACGGGCGACAAATTCGGCCATTTGATCGGTCGAAAGGAGCAGGGGGTCTGGTTCGATGCGTGTGCTCACTCAGCCGTTGTACCACCACCACCGACTGAGCCTGCCGTCACCGACGAACTTTGTTTCAACTATCGTTGGGGGCCTCCAGTCAAAGATTGACCAAAATGGCGGTCGACACGGAGTTCAAACATCGAAAAATCCTGAAGTAGCACGCCTCCTTCCCCGGGCGAAGCGTCGTCATCACCGGAGCATGGCATGAGTGAATATTTTCGTTTTCGTTATGTTTGGCGCACCTTCGTCGTTGCGCTGTTGATCTTTGAATTCGGGTGGCTCGTGCGCGTTGTCAGTCACAAAGAACACCCGGTATCGCTCTCGGCTCAGGCGGTTGATCCGCCCAACAACGCACAGGCGGTGTCAACAACGACCGATGCTCCGGTGCGGTCCACGACGATCGACGAACGAGCCATCATCACGCCCGTCGTTGCGACCACTGGTGTAACCGATGAAACGGGCACGACGAATCTGGCTGTGCCGGCCGTCGGCACAAAAGCTTCAACCTTGGGCACCGGGGCGCGGTCGACGATCGCCACACCGGTAACGATCGCTGCGGTGCGCGTCACTCCTCCGGTTACCAAAGGGCGCGATTCGTTCAGCGTCATCGTACGCCGGGCGCAGGCCGCAATTGCCCAGACCACCAAGGCCCTGCCAACGTCAGTTCCGATAACGGTAGTCCCCACGCAGACGCCGAAGGCAAACTCATCTGCCCTCCCATCTTCGACGGCGCCCGCAGCCACCACCGTCACGAATACGCGCAAAAGTGCTGCTTCCGTGACCACTTCATCAGCCGCGAACCCGTCCTCTTCCACGCGCGGTACGAGCACTACGGAGGTTGAGTCTGCGGTCACGACCGCAGCCACGACACCTATCCGCATCAATTCGCCGATCACCACCCCGTCACCATCGGCGTCAGATTCGCCAACCACGAAGGCGCCCACCGTCACAACCGCCACGACCGCGGTGGCGACGACGACGAAGGCGCCCACCGTCACAACCGCCACGACGACGAAGGCGCCGACGACGACGACGACGGCGACGACGACGACGGCGGTCGCCACGACGACGAAGGCGCCGACGACCACGACGACGGCGGTCGCCACGACGACGAAGGCGCCGACGACCACGACGACAACCGCCCCGGCCACGACGACGACCACAACGGCTGCCACGACGACGACCACGACGGCTGCCACGACGACGACCACGGCTGCCACGACGACGACCACGGCCGCCACGACGACGACGACGCCGGCGACGACCACGACGACGACGCGCCTTGTGTAACAGCCCTACGAGGAAAGACCAGCCTCGTTCTCGGTTGGCTCGAGGGTGAGCGAAACAGAATTAATGCACCACCGCTCGTCGGTCGGAACTGGATAGCCCTCTCCCGAGAACACATGGCCGAGGTGGGATCCGCAGTTGGCGCAGCGGGCTTCGGTGCGGGGATATCCGAGAAGGTGGTCGGTCAGCAGCACCACCGCATCGTCGTCGGTCGGAGCGTAAAAAGACGGCCAGCCACAACCGGAGTGGAATTTCGTTTCGCTCCGGAACAATTCTGACCCGCAAGCCTTGCACCGGTAGACACCGACGGTTTCGCTGTCGGAGTATTCGCCGGTCCCGGCTCGCTCGGTGCCGGCCTGGCGAAGCACATGAAACGAGAGCGGGTCGAGGCGTTCTCGCAACGTCTTATCGTCGAGTTGTGCCGGGTACGGAGTCCCGTCCGGACGAAGGTTGGAAAGTTCAGCAGACATTGCGCTCCTCAGGTTCACAGCCGGGACGTACCGTACCTCGCTGACCGCGGGGAACTACGCCGGTGCTGATCCGGTTGATTCCGATGGAGTCGAAATTGGCGAGGTCGGAGGAACAATTGAGTCGATGCTCGACGGAGGCAACGAGGTCGTTGTCGTCCCATCCGTTGGGCCGATCGCCGCTAGGGCAGTGGTTGTCGCCGAGTTCGGCTTGCTTTCCCCGGGCGTACTCGTTGCGGTGATCGTCTTCGGCCCGATCGTCGTCGGCCTGATCGTCGTTGGTGCCGCGCTCGTTGTTGTGGTCGAGATTGTTGTGGTCGAGGTGCTAGGGGTCGTGGAAGTCGTGGACGTCGTGGACGTCGTGGACGTCGTGCTCGTCGTGGACGTGGTGGACGTCGTGCTCGTCGTGGACGTGGTGGACGTGGTGGACGCCTCGACACTGGGAAACGGGGAGATCTTTTCCGGATAGGCGCCGGTCTGGGTTTCATCGACGGAAATGAGGTCGGCGTAGACGATGGTGTTGTCGACGTAGTGACCAGTCGAGCGATCAAACTTGCCGCCACAGGTCACCAAGCGCAGGGTCGATGAATTGGTCGGCCCGTAGACGCTTTGCGTAGGAAACATAGTTTTGCTCAGTCGCTCGACGAGGGTCACCTCGTAGGCGAACACCGAACGATCGGATTGCTCGACAAGAATGCGCGCTCCCTCCTTGGTGTCCTTGAGTCGTTCGAAGACCCCAGCCGAGGTCTTTGAGTCATAGTGACCAACAATCACTGTCGGTCCCTTCTCTCCGGGTGCGGATCCGCCGGACCACCAGCCGGTGATGTCCGATCGTTTGGGCACGACCAGCGCACCGTTTTGATCAATCCCGATCGGGACGACGTTGGTCGTAACTCCGATAGAAACCACTCGAAGGCGGGTCGGGCGTCGTCCCTCACCATTGCGAAGGTCCGATCGTTGATCGATCGCTTGATTTCCGAGGTCGAGGGTGGCGAGAGCCTTCTCCCCGCCCTGCCCCATCTTGATGTTAGGGACGTTTCGCCTGATCCCGGTAGCGCCGTCTTCGATAACCCCGTCAGCGACGATTCGAAACCGGTCCGGCGAGTTTTGATCTGTCGGTGATTCCGAGAAGCCCACCGGTGCGTCGAACCGTGTCCCTTGTGCCATTGAGCGGTTCTTCCATGACGCGAGAGACGCGCAAGTGAGACCCAGGCAGAGGGCCAACGAGAACCACCCGCCGGCACGAATCCGACGGGTGGCACGAGAAGTAGTCATTGAGGGCTGACGGCGCTGCCGGCGGCGTTGTTTCTCAGTTGTGGAAACGGCAGGCCGACGGTTCGGACCGATCAGGCCTTGCGGCGACGAGACACGATGAAGCCGGCACCAGCGACGAGCGCACCTGCGCCGAGAACGATCGGCAAGGTGTTGTTGCTGTCGTTGCTGAGAAATCCACCACCGGCGGCGACGCCGCCGACCGGTGCGGCGGCGGCATCGGCAACAGACGTTTCGGCGACGGGAGCAGCGGCCGCAGTGTCAGCGACCGCAACAACCGTGGTGGTTGTCTCCTGCGCAAGGGCCGCCGGAGCGAAGGCCACGAGGCCACCGAGGGCAAACAAAGAAATGGAAAGCGTACGAGCGGCACGGTTGAGCATAATGATCTCCTAGCGAACGAGTCGGGTACGTCGCCCTCTTCACCCTACCCGCAAGTGACGGCGCGGCTGAGCCATAGACCACCCGCACTCTGTCGGGGGCCATTGGATGTGCAGGTGAAGGCCCAAAAGGAGGCTTCCTCAACAAAAGCTCAAGTCGGCAATCGTTCTGCCGAACCGGCTCCGGGGCATCTTCGCCCGAACCGGAACCGGAGAACTATGAAGCGAACAGCGGCAACGCGCATCGGGATTACCTGCTTGGCCGCAACGAGCGTGATTGGCGTTGGCACGCTTAAGGTCGAAATGTCTTCGCCGCCAGCATGAAAGCTACAGCGCCGAGCAACTCCTCGTGCCCCTCGTGGTGATTGAAGCTCGCGCCCAGTCCAATGCGAACGCCGACTACGCCCTCAGCGTGCAAGACGTGAAGAACTGCGAGCGTGCCAACGGTCGGATCAAGGCGGGATCAGTTGTCGCCATGCTCACTGGATGGGAAGACAAGTGGACCAATCCGACGGCGTTCTTCGGACAGGACGGCAACGGCCTCCACTTTCCCGGATTTGCCTCAGAAACGACGCATTTCTTGCTGACCCAGCGGCGAGTCGGGGCGTTGGCATTGACACCCACGGCGTGGACCCGGGCCAAGACTCGTCCTATGCAACGAACACTGAAGTCCTCGAACAGCAGCGGATTGCGCTTGAGAACCTGACCTACCTCGACAAGCTCCCTCCGAGGGGCACCACGATTGCGATTGGAGCGCTCCCCCTGAAGGGTGGTTCCGGAAGCCCCCTGCAGGTCCTCGCGTTCGTTCCGTAATCCGGTTTCGACGCCCGTTACGGCCGAACCAGCCGCGTGGGCCGCGCCGCGTCACACGTTGGCGGCTCTTTCTGGTGGCACCATTGTCGCCTTGGTGGCGATCCGAGGTGCCGATCCGAACGAACGTGATGAAGAGCACGGGGAGGCGTGAGCAGCATCGTGGTCTCCAGCGTGAAGACGCCGGTTGTCGACATGGGCACCCGCCTGACATCAGAGCTCTCGGGAGGCGAACGAAAGCGGCTCGTACTGGACCTTCTCCTGAGTTCAGGAGCCGACGTTCTCCTCCTCGACGAGCCTGACAACTATCTGGACATACCGACGCGGGCGTGGCTCGACGAAAAGATCATCGCCTGCCGCTCCACCATGTTGATGGTGACCCACGATCGCGCCCTCCTGAAGCGAGTTACCGACAAGATCATTTGCGTCGAAGGTTCCGGGGCATGGGTGCATGGTGGGTCCTACGCGACCTTCGATGAGGCACGCGAGGCGCGGCAGGGAAAGCTCGGCGACGATCTCAAACGGGTGGCCGGGCTCGCCGATCCGACGTCGTTACGAACGCTGCGCCTGGCCAAGTCTCTTACGGCCTGACGGCATCGATTTCTCGCGGGATGATGGTTCCAGCATTCATGATCCCGGTTGGGTCAAATGCATTCTTCAGCGTTTGCAACATTGAGAAGGACGAGCCGTACTCATCTCTCACCCAGGGGGCTCGAGCCTTGCCGATTCCATGGTGGTGCACGATGGAACCGCCAAACCGCAACGTTTCCTCCACGATGATCTTGATGATTGGCGAATAGAACTTGATGCCTTCATCCTCCGGTGCGCAATCCAGAAGATCGAAGAAGTAATTGAAGTACATGTTGGTGCCGTTGATATAGCTGTGCGATGAGTGTCCGCCGAGCAGTGTGATACTAGGAAATTCGGCCCGAATACGTGGAAGCACGGCCTCGTAGATGTCGTTGATCGAACTCCAGTCCGCCGAAATTTCGGTGGTGCGGTTCACATTGCGGGTGGTAAAAATGCGATTGTCTTCGCGAGTGACCTTGTCCGGCCCCCAAACAAGGTCATCAAACCAGTCGGAGATAATCTGACCGTCCACTCGTACCAAATCCGGGTAGCTGGCGGCAATCTCTTCGATGCCGACTGCTGTTGCCTTCGTTATGCCGGCAGGACCTTCGGCCATAAAGAGCACCACGCAGTCGTCGGGGGCAGCGAAGTGGGAGAAGTGGAGCTGGCCGTCCTCGGGGTCGTACAGTCGAGCGACCGATGGCTTGTACCCGGCCACCATGACATCGCGCAATACGTTAAAGCCGGTCTTCATGTCCTTCAGTGTCCAGCCTAAAAACTGGTTGTTTTGAGGCATGTAGGGGAAGAGTTTTACAGTAACTTCCGTGATAAAGCACAGCGTCCCTTCGTTGCCGATGACGATGTGGCGGATATCGGGCCCGGCGGCTCGACGGGGAATGTTCTTGATTCGCGAGACGCCGCCGTCGGCGAACACCACCTCAAGTCCCACCACCATGTCTTCGATACCGCCGTACAGTGTGGAGAACTGCCCGATGCTGCGGGTGGCCACGAGCCCGCCCATCTGAGCTATCGGCTTGGATTGCGGAGAATGGCCGGTCGTCAACCCAAGTTCGCGCGCCCGGTCCTCCAAGGTTTGGAGCGGCACGCCGCACTGGACGGTTGCCTGCATGTTGTACGCATCGATCTTGATGATTTCGTGCATGTCCGATCCGTCGAGAACGATCGAGTTTTCGACGATCGTTTCGAGTCCACCTTCGGTTCCCGTGCCTCCGGTCCGCGGCACGACGTTCACGCCATGTTCGTTGGCGAACGCCAGAACCTTCGCTACATCTTCGGTGCTGTGAGCCATGACAACCGCAGCTGGGGCGGGCAGCGTGTACACACCAAAGATGTTTTCAAGCTTGCGCCAGTTATCGATACTTCGCTGCGCCAGCAGGGTTGCGTCGGTCAGTATCTGAGGCGGTGAAAGAAGCGCCTGGAGTTGTTCGACGATGGCTTCGCGAGCGAGGGTCATGATGGCGTTCCTTGGGGGGGTTAATGAAAGATCGGATACGAGCGCCGAAGGAGCGCGTCGGTGGCGGAGCGGATGTTCGGGTACACACCTTCGATGACTCGACGGTACAGATCGGTGTTCGTCGAAACGGGTGAGAAAGTTTCGCGCTCCGAAGCCATGACAGCCACGGCTGTCTCCATATCTGGGTGGACGCCGACGGCGACCGCAGCACACATGGCCGCACCGAGACTGGCGCCGCTCGACCCGACACTGCGAGAGGTCCGCAGCCCGAACACGTCGGCGAAGATTTGCATAAACAAGGGACTCCGCGATCCTCCGCCCGAAAGCACCAAGTCGTGGACCGCCACCTGTTGTTCAGTACACATAGCATCTACGTTGAGCTTCATTGTGATGGCGATTGCTTCGAGAATCGAGCGATAGATGTGGCCACGAGTGTGTCGGGCGTCGAACCCGAGCATGACCCCTTTACGGTAGGGGGTGTCTGAAGTAGCCAGCCAATCGAGCACTGTCATGAGGCCGTCGCTTCCGGCAGGCACATCGATTGCTTCGCGTTCGAGCAGCTCCTCGCGCGGCAAGCCCATCGATGTCGCTCGGTCGGCGAGCTCTGGGCCGAGAAGGTCAAGAAACCATGTGAGCGTCCACATTCCCCGTCGGATCCCGTTGGTTTCGTAGAGGTAATGGTGCGGGAAAGCCGAAAAATTGGTCCAGAAGCTTTGCGGCGATCGGTGATTTATGGCGCCATGCACCATCGCCGCGATGTAGGTGCCAAGTGAAACGAGGGCGGTGCGGTCGTCGATCGATCCAGCTCCGAGCATCTCGACGGCTTTGTCATTTGCCGTATGTATAGCCGGGATGCCCGGAGGGAGGCCGGTAGCCGCGGCCGCCTGCGGGGTCACAAGGCCAATAACATCGCCGGGCATCTGCAGCTCGAAGAGCATGTCGCGCCGAACCCCGCGACTTTCATAGGACAATGGATCGTCGCTCCATCGCCATGTGTCAGTGTTAATTGGCCATTGGCTGGCAATGTTGTTGGCGGCACTATCTCGAAACTCACCGGTGAAACGATGGGCAACGTATCCCGAGAGTGTGGTGGCATAAGCCAGGAAGGGATCGGTTGGGAGATAGGGCAGATAGGCCCGCTCATCCATCCAACTCATAACGGGCTCGACCAGCGAGCCGTCCGAACGCAGGAATGCTTTGCAGCAGCGAATCGGACAAAGACCGATGGCGACGATGTCGTTGACGTCGCCCTCGAAACACGACATTGCCTCGTTGCTTGCTGCAGCGATCGAATCCCAAATATCGTCGTCGGGATGCAGAACCACTCCGGGTCGCGGTCGATCCATGGGTCGAAGTGCCCGACGGCCCTCAGCGACGGTTCGGCCATAGGCGTCGTAGACCACAACTTTGGCGCTTTGCGTGCCGCAGTCAATACCAACGAGATAGGGCCCGGTCATGGCTTCGGTTACGAGTTTCAGATGCTAAACGAGAGCGAGTTAGCGGACGAGGTAGCCGCCATCGACGCACAAAATGTGGCCGTTGACGTAGTTTGAGGCGGCGCTAGCAAGGAACACGACAGTGCCCATAAGGTCCTCAGTTTCGCCCCAGCGATTGGCCGGAATGTGGTCGAGTACCCGCTGATTAGTGATCGGATTGTTTCGGGTATTTTCCGTTATTGCGGTGGCGTAGTACCCCGGAGCAATGCCGTTGACCTGAATATTGTGCATTGCTAGTTCGTCGCAATAGGCCTTCGTGAGACCGGCGATCCCGTGTTTCGTGGAGGCATACGCCGATGACAGACGGCCGCCGAGAAAGCTGAACATCGAGCAAATGTTGATGATCTTTCCGCTTCGTTGCGGCACCATGAGTTGCGCCGCTTCGTAGCTCATCTCAAACGCCGCGGTCAGGTTGACGGACACCGTGGCGTCCCATAGCGGGCGACCGAAGTCAAGCACTTCGGCCATCGGGCAGACCCCAGCACTATTGACGAGAATGTCAACCCTGCCAAATCGATCAGCACACTGGTGGATCACCTGCTTGGGTACTCCGGGTTGGGTGATGTCTGCGACGACGAATTCGTAGCTAGCCCCAGCACCCTCAATGAGTGATTTCGTGGTTCCATCGTCATCAACGAGGCTCGGCACCAAGATATTGGCTCCACCTTTGGCGAGGGCCAGCGCAAAGGCTTGGCCGAGGCCGGTGTTGCCGCCGGTGACGATGGCGTTCTTGCCAGCGAGACCAAAAGAACCCATCGAAAAGTCGTTGATCGTCACTGCTCTGCTCTTTTTTCCGGTCAGTTGTTAAGACAACGAAGAACCTACCCCACCGGTTCTACACAGAGCTGTAACCATTTGAGAGCTTCGGCGTCGGCGGCCAACGAACTTCGCGCGGAGGTGAATACCGACATGGTGTTTTCCGATGGTTCGTTTTAGGAGACTCCAACGCTGACGGATCCGTTTCGTCTGACCTCGCCCCTGGCCCCGCCGCGTGATGTTCGTCGACCGCAAAGGCGTGACGGCCCGATACCCGGGTCGCCAGCCGGGCCGACCACCGTCGCCGGCCTGGCGACTCGGCGTCCCAGGGTGACCGTAGGAACCTCAGCGGTCGTTACGGACCAGCGTTTCTCGGCGGAAACCGCCCCAGCTGGACCAGAACGCCATGCTCAACACCGCTCCAACAATGCCGACAACGAACAGAATCATGCCGACGGTTTGGAGATTTATGCCACTGGTCGTGGCGGTGACCGCCCAGCGCAGGATTGCTCCTGCGGCGATCAGAAGAATGCTGACGGAGATACCCATGGTTGTGCCTTTCGGTTGGTGAGTTTTCGATAGACGAGCTCCCCGCAAGGTAGTGAGAACTCGTCTGTCGTGCAAGTACCCGTACGAGCGATTTCACAAACGTGCCGCCACGAAAAACCGGCATGAGATCCGCTCCGGCCAGCCCTCAGAGCAACGAGAAGAGTTCGCCGACGTTGTCGAGATGATCGAGTTCATCGACGAGGGCGATGATCCGGTCAGCTCGATCGCTTCGACCAGCGAGTTCCATGTTCGCGCGGAACTTATGTAGGTGTTGGTTCCGGGAAAGCGGGCGGTCCGGGCTCCCCAACGCGGCGGTGAGAGTGCGGGTGAGGACCAAACCGTTGCGCAACTCGATGGTTACGGTTTGCGGATCTAGCGCGTTGGGATCGGGATTGTCATTGGCTTCGATCGTGACCCGTGAAGCCGCTTCGTGAAGGACTGGGTCTCGTAAGCGTTCGTCGCGGAACGTCGTCACGTCGATCGTCCCGTCGAGGATGGCCGACGGAACGAGAAAACGCCCGCACAGTCTCGCCACTCCTGCGGCCATGTCAACGTGGGGCGGCCGACCGACGAGGCTGTTGATGAGCGGGGGGACTCGGAGATGGATGGCGGCAACGTCGCCGAGAGTGAAGCCGTTCTCGCGTTGCAGCTGCAGTGTGGCGTCGATCGCTGAGTGGCTGGCCCGTCCACTGGGAAACGGTTTGTGGGAGAGCCGGGTGATCTCCCACTGCTGACCCAACCGGTCGAGCAGGGTCCCGGGATCGCCCCCGGTCTCGATGAGTGTGAACCATCCGAATTTGCCCTCCAGTATTTGCTCTGGTCCGCGATAGCCATTCACTGCGAGGTCCCAGCTGGTGATGGCTCCCCGGGCGGCAAAACCGACCTGCAATGCCAGCGCCTGCGGACCGCCCTCATGGTGCGGCTGCATGGTGCCGGACACCTGCGAATAGGCCAATCCGAGTGCGGCCACACCTACCTGCGCCAACGGTTTGTCGACGGCGATGAGCGCAGCGGTGGCGCCAAGCAAACCATTCGTTGCCGGGCGAAAGAAGCGCAATGGCGTGGTGGTCACGTCGCCGAGACCACCGGCGATGTCGACACCGATGGCCGCACCAAGAATGAGGTCGCGGCCCGAGAACCTCCGCGCGCTTATATTCGTCTCGCGTTGCATCCATGCCACCAATACGGGCGTGACCACCGTCATGGCATGGACCACGGCGGGTTCATGGACGCAATCGAATTCGAGACAGTGAAGTTGGTGGGCATTGACCATTGCCGCGGACGGGGCAGGGAGCCGTCCGCCCGTGCCCCACACCGAGGCGTCGTCACCCGATCCCCACGAGCGAACGATCGCCGGCAGTCTTTGGCTCTCGGGAGTGAGCGAACCGACGGTGGCTACCCCGAAACTGTCAAGCAGGAACGTCTTGGCCGCCGACACGGCATTCTGGGGGAGGTCATCGAATTGACGGTCTAGGGCGTGCCCGACGATGCCCCAGATCATGGGCTGCGGGGCTCCGGCGATGGCTGCTCCTGCGTTCATGGGCGGTCACCCTACGACGCCCGCAGCTCGATTCACGCAGTCGCGCCACCCTTGGCGGTGGGGCCCGCATCGCGTCCAGGGCACTCAGCTGTAGGGTCGACGGACGCCGCAACCCCGGGGAGAACCACGCCATGACCGATCCACCACCCGGCAGCGAGGAATGGCTCTCGTCGGTCGACGAGCCGGTGCTTGAGCCCGACCTTCCAATCGTTGATCCTCACCATCACCTCTGGCCCGTTGGCGGCCAGGGTGGGTTTCCGTACGGGATGGATGACCTGCACGGCGACGTTGGGTCGGGTCACCGAATCGAGCAAACCGTGTTCATGGAATGCCGCGCCGGGTATGCGCTCGACGTTGCGGCGGAGTTTGCCCCCGTTGGTGAAACACGTTTCGTGGCGAACGCCGCGAGGAACGATCCGAGCGGACTCATCTCTGGGATCGTCGCCCACGCAGACCTTCGGTTACCGAATCTCGACGCCGTTCTCGACGCGCACGAGGCGGTATCCGAAGGTCTTTTGCGGGGGATCCGCGACGCGCTTTCCCGGGCTGAGTTTCCCGAGGTCCACATGATTGCCGGGCGGGCGCCGGAGGCCCTTTCTCGTGACGAGTCATTTCTTCGCGGGGTGCGTCGTCTCGGCGAACGTGGGCTCACCTACGACACGTGGCACTACCACTACCAAAACCGCGAGTTCGTCGAGCTGGCCCGGGCGGTTCCCGAAACGACGATGGTGCTCGATCACTTCGGCACGCCGCTTGGCGTTGGCCCGTATGCCGCGCACGGCGAATCCATCTTTGAACAGTGGCGGTCCGACATCACAGAGATGGCGAAGTGCGAGAACGTTGTCGTGAAGCTCGGCGGACTGGCCATGCCCGACAACGGCTTCGGCTGGCACGCGGCAACGCGGCCGCCGACCTCGGACGAGTTTGTTGCGGCGCAAGCCCGGTACTACCGACACACCATCGAAGCATTCGGTCCCCAGCGGGCCATGTTCGAGTCGAATTTTCCGGTCGACCGTATGTCGTTGTCCTACCGAGTCCTGTGGAATGCGTTCAAGAAACTCACTGCCGGCTTCTCCGCGTCAGAAAGAACAGCAATGTTCTCAGGCACCGCGCGTCGCGTCTATCGCTTGCCGTCACCTGGACTGGAACGCGTTGAGCAGGACTGAAACGCCCCCCAGCCGATCGGCTCCTCGGCGATGCGACTCATGCACGTCTTTTCCGGTATCAGTGATTTTTCGCAGTCTGGATTGAGCGGAGCTGCGTGGGTCACCAGACCCTTCCAGGTGGCGTCAGTTGCGACAACGATTTTGCCGGTCGTGGTGTCGGTGATCGGCACGATGAATCCGCTGTCGGCCCACACTTCAGCTTTGAATGGGCGCGTACCTCGTGCCGCCTCAACGAGGGGCGTAGAGACCGTTGTCGACGGGGTTTCGCCGCTGACGATAGTGAGCGTGGGCATCATCGGCTTGGGTGCCGATTTTGAGGCTGATTTCGCGAGTGAAGGGAATGATTTTGCGGATGTTGGCAGTCATGTCGATTCCTCGGTTTCGCGGTTACGCGCGAGGGAACGTTTCGGACCGGGTTGTTCCGTTTGGGGCAACGTAGATGAAGGTAGCGGTCGTCCCGGCGAGGGCGTAGTCCACCCGGTAGGTCTCGCCGTTGAGCTTGTAGCTCAGCGAATAGGCGTTGCTGCCAGCTTTCGCGAACGCTGTGATCTGCGCGCCGCGAAGTGGTTCGCCGGCCGGGCGGAAGGGACGAAGCACAGGTTGCGGGTCAACCTGATCGCCGACGACGCTGACCTTGCCCCGCATGCCCCCGTTGACGTAGGGGAAGGTGAGAGTGGCGTGATAGTGGTAACCCAGGGTTCCATGCGTGTGGCCGTTGTAGGCGTCGAGACCGGAAACGGCAGATCCATCAGGTTCGGTGAGGCCGTAGATGACGAAGCCATCGAGAGCGTAAGCAATCGGCGTGGCCGCGGTTCCGGCCTTCTGGAGGTGAAGAGGGGCCATGTGATAGTGATAGTCATCGGCGCGGCCGCAATGGCCTCCCCAGGTATCGAGCTCGCCGGAGAGAAAGGCGTCATCGCCTCGGTTATTGAGGGCATTGAAGATGGGCACTCCGTTAATAGCCAGCGCAATTGCCCCACGAAAGAGGGCAGTTTTGCCACTTACCGGCGAATCGCTGAGTACACCCTGCAGAGGAATATGCCATGAGTTAGTGCCCGTATACGGCTGAGGAAAGGGGAACTGTTGCTGCCAGCTGGTGATTCCCACCATCATCTGGTGCTCTGGCAGGCCCGTCGATTCGACCTGCAACCCGGTTGTCGCGCGGGTGGCTTTGACGGTATTGGGGAACAACGACCACGGGTCAGCTGCGTTAGCTGTGGTCGCGGGTGCGGTGCCGGTACCGGTGCTGGGCGGCGTGGTGCCGGCGATCGTTGTGGACGCCGGGACAACGGTTGAGGGGGGCGAGGACCCCTTCTTCGATGTCGGCTTACGAGTGCCGGTCCCAGCCCGCTTTTTGACGGCGGCGGCCGCACCGTCGAAGGCGGATAGGCCGGTGGTGGCAAAAACACCAGCGGTGAGGAAGTAGAGAAGATGTCGGCGGCTCAGCTCGACATCATCCACCGGTGGACCGAGGTGATGGCCGTCGTGATTGTGGTCAAGCGGTTCGTGGCCATGACTGTGGGGGTGGTCGTGTCGGTGATTGGGCGAAATCGTCATTGGGGGTTCCTTGGTGGGTTTCGGAGGGGGTGGCTACGGTGCGTTGGTGGGGGTCGGTGCGGGGGTGCTGGCCTTGGTCGATGGTGGTCCGTCAGTAGTCGTGCCAGGGCGGCTGTACGTCACGGCGAGCGTGGCGGTTCCGAGCGTGGTGCTAGCGATCGCGTCGAGGAGTACCTGGCGGCTCACGGCAGTACCGAACACGAACGCTGGTGACTTCGAGAGCGCGTACACGGTAAATGTGTAAGTCTTCGCGCCGGGTCCCTTCGAACATGGCGGGGCATAGGCGTTTCGCTCGTTCACGCTGTTGGTGCCGAGCGTCCCGAGCATTCCGGTCAGGCTGGCACCTTGTTCGATGTGCGTGACGGACGGATCAATGCCGTAGATCACCCAGTACCAGTGCACGTCGCCCGGGCCCGGCACGTGGTGCATCACGACGGCATAACTGGTCGTGCCGGAAGGCGCCCCGGACCAATCGAGTGACGGAGCCGTTGACGCCCCGTCGCAGGTGAACTGCGTCGGATAGGCGCCGCCTGCTGTCATTGTTGAGCTGGTCAGGGAAAACCCGGTGATGCTCGCGGCCATACGGGTCGTCGGCGGGACGCCTGTGGTGGGCACTCCCGTCGATGATGACGCGACGGTCGAAGTTGGCCTTCCCGCGGTCGGTTTCGTGGTCGGTCGCCGCACGGATCGCTTGGTTGCGGGCTTCGTGGCTGCACTCACTGCGGTGCTTGAAGGGAACGATGATGCGACGGCAATTGCTGCGAGAAAGACGGCGGCAAGGCCGCTGCGGATGGTGGAATTCATTGGTCGATCTCCTTGAGGTAGCGGTGTTTACGCGACGACAAGGAACTGGCCCATGAGGCCTTCGTCTTCGTGGTTGGACATGTGGCAGTGGTACATATACGGATTCGTGATGCTGGCGAAATCGTCGAATTTTGCGACAAAACTGACCGACTCATTTCGTTGAATAAAAAACGTGTCCTTCCACCCCTGTTCATGGGCAGCCACGGGTCCGGACGATCGCGAGACCATCGAGAACTGGACGTCGTGAAGGTGGAAGGAGTGCCCGAAGGTCGGTCCGTTCTGCACGGTCCACTTCTCGACGGTGTTGAGCTTCACCGTCTGATTCACGGTGCCCATCGCGTAGCCAGCGTTGTCGAACGAGAATGATGTACCGGGACCGCGGTCAGTAATGGCAATCGCTCGAGATGCGGTGGCGTCGCCGGCCTTCAAGTACGTGTGTGCCGCGAGCTTCGCGGGAAGCGACGTCACTGCGTTCGCCGTCGCGGCAATCACATTGATCCGGAGGACGGTGAACGTGACGTTGTTCAGAAGACTTCCGAAAGGACCGCGGTTCTGGGCCTCGCCCCCCGGAAAT
>JAYVSS010000365.1:0-7804 GCA_043775075.1 Acidimicrobiia bacterium
CGAGGTTCCGGGCAACCGACTCGCTGAGCAAACTCAAAGCGCCCGCGCTAGGTTGCATTTGACGAAGGTCGACCCGCGGAATTTGTAACTGCGTTGATAACGCATCGGTAAGTTGACTCGCCGAGATCATGCCGTGCTCGACGAGCAGGGCACCGAGGCGGCGACCGCTGCCTGTCTGCGACACCAACGCCTGGTTGAGTAAAGAAGCCTCAAGTATTCCCGACGACACGAGGAGTTCGCCGATTGGATGCCCGACCTTCAACGTGCTGATGTTGGGTTCGACGATCGCAGCGGGCATCTCGACCTCAACGGCGTCGCGTCGTCGCTTCAACATGATGGCGACGTCTTTAGGTTGTCGGATTCATCTGAAAAAGCGGACATGATGCGTAGTCGTTTCGGCCGCAGAGATCCACTGCGTTGGGTGTTCCGTCGTGGAACCGTGGTGCTCGGATGGGTACCGCTTCGGCCGAACGAACCGGTGAATCGTGTTATTCGACCGACCACAAGGAGTTGCCGGTGTGGTTCTTTGCTTCAGGGTCGTTGCCGACCCGTGAGCCGGTGTACTCGTGAATAGTGTTGGCCGTTCAGAACTGATTAGAAGTTCAACTGTAGGGTATGCTTCGCTCCCGCTAAATAGGGCAAACGGCTCATTAACGGGGCATCCGCTCAAAATGGAGCCCGCCAAATTGCCCAGGCCCACGTTGCAAGTGTTAGTCGGCCCTAGCGCGGCGGTACCTCGGGCGGATGGCGACATCGAGATGCTCAGGTGGGTCCTCAATGCGGGAGACCGGTTTCGCTACGAGCCCGACGCCTGGGTCCGTCACGCTCATCGCCAACTCGGAACTGCCCAACGTTGACTGGTAGATAGACGTCAGGCGGTTCTTCTACGGCCGCACGCTTGTTGCGCCGATGTTGGCCCCGACGAGTTCGTAACTGACTCCAAGAATGTCGTACGTCCGCTTTGCCCGTAGATCTCGCGTGAGCAGGGTGCAGTCATTGATGCGGGCGGCCTCGCCCACGAGCGCGTCATACACGGCACCACCAACAATCCCCACCTGGCCAAGTCGGGCCAGCAGAGGTTGGACTGCGTCGGGGTCGAGCCAATGAACCACCGGAAATACCCGGTCGAGCAGCATCGACGCGCTGGAACTAGCCACCCCTAGCGCACCGGGCATGCGAGTGAGCACGGAGTAAGTCTCGAATGCCGCGTGACCAGCCAATCCGGGTCGACGTTCGACGACAACCTTTCGACAAACCTCATGGGCAGTGTGGGAGGCGTCCACCGCGGCCACGGCCACACTTGTATCCACCGCCCAGAGTTTCGCTGCAGGCTCAGCGCTGGTCGGCATCGCGCCACCGCTGAACATCGTGGTCCGTGATGCTCAGCCCATCGGCGGGGGCAATAACCGGCCAGCCGTCAATCTCGACCACCTGGCGAGACCGAAGCCTCACCGGGGTAAGGCGAATCTCATCGCGTTCGGCGGCGATCTCCAGTTCTGCGTCCGCCGCCAGTAACAGGCGATCCCGAATGTCCTTCGGGATGACGATTCGACCCGCCCGATCGATTGTTACCAACATGGATGCCACCGTACCATCGCGAAGTCGCCGTTATGCGGGAGACCACTCGCTCGTGGTTTCGTCGCTCGCCGAACTCGGCGAGCAGTGCTGGACAATCCGGCGAGCTCACTTTTGCGCAGGTGATCAGAGAATGGGCCGCCCGCCCCATGCCCTGAGCAGTCCCGAACCCCTAAAATTGAAGCTGCTTTCAGTTTTGAACCTCCAACACGGTTGGACCGTCGTTTCGTGCCGAAGATCATTTTTAGGGTTTTACCACCTGCGGCGCTGGGTACATGCAGTTGTTCAAAACTGAAGACTCCTTCAACTGTCGAAGGAAACGTCAGCCTATTCACGGGACGCAAACGAACACGCAACGGTGCCCTCTTTCGGGGTCAGCGACGGAGCCAGAGCGTGAACGCCCTTTCGTCCTCTCTTGAAAGAACGTCAATGAACCCCCGAACCAGAGTCCTCGCCCTCATCGGGGCTGGCGCACTTGCCACATCCATGCTCGTCGCCACCGCTTCGCTGACTGCGCAAGCGCTCACCGGATTTGCCCCGAACGCACCGTCCGTGGCCAACATTCCCGATGGCGGGACCTGTGATGGCACGGGCCGCTGGATCAAGCTCACGTCCGGAGGCACCGCCGGTTCCGGCCTCACCGCGAACAGCGGGACTCCCAAGGTTTCCGCCCAGTACGACAACATCGTGGATGGAGGCGACCAAACGATGCGGATCTACCAATTCCGCAACGACGGCTCAACCGTCAACATGCTGTTCTCCTCCGTGTGGCTGGGCATTGCGTCCGCCAACCCGGTGTGGACGTTCCCGCCGACCCTCGACACCAACACGTTGGCGGTCCACCCCCTCTGGTTACAGGGAAGCATTAAGAATTTTTCCCAGTTCGCCATCTGCAGCCAGGACACGGCGTACCTGAAGATCACCAAGAACTGGGTCGGTGGGCCCGCAGGCGTCGCTCCCAACTATGTCGTCAACTGCGACGGAACGGACTTCGACGTCTCCGGCCCGCAAGCCGTCATCGAGGCCACGGCATTCCTCGCCGGCCTGTCATGCACGATCGCCGAAACTGCCGTTCCCGGGAACGGCTGGATCGAAGATTCCGCTCCGAAAGCGTTAAACTTTGCCGCCGCCGAGTACGACATGAAAAACGGTGGCTCGGTCCCCGAGCTCAAGGCCATTGCCTTTACCAACACGAAGTGGTCGGCCACCAAGACGGCTGCGGGTTCGACAACTAATACCTATGACTGGACGCTGGTAAAGACGGCCAACCCGACCAGTTTGGTTTTGCCCGTCGGCGGCTCGGCAGTCGTGACGTACACCGTCACCCCAACCCGCTCCGGACCGACGACGGTTTCTTCGGTGGCCGGCGCCGTCACGGTGACCAATGTGCCCGCCGCCGCATTTGCTGCGGGGAGCGTCACGGTGTCCGACCCCGTGCCATTGAACTGCACCGGGACAACCACGTTGGTCTGTCCCTACAGTTACGCAGTCGGGGGCAGCGGTACAAACACGGCAACGGTTACCTATTCGGCCAACGGCGACATCGAGACTTTGAGCCCAACAGCCGACTACGCGTTGGCCGTCACCAATATCGACGACACCGCCACGCTGACCGACGTGTACGACGGCGGAGCGGCCAAAACCCTTCCAACTTCTAAGCAGACGTACACGAAGACCTTCTCTTGTGGCTCCCCGACCGAGGGCGACGTAAACCTCAAAGACGGTGAGTCCAAGACGGTGCTAAATACCGCCACCCTTGACCTGAGTACATCGACATACAACAAGGTGGCGACGGCGACGGTGAACGCATCATGTGGATCGTTGACCGCAACAAAAACCGCAACCGCGACGTACACCGATGCGTACGACTGGACCTTGACCAAGACGGTTGACCAGAAGACCATTGCTCTTGCCCAGGGAGTGACCGGCACGGCGACCTACAGCGTCGTGGCCACCCGCACGGGACCGGTCAAGACCAATATCGCAGTGACGGGGTCGGTCAAGCTCACCAACGGTGGCACCACTGCGGTGACGGTGACCGCCGTGACCGACACCATGGCCGGGTTAAATGTTCCGTTGACCTGCCCGTCTCTAGGCCTGCTGGCCCCGCAAGGAGTGCTGACGTGCTCGTACAACTTCCCCGTTCCGGGAACCGTCGTACCAACGACCAACTCCGTGGTGTTCACAACAACTGCGGGTGCGGTCTCGGCCGAGCAGCCAGTTGTGGTCGGTCAAATCGGCAGCACTCGCGCCAGCTTTTTCGCCAGCGACGTATTTAACGGTGGGGAGCCAACGGCCCTTGGTGAAGGCAACGGCACCACAACGTTTACCTATGTCCAATCCTTCACCTGTGGTTTCGCATTCAGAGGGTCGCAACAGGTTGCCGATGGGGCCACCACGAACTTCCCCAACGTGGCGACTCTGTTCCTGGGCGACGAATCCACCAAGGATGCGTCGGCCGCCGTCGACGTGAGCTGTGCGAAGCCGCAAGACCCGACCACCACCACGACAACCACGAGCACGACGCCCGCGAGCACGACGACGACGACGCCCGCGAGCACGACTACTACGACAACCATTGCTCCCCCACCGGCAGTCACGACGTTGCTATCGCCGGTTCTCGTTCCGTCGCCGACGACCACCACGACGGTACCGCCGACAACGACGACAACGACGACGACGATTCCGGTCTCGGTCCTCGCCGAACAGCTCTCCCCTCCGACCATTAAGCCCGTTGTGCTCAGCGCGCAGATCAGTAACAGTTCGCCGACGCCAGCATTCACTGGAGCCAATGACCGGCTACTAGGCCTGTTGGGCGCTGCATGCATTGCCCTCGGCGGAGGCTTCGTGACGGTCGCTTCTCGGCGACGTCGCCAGTCCGCCTGACACATCTTTCGACTGACGAGAGGCGTGCTCAGCGCACGTAGCAAATCGTTTCACGGGTCGGGAACGACCCGTGAACCGAGAAACGTGTGCCGTTGTTCGTTGCCGATCCTTGGGCATCCGTCGAACGCGTCGCGTGACCCCCGGGTGATGGCCAACAGTCGATTGCAAGCTGAATTCAATGTCTAGCGGTGAAACTTCTCACCGAAACGGTCGATTTGCCTCACGACCACCTCTGGTGAGCAGTCGACTGAACGCGGTTCATCACTATCCGTGGGCGTTTCACCAGGATCAGGTGAGTCATTGGACTCATTGGTGTCGTTGAAATCAATTGTGAGTGGAAAATCACCACTGAGTGTGTTCATACTGTTAGCGCACCCTGCAACAGCACCGGCGAGTGCATCGATGCACCAACCTCATCTGGTCGCCTTGTTGGCGTCGAGCAGGGGCCGAACCCTACCGCCGGGTCATCTAACCAACCACAAGGAGTAACAAAAATGCGTATTTCACGCCCCAAGAAAATAGTCATCGCCGTCACCGCCATTGCTGCTCTGGGCGGAGGCTCGGCCCTCGCCTACTGGACCCAGGGCGGCACCGGCACCGGAAATGCCACCGCGGGGACAACGACCGGCGTCACTGTCCACCAGGACCTGGCAACCGACAGCAGCGTTGGCGCGCTCTATCCAGGACAGGGTCCCGTCCCGCTCTCGGGGACGTTTACGAGCCCGAACAGCGGACCCGTCACCGTGGCCAGCGTTACCGCAACCGTTACAGTCTTGGGAGTCGATCCCTTCACGCCCAGCGTGGCTCGACCATCCTGCACGGCCTCCAACTTCCAGATCGCCGGAACCTCCGGCCCCTACATCGTGACGGCTTCGCCTGTTGTCACTTGGTCTGGCTTGACTGTTGAGCTGCTCAATACTGCCTTGAATCAGGACAACTGTAAGGGCCGTGCCATAACAATCAACTACACCGCCAACGCTCTGTAATAAGTAGGTGTGCTGAGTATCTCGGCACGTTGGTAGTAAGCACACTGATGGATTGACGAAGGGGCTATTGAGATGGCGAGCGCACGAAGGTTGATGATGAGACGAGGGGTTGCGCTTGGCGCGGCTTTTCTCGGCGTCGCAGGGTTTGTGCTTTTCACCTCGATAGTCCCGACGTCGGCCGGAACCGGCGTTCCGACGCCGACAATCACCGGTGGTCCTACGGGACTGATACGCACCCGTACGGCGACATTCACGTACACGGATTCGTCGCTGGTCAACTTCCTATGCGCGCTTGATTCTACGCCCTTCACCGCATGTCCGGCCAATGCCGCCAAGAGCGGCAGCATCACGTTCAGCCAGATCACCGATGGTCCGCACACGTTCAACGTGAAGGCCCAGATCGGCACGCAGCCGAGCGCGACTGCGAGTCGTTCCTTCTCCGTCGACGCGACGGCACCGACGGTTCTTTCCATCAGGCGTCTTGATCCGAACTCGCATGCGTTCGGCATCATTCGCTGGACGGTGACGCTCAGCGAACCCGTTACCAACGTGACCCTCGCCAACTTCTCGCTCAAATCAACGGGGCTCGGCTCGACGCCGTTTCTCGTGAGCATCACGTCGACCGGTCCGACCACCTACATCGTGTCGGCCAACACCGGATCGTCGGCCACGGCGGGGAGCACCCCCACCGTCCGACTCGACCTGAGCGAAGCGGCAGGCATCAAGGACCTCGCCGGAAATTCGCTCGTCAATGGGCTGAACGGCGAGACCTACGACATCGACGGAACAGGCCCACTGGTCACGGTGACGAAACTCAACGGGTCGACTGTGTCGTTCCCGTACTTCACCAATGCCAACGTCACGAGCATCGGCGGGTCGTGCGGCACCCTGAGCGGCGACGTGCCGACGGTTGCGGTGAGCATCAACGGAGCATCGTCCGTCAACACGGCATGTTTCTTAGGGGCCTGGACCCTGCCGGTGAGTATCACGGCCGTCGGTACCTACGCGGTTGTCGCGACCCAGAAGGATTCGGTCAACAACTCCACTTCGACGACGGCGCGGAGCTTCACGATCGATCGCACGGCACCGGTCGTGACCTTGACAAAGGTGAACGGCGCCACGGTTTCGACGTTGTCGTATTCGACGAGTGCCAACATCACGAGCCTTTCGGGGACCTGTGGCACAGCACCCGGTGACGGCTCGACCGTAAGTGTGGTTATCAACGGTGGCACTGCCCTCTCCGCACCGTGCGTGGCCGGATTCTGGACGCTTCCGCTGAGCCTCATCTCGAACGGTGTGTACAGCGTCATTGTCCGCCAGACCGACGCGGCGGGAAACACGGGCTCCTATGGCCCGGTCGTCATCACCAGGATCGCCACCGACACCACTCCTCCGGTCGTGACGCTCACCAAAGTCAACGGAAGCACACTGGTCGAGGGTGATGCGGCATTCACCTTGGCGAACACCACAACCAAGACGCAGGTGCAGACGATCGGCGGCGGCTGCGGGACAGCTGCCGGCGACAACGCGACAGTTTCCGTCACGATCGTTGGACCGTCGCCGTCGGCCAGCACGCCGATTCGGGCGTCGCAGACCTGGACCGGGACAGCGGGATGCCCGGCAACCGGAGTGGGCGCCGGGACATGGACCTTCACGCTCAGCCCGACGATCAACGCCGATGGAACGTGGGACGGCGACTATGTGATCACGGTGACCCAGGGCGACAACGCCGGCAACACGGGAACGACCGGGGCGAAGACGCTCACCATGGCGTCGCAGAACTTCACCATCTCCGGTAATGCGGTGAAGTTGCTCACGCCGGGCGGCATCAGCGATCTCAGACTCACGATCCGCAACCCGCACAAGTTCTCCATAAAGATCGACACGCTGAGCGTCGACATATCCGGGGCAAACCCCAGCTGTGGTGCCCTGACCAACTTCATGGTCGTATCGACGTATCCCCGAGCCGGGCTGCTCACGGTGCCACCCGGCGACACCGTCTTGGACGTGAACAAGGTGCCGCAACTCCAGATGAAGAACCTCAACGTTTCGCAGGACCTCTGCAAGAACGTAACGATCACGCTCACCTACAGCGGAATGGCGTCACGAGCATGAAGCGAACACGAATGCTCCGAAAGCGCCGTTCCCTGAGCCGTACCGCTCGAGTGGGGCTGGCTGCGCTCGTCCTCGGGGTCCCCTACGGCACCGCTTATGCGTACTGGACCACTTCCGGTTCGGGTAGCGCCAGCGCCACCGCCGGCACCCTCAACACGGTCACGATCGATAGCGTCGTCTTCACCGGCACACTCCGTCCGGGAGCGAGCATTCCCGTGACTATCCAAGTGACGAACTCGAAC
>JAYVSS010000366.1:0-11259 GCA_043775075.1 Acidimicrobiia bacterium
CGTCGTCCTCAAGGCGACGCCGCCACCCCACCGCCCGCCCCGACACGCAGGTTCCAGGTACGTGTCGGGGTGGCCGATGATGGAGGCGTGAGTTCCGAGCGGCGTCCGACACAATGGATTGTTCGGATTGTGCCGGTCCTTCTGACCGCTGCGGTGATCGGCTCGGCGTCGCTGGTCGGGGGCAGCCCGAACACGTCACGGAGCAAAACTGCCAAAACTGGATCGTCCGGTCAAACGGGCAACACGAAGCCAGCAGTGAAAACTTCGACCACCCTCACGCCGCGCTCGGCTCGCCCGTACGACAAGCAACTCCGGGCGACCGTTGCGAGCCTGAATCGCAAGTGGGCGGTCTGGCTCCCGCAGTACTTTGACGTTGACTACGAATCGCTCACCGGTGGTCTGTACGCATATCGATCGGACACGGTGACACCGAAGTGTGACGGCACTCGCCTGCCCTATCTGGTGATTCGGGAGAATGCATTCTTCTGCCCTGAGGATGATTTCATCGCCTGGGACGATGAAGGGTTGTTTCCCAAACTCGCCAAAGCCCACGGGACCCTTCTACTCAGTGTGGTGCTCGCCCATGAGTGGGGTCACGCCATTCAAAAGCGCGCTGATCTTTTCTTTGAACTGTCCACAATTGTTTCGGAACAGCAGGCCGATTGTTTCGCCGGGGCATGGCTCGCCGGCCTTGATCCCAACAACCCGGACGAAAAACAACTCGTTACGTTGCGTAACGAGCAGCTTGACGCCTCGGTCGCCGGGTTCGTCGAGTTCCGTGACATCGTTGGTTTGAACGCGCTGTCGGCTGGCTCTCATGGCACGGCATTCGATCGTATGCGCGCATTTCAAGAGGGCTACGAGTCCGGACCGGGGAAATGCGCGACCTACGCTGATTCTCCCCCCGAGCTCGTCGGGTTTGCCTTTCGGAATCTGAAGGAGCGCTTTCGCAGTGGGAACCTTCCATTTCCTGAGCTCGTGAAGGAGACGGTGGCGTCATTGGAGAAGTCAACGGCCACTGCGAGCAAGCTGCCGTTCGTGGAGGAGACAGCCGATGTTCCTCCGTGCGCACGCCCACAACGCTTCGCCGGGCTGATTGGAAAGGCGGTCTCAGGATGTCGAGACGGAACCGGTTCGGTTCGCTATCGCCGTGCTGCGCTGAAGAAGTGGTTCGACGAATTCGGTGACTTCGCTCCGGCCACGGTGCTGTCGCTCGGATGGGCATCAATGGCGACGTCGAGAGAGTCAGAAGGTGACACCTCCGGAACGTTTGCCGCAGACTGCCTGGCCGGACGATGGACCGGTGAGCTCGTTGACCTCAAGCATCCCAAAACGTCGGTCCTTTCGCCCGGCGATCTTGATGAGGCGGCGCAAACCCTGCTGAAACTTGCGGCGGCCGAGAAGAAGCCGGGCCGAGGCTTCGAGCGAGTCCGGTCGTTTCGTGTTGGACTCATGACCGGCTCCTGCGACGCACCAACCGCCTAGCAAATCAAGTTTTCTTTTTCGCCCGACTGGGGGCAACGCGAGGCGGCTCGCCCGGCATCTTCGGATACACGGGCGGCCAGGGGGCATCGCCGAGTCCACCGGCCAAATCGCGTGCAGACCATTCGAGCAAGGGTTCGATTGATTGCGGCGTGGCGTTCATCGCCAGCCAGGGATCTCCCAGAGCGACGACGCGATCCGGCACCGTCGCAATGGTGAGGAGGTCGGGCTCCACCGTGGCCACCTCGTCCCAAGCGATCGGCGTCGACACCTGCCCGCCAACACGCGGGCGCACCGCCCATGCGCCAAAGACCGTCTTATGGGGAGCGTTCTGGTTGAAGTCGATGAAGACCCGCACCCCGCGTTCTTCCTTCCACCACGCCGCCGTGCAGAGGTCGGGCCGGCGGCGTTCCATCTCACGGGCAAACGCGACAGCGGCAGCTCGAACGGCGTAGGAATCGAGGTGCTCCAGAATCCGTACGTATACGTGCATTCCCTTGCTGCCGGTCGTCTTCACGAAACCCAAAATGCTCAGCTCGGCGAGCAGGGTCTGCGTCTCCAACGCCGTCTCGCGAATCATGTCGAATGTGCATCCGGGAGAGGGGTCCAGATCGATTCTCAATTCATCAGTGTGCAGTGGATCTGAGGCAATGAACGGCCACGGATGAAAGCCCAGACACCCGAGATTGACGGCATAGATCACGTGGGCGATGTCGGCCAGGACGAGAGCCTCACTCGGCGTTCCGTTTACCGTTGACACTGTTGTGGTCTGCAACCACGGCGGTCCGGTCGGCACTCGCTTTTGGTAGAAGGACTTGCCACTAGCCCCATCGGGGTAACGCTCCATAGTGATCGGTCGTCCGGCGACGGTACGCATGAGTGGCTCGGCGATGCTGAGGTAGTAGCGCACGAGATCGAGCTTCGTGGCCTTTAAGCCGGTGAAGAAGACTTTGTTCGGGTGGGAAACACGGACCAGCCGACCACCGGCATCGACCTCTATCGCGTCGCGGTCGGCTGCACCCCCGACCGATTCAGTTGCATCGCTGGATCCGTCGGTGTGATTCACCATGACTGTCGACGGTAGTCCGCAGCCAGCTACCGTCGATGATGTGGTCGTGTCCCCCGCCTCGTACGAACAAGTGCTGACACCCGATGAGCGCTGACGGTTTGATCGAGGTGTTGGACGCCTATCTCGACGCCGCGCCGCGTTCGGGGTCTGAGCCGATTCAGAGTGGACCGTTCACCGTGTTCCTTGCTCGTGGGCCTTGGGGTTACTACGCCCGCCCGGCACTGGCCCGAAAGCCCCACCACAACTTCACGGCTGCAGAGGTGACGGCGGTCGTCGACACGCAGCGCGCCTACGAACAGTTTGTGGCCCTGGAATGGATCGACGATTGCGATCCGTCGTTGGCCGCAGCGTGTCTTGCGGCCGGTCTGGTCGTCACCATGCGACCGCTGCTCACCGCACCGCGGAATTCAGAGGCCGATCTCCTTCTCCCTAGCGGGATGCGAATCGAAGTGCTTGGTCCTGACCATCCTTCGCTGGCCGAGTTTCGGGCGGTAGCCGATGTGGCATTCGTCAACGCCGGAACAGCGAAAGGTCGTGCTGGTGTGCCGGAGCGCGATGCGCACATTGTTGACCAGGTGGCTGTCGGCTGGATGGCCTCAAGAATCTCCTCTGGGTCGACGATCGCCGTGGCGGCGTTCGACGACCGGGAAGGCATTGTTGGCGTGGGGTCAGCCCAGCCGGTTGTCGATAGCGCATCGGGAATATTCGCCGCTGAGCTGACCGGGATCGGGGTACTTCCCAGCCATCGCCGTCGCGGAATCGCCGCCGGAATAACACATGCACTCAGTAGCGCAGCTACCGGCGTTGGGGTTGAATTGTTACTCCTAAGCGCGCAGAACGATGACGTAGCGCGGGTGTATGAGCGGGTCGGTTTCCAACGGGCGGCCACGTTCGCCGAAGCCTCGTCCTAAAGCCACGCCCCGGTTGTATTTGCGACAGTGACCGCTACCGGCGGGTCTCAGCCCAGGTTTTGCCCTGTTCCACGTTGATGTCGTGGGGGAGCCCGAGGGCTCGCTCAGCCACAATGTTGCGCTGGACCGCCCACGTTCCACCGCCGATCGTCAGGGCCGGGGCGAAGAGGTAGCCGTAGTGCCACACGGGTTCCACGTCGGGATAAAGCGTGCGGGCGAAGTTCACTTCGGTCGGAGCTCCCCCAGCAGACATTGGTAGGGCCCCGGCCGGACCGGATCCGGACAACATGCCATGCGCGCCGATGAATTCCTTTGCCAGTTCCATCACGTGCTGGCCGTGTTCGTCGGCCAGAAGTTTCTGCACGCTGGCCTCCGGACCAGGTTCGCGGCCCTGCAGCGCAGACGTAAGCGTACGTAGTCTCATGAGGCGCAGTGTCTCAGCCTCGATATACAAAGTGGCGAGCCGATCACGCATCACTGCGTCTCGAGCACCTCCGGCCTTGCGGACAAGATCAAGTAGGTCGTACGCGCTCGGACCGGTTCCCCACAGCGAACCAGCGCCGGACAGCGATACCCGCTCGTTGCCCAGTGTGACCTTGGCGAGGCGCCAGCCGTCACCCTCCTGGCCGATCAGGTATTCGGCCGGAAGTCGCACGTCGTCGAAGAACACCTGATTGAACGAGTGCGCTGTTGTCATATCGATGATCGGTGTCATCGAGATTCCTGGCAGATTCATCGGGCACACGAAATACGACACACCGCGATGCTTGGACACGTCTGTATTAGTACGCGCGATGAGTATTCCGAACTTGGCGTGGTGACCGCCAGATGTCCAGATCTTGGATCCGTTGACGATGTAGTCGTCGCCGTCGCGCAGCGCACGCGTGGCCAGAGAGGCGAGATCAGAACCGGAATCGGGCTCGGAGAACAATTGGCAGTAGAACTCCTCGCCCGAGAGTATGCCCGGGAGGAAACGTTGCTTCTGTTCGTCGGTGCCGCCGTAGAGAATCGTCGGGCCACCCCAGCCGATGCCGATGGCGTTGCTCGGCCGACGGACCTCGGCCAAACGCAACTCTTCGTCGATGATCAGTTGGTGCTCGGGGTCAGCCCCGAGTCCGTAGGGGGCGGGCCAGTGGGGCGCAACGTATCCCGCTTCGGCCAGCTGGCGACCGGACGGTTTCGGATGGTCGGCGATCCACGCTCGAATGGCGAGGCGCCTCGGGTCGTCGTGGGCCGGCAGATCAAAATCCATTGCGCCAAGCTACCGATCGATGCCGTCTGAGGCCCAACCGGCGCGGTGAACAGAGCGCGGGAGGCTGGGTCAGCCGAGGTTGCGGGCGAACAACGCGTGGAGGCGTTCCCAGTGCCGCTCGGCCGCCGCCTTGTCGTAGATCGTGCCGCGTGTGGGGAAGGCAAACCCGTGGTGAGTGCCGGGATACCACTCCACCCGGGCGTTCGTGTCGGCTTGCGCGAGATGGGTGGTGAGACCATCGATGGTCTCCTTCGAGGCGTAGTCATCATGCTCGGCGCAGGCGAAATACAGCTCGCCCTTCACCTGCGAGGCAAGGTGAGCGGGGGAGCGGTCACCGAACAGGCGTACTCCGTAGATCGACGCGGCGGCCTTGATGCGAACGGGGAACATTCCGGCCATGGCGAAAGCAAATGGTCCACTCATGCAATACCCCATGCAGCCAATACGAGCGGCATCAGCAGCGGGATCGGCGTCGACATGGGCGAAAAGCGCAGCGGTGTCGCTCGCCACCATCTCGTCAGTGAGTCCATTCATCAACGCGAACATGGCCTCGCGAGTCATGGCCGGATCGCCGGAGAAAAGGTTGAACTCACGAGTCGACCGGTAGTAAAGATTCGGCAGCACCACGTAATACCCGGCCGTTCCGAGGCGCCGGGCCATGTCGTGCAACTCCTCTCGCTTGCCCGGGGCATCCATATAGAACAACACCACCGGGTGCGGGCCACCTTCTTCCGGGTGGGTGATGAACGTGTTCATCACTCCATCGACCGTGGGGATATCTAGATGATGTTCGATCATCGCCCCACACTGTCCCAGGCCGGGTGGCGCGAGCAAGTGAGCGGTTCGGCTCGGCGATGGCGCTCGACAGTCGTACGGGGCACCAAAATCAACGGTGTGGATTATTCGTCGGCTGTGGGCATAGTGATTCGCATCGCGGTGGGACTGGCCGGGATTTCCCTGGCGCTCGCCACGTTCCTGTCAGCGATCAAGTTGGTGGTGGTCCCCAAAGGCACATCGCAGCGCATCACTCGTTTTGTATTTACCGTTGTGCGCGGGGTCCTTCGCGTCTACGCCCGTCCCGGTTTGCCGTGGGTCAAACGGGACCACCGCTTGGCGTTTTATGCCCCCGTGTCGCTCGTGTTGCTGCCGATCGCCTGGGTCACGATGATCATCGTGGGCTTCGCCGGTATTCACTGGGCCCTCGATCCCCGCTCCGTTGGCGACGCGTTCTACGTCAGCGGATCATCAATGCTCACGCTTGGTGTGATGTTTCGCCGTAATGGTCCGGCAGCGTTTTTGTCGTTTACCCAAGCGGCGATCGGCTTGATTGTGGTGGCCCTTCTCATCTCCTATCTTCCGGCCATCTACGCGGCGTTCTCGAAACGAGAAGTACTCGTCGGGCTGCTCGAGTCCCGGGCGGGCACTCCCCCATCGCCGGTGACGATGTTGGTGCGGTTCCACTTTGTCGGCGGCCTGGATCGACTTCCTTCGTTCTTTGAACGGTGGGAGGACTGGTTCGTGGAAGTGGAGGAGAGCCACACCAACTTCGCCGCGCTCAACTTCTTTCGGTCGCCGAGCGCTGATCGATCCTGGATCACTGCGGCGGGCTGCGTGCTCGATACCGCGGCGCTGTCCTTGAGCGTGCTCGATAGCCCCAAGTCTCCTGAGGCGGCTCTTTGTCTGCGCGCCGGCTTTTTGTCGCTTCGCAAGATCTCGGACTACTTCATGATCCCGCACAACGACGACCCCCAACCGACCGATCCGATCAGCATTTCTCGGCGCGAGTTTGACCTTATGTACACAGAGCTTCATGCCGCTGGCGTCGAGCTCAAGGACGATCACGATAAGGCGTGGGCGGACTACTGCGGGTGGCGAGTGAACTACGACACGACGCTCGTACGTTTGGCTACCGTGATCCAAGCTCCGCCCGCTCACTGGTCATCGGATCGCGTCGCCGAGCCATTTCGCCCGGCGTTGGTGCGGACCCGTCGGCGGGTTCGGGTGCACACCGAGCAACAGCACGGTTTGCGAACCGGTGCACTACCCACCCTGGCCGTCGGTACTCCACCAGCCGAACGCTTGGCTACCAATCTCACCACGGTGCGGTAAAGACCCGCCCGCTAGTGTTCGGCCATGGCCGACTACCTCACTTCGCATGCATCGGCTTTTTCCGATCGACTCGCCGTTATCGACGATCGACCCGGCGAAGACCCGGTGCTGTGGACCTTCGCCGAACTCAATCGGCAGGCCAATCGATTGGCCGACGTACTGCTGAACCTTGGCGTCGTTCACGGTACCAAGGTGGTCACGGTGGGCCAGAACTCCGCCGGATGGCTGCGAATGGTCCATGCCGCCCGCAAGGTTGGGGCCACGGCGGTTCCACTCAACTACCGGCTCGCCGCCGATGAGGCCTCGTACGTGATCGACAACTGCGATGCCGAGGTCGTATACGTGGACGCGGAGTTCGCCGCCTTCATCGATAGTCTGCGCGCAGATATTCCGAAGGTCCGTCATGTGCTCGTCTTCGACGGAGAACCGGTTGGCGACCAGTTGCATGGCGATAAGTTGTTGGGGGCGGCGAGCGTTGACGAGCCAATCGTTGCGAGTGCAGAACACTCCGCTGCCACGATGATCTATACGTCGGGGACGACCGGCAAGCCGAAGGGCGCGCTCCGACGAACTGCCGCGAGGCCCGAGCAGGGCGCGGGGTTGTTGCAGATTCTGAAGTGGAGTCCAACTGATGTGTACATCACCACCGGGCCGCTCTATCACTCCGGTCCCGGTGGCTTTGCGACTACCGCCGCCACGCTGGGGAACACTGTGGTGGTCCAGCACAAGTTCGACACTATGGACTGGCTCCGCCTCGTGGACAGATACAAGGTGACTGCCACCTTTTCGGCGCCAACTCCGATTCGGATGATCTGCAATGTCAATCCGGAATTGTGGTCGCAGTTCGACGTATCCACGATGCGAGTGATGATGGCCAACGCCGCGCCCTGGTCCATGGCACTGAAAGAGCAGTACCTCGCCCACTTCCCGGCAGAGTCGCTCTTTGAGATCTATGGTTCCACCGAACTCGGAGTGAACTGCGTGCTCGAACCCGACGATCAGCTACGTAAACCGGGCTCGTGCGGTAAGCCCGCACCGTTCGTTGAGATTGTGCTTTTGGACGACGACGGCAATGTGGTCGAAGGTACCGGACCCGAGCATCCGGGGGAACTGTATGTGCGGAGTTCGGCCACGTTCACTACGTATTACAAGGCCGACGAAAAGTACGAGGCCGATCGCCGCGGTGACTTCCACACCGTCGGCGACATCGCCTATCGCGACGACGAGGGATACATGTACATTTGCGACCGCAAGAAGGACATGATCATTTCGGGTGGCGTCAATATTTACCCAGCCGAAATCGAAGCGGCCCTTGAGTTGCATCCCCACGTGTTCGACGTTGCCGTGTTTGGCATTCCCGACGAGAACTGGGGAGAGTCGGTCCACGCCATCATCGTGGCCAAGCCCCTCGGATCGATAACTGCCGAAGACGTGATGTCCTATGCGCGCGAACATTTGGCCGGATACAAAGTTCCTCGGTCGATCTCGTTCCTCGAAGAGCTTCCACGCACTGGCTCGGGAAAGATCCTCAAGCGCGAACTCCGAGCCCCCTTCTGGGTCGGCCAATCCCGCATGGTCGGGTAGACATCTTCTTTCTGCAGAACAAGAGATGACTACATTGAGTTAAAATGTAGTCATGAACGTTGGTGTGCGGGAACTAAAGGCTCAACTGTCCGACTTCCTGGGTCGGGCGGCGATGGGTGAGGACATTGTGGTTACCGATCGGGGCAAGCCGGTAGCTCGTCTCGTCGCCTATTTCGGCGAGTCAGATCTGGAGAAGGGGACCCGGGGCGGTTGGATTGAGGCGCCGCGCCGTTCGCGACTCCTGCCGGTTGGGCGGGAGCGAGGGGAACGGTCAACATTGGAAGTGTTGGCCGAGGACCGCGGGTGACCCTCTATGTTGATTCGAGCGCGTTACTAAAGCGCTACGTGGAGGAGCATGACTCCGAGGTTGCAAACTCGTTGATGACGAGCGATCCGATTCTCGTTACCAGTGGGCTCGCCGAAGTGGAAGTTCGACGAAACCTCAGCCGCTTGCTCAGCGGTGAGGCGCTCGATCGCTCCAGACAACAGTTTCGTGTTGACCTTGATGCGTTCGGTCTGGTCAATCTCGACACGGTTACATGCAACGAGGCTGCTCGCGTGGCCGAGCAGACGTTATGTCGATCGCTCGATGCCCTGCATATTGGCGCCCTGTTGCGCGTCGGTCGATCAACGACGTTGCTGACCTTTGACGTTCGTCAGGCCCGGGCGGCGCGCGAGGTGGGAATCTCTGTGATCGGCGTCTGAACTGGGTCGGCCCCATCCGCATGGTCAATGAGACCGTCTCCCGAAGAGGGCTTGGCGGAGGCCCTGGGGGGTGCGGGACGAGGCAGTCTGTCGCTCCTTCCAACGACTGGCCCGCAAGACCGGCTGACGGCGCCCTTGTTCGGATAATTGGACTTGAGCGAGGCTCGGCGGACGCACCTGTTGCTGTCCCGCCACTAAGGAGTTGCTTGGCGCTCCGAACTAGTGGATGCCTTCCTGGCTCCGTCGAGTCCTACCGAAGCTGAGCATCGAGGCGGCCTCGCACCGAGCGTCGGCGGCGAATACGGCGACGTCTACCGCTCGTTCGACCTCGCCGTCGGCCTACTGACCGACGTAGGCCCCGACTCCACTCAACGCGCCCCGACGCCACCGTCGGGGTGTAAGGGCGATGCCTCGTGGATAGTCTTCGAAGAGCCACCTCGCGAAGTTGCGCCGAGTCCAATCGGTCGACCCGGAGATGGCGACGGCTCCGTTGGCAATCACCCGGGATCGCATCATGCGCTCAAGCGTGGAAGCCATGCGGTGATCCGGACCGAGATGGTGCAGCACCTCGGACTCGTACCGATCGGCGGCTTCCGAAAAAGTATGTGTACCGATGATTGCCTCCGCTGCCATCGTTCCAGTTTGTAGGGCCTGTCCGATGCCTTCTCCGGTCAGTACGTCGCAGGCCCGGGCGGCATCACCGACGAAAAGGACGCGCCCGTCGGTCAACGCTGCATTCGTAGGTGCACATGGTATCGGCCACGCCTTCGGGCTCTCTTCGAACATCGGTTCAGATCCGAGAACCTCACGCAGGAACGGGCGGGTCAGAAGCGAATCCCAGAGGCTCTTCATCTCGCTGGTCTTGAACCCCGGACGACGCTCCACCCCAAAGCCGAGGTTGACCGTTCCGTTCGTCAACGGGAAACACCACAGGTATCCCGGCACAATCTTTCGATCAAACCACACCCACAGGGCCCGACTGGCGTCGGTGTGAACGTTGGAGACGTACTGCCGGTAGCCGTGCCATTCGCCTAAGTAGGGCGTGGCCGGATCAACGGGACTGGTGACGCCGAGGAGCTTGCGGGTCGGTGACCACATACCGTCTGCGGCAATGACGTGCGTGGCGGCGAACTCGAGGGGGCGGTGGGGCCGGTCTGGCCCGGGCGGACGGTCCGGACGGGCGACGGTGAGTCGTACTTCTCCCGCATGTTGGGAGGCGGCGGTCAGGGTATGGCCTTCCAGCACTTCGGCTCCGGCCACCCGGGCCAGGTCCACGAGGGCGTTGTCGAGTTCGAATCTCGTCGCTACCGCGGCGAAGTGACCCTGATGACGGGGAAGGGGAAACGTGCGCCGGTGGCCCGACGGCGGAGTGATCTGGACGTCGTCGACCCAGGTCCAGCTGGGAATAGTTTCCGGACGCACGCCCAGGGCCTCAAGCCGACGCAACGCTCCGGTGGTCAGTCCATCACCGCAGCACTTGTCTCGCGGAAAGACCGCCTTGTCGATCAGCATGACCGACCGCCCGGCCCGGGCCAACGCAATCGCTGCCGCCGTTCCCGCAGGCCCGGCACCCACTACGGCGACGTCGGCGCGTGATACAGAGGAGAAGGACACGTAGGTCCAGGGTAGTGGCGCTCGGCTGTTATCCGAGAGTCGGGTCCTGCGCAGCTCGGCCGAAAAGTTGGGTGATTTGGCCCAAATGGGTTGTGAGGGCTCACCCTCGGCGGTGGACGGGCCGAAAACGAAGACGTGGTGACGCCCCCGCCGACGAACGCGTCATTGACACGCACCGACCTGCCTGGATCAACGTCGCCGTATTCGGTGTCGCAACGCCTTCACGTGGCCGAAGAAGAACTCGCGGCGAACACTGGGCCAGCGCTGACTTTGGTCGTGCCGATGTTCTGCGAGGCGGCGCGCATCGAGCGTTCTCTGTCGTTGCTGGCCGCTGCCGGGCTGGATGGCATCCGCCTCGTCCTCGTGGACGACGGTTCAACCGATGCCACCGTGGCGGTGGCGCAAGCGTGCATCACCCGCCTCGGAATACTTGACGCCACAGTCCGTACCCTTCCCTGCAATGTCGGCAAAGGCGCCGCGGTGCGGGCTGGAGTCCTCTCGGCGACGACGCCCTATGTTGGATTTGTTGACGC
>JAYVSS010000367.1:0-6339 GCA_043775075.1 Acidimicrobiia bacterium
CAAACCGGCCACATCGGATCCGGCCCCCGGCTCGGAGAACAGCTGGCACCACACTTCTTCGCCGGTAAAGAGCGGACGAAGATACCGCTTCTTCTGATCATCGGATCCCCAGCTGTAAACGGTCGGAGCACCCATACCGTGGCCGATGGGATTGCGGTAGTACGCATTTGGCGCTCCGGCGGTGCGTAGGCGCCCGTCGATCGTGCTTTGCAATTTGGGTGGGAGTCCAAGCCCGCCGAAGCCGACGTCGAACTGCACGAACGCCAGACCACGATCGAATTGGGCCCCGAGGAACTCGACCACCGGGGTAGTGGCCGGGGGAAACTGCGCCAGGAGTTCGTCGCACAGCTTTTCGACGAGCTGTGTGTTGGCATCGGCTACGAGTGTCTCGGTGCTCATTGCATCCCTTGGTTCGAAGGTCTCTGACTGATCGGTCCGGGAAAGCGTAGAAGCCCTGCGGTGAACATCGATAATCGGAACAACGACGGGACTGGTGGAGCGCGTCTGGTGCCACCATGAGTGCGTGCAGAGAGTTGTGGTGTTGAACAAACCCTTTGATGTGGTGTGTCGCTTCACCCTTCCGGCCACAGCCAAGCCGGACACGAAGACGCTGGCCGAGTTCGTCACGACTCCGCATCTCTATCCGGCGGGGCTCCTAGACAGAGACTCCGAGGGGCTGGTGCTGTTGACGGCAAATGGTCGGCTCCAGCATCGCCTGACTGACCCTCGCCATGGGCACGCGCGGACGTATTTCGCCCAGGTCGAAGGCCAACCGGATCGGTTTGCGTTCGCCGCGCTTTCCAATGGCTCAATCGAGCTCGATGGCGAACCGTGTCGCCTCGCCGACGCGCACCCGATCGACGAGCCGACGTGGCTCTGGGCCCGGACTCCCCCGATTCGTTCTCGAGCACATGTCGCCGATTCGTGGGTGTCGCTGACGCTGACCGAGGGACGCAATCGACAGGTTAGACGGATGACCGCGGCCGTAGGGCATCCAACCCTTCGCCTCATTCGCGTAGCGATGGCCGGAGTGGGCCTTGACGGGTTGGTCCCGGGACGCTGGCGCCATGATTCCGTCGGCCTGTGACCCTCACCGCTCGTTCACCTTCGACCAACACACTCCTTCCCCAGGTCATCGCCGGGGTCGTGTCGGTGTGGTTCGTCTACGCCGCCGCTCCGTGTCCAGCACTGCGGCCGCCCTGACGGCGGCTCTGTTTTGGCGGTAACGCCGATTCACTTGCGGCTCATGAACACCGAACTCGGCGCACAAATCGCCTGGTTCGTGCCCCTCACGCTGATCGGCGGGCTTTTGGTCCTCGCCGTCGACGGTGCCATCCGTCGCCCGACGTGGCGGCGGTGATCGTCTTCGGCCGCTGGTTCGCCATCGCCGCCGGTGCCTTCAGCATCCCCAAAAGGCAACGTGCATCCGTATTATCTGTCGAGCGTCGGGCCCCCGCAGCGGCGCTCGCCGGCTTGGGCGTGGGCGAAGGTCTCGCCGCCCTCAGCGCCCGGAGATGGCGATGGGCCCAACGGCGGGTTCACCTTCCCTCGGGCGACCAGAAACGCCTCGTGAACTACCGGCGAAACGCTCGCACGACGGAAAAATGTTTGGTGGCCGTGCCGAGCGCGGGCCAGGCCGAGTCCATCATCATTAGTAGCGGCGAACCGGTGATGACCCTGGGCGGCTTCATCGGAAGCGACCCGATCCTGACGGCGAACCAGCGACAAACTCGCCTCGCCAGCGGCGACGTTAGGTTCGTCCTCTTCGGAGGTGGTGGACCGGGCGGTGGCTTCGGTGGCTTCGGTGGACGCGGTGGGTTTGGGGCGGTGCGTCGTCGTCGGCCTTCGTGTCGTCGGAATGTAAGGAAGTGCCTCCTTCGTTTTGGCAATCGGGAAACGCGACGACCGGTGAAACGTCGTTCGCCGGAGGGCCGACGAGCGCCAGTTTTACCCTGTACGACTGTGCGTCACGGCGAACGGCTGGCCGACTGATTGACTGATGGAGCGGATCTGGCTGATTGTCGGCGTTCGTGAAACACTCACCGTTATGACGCCAACGACCGACGCACCACGATGAACGATCCATTGGCCGGAAAGGTCGCGCTCGTGACCGGCGGGGCGTCGGGTATCGGGCGGGCCTGTGTGGCTCGATTTGTGGCTGATGGCGCCCGGGTCGTCGTCGGTGATCTGAGTGAGTCCGGTCTCGCCACGCTCCAAGAGGAGTTTGGCGCTTCGGTGGCGACGCTTCGTTGTGATGTCACGAACGAAGCTGATCTCGAAGCACTCTGCGCACTTAGTACCGAGCGGTTTGGCGGCCTAGATATTGCGCTCGCCAATGCTGGGCGCGGGACGTTCGCCATGATCACCGAGCACTCCGTCGAGGAGTTTCGCTCCATCCTCGATCTCTGTGTCACCGGCGTCTTTCTGACGATCAAGCACGCCGGACGGATGCTTCGGGATAACGGATCGATCGTGACAATTTCTTCGCTCAACGGCGTGCAACCGTCGGCTGGCATGTCGGCGTATTGCACGGCGAAAGCGGGGGTGATCATGCTCACGAAGGTGGCATCGATGGAACTGGGGTCACGAGGTATTCGCGTGAATGCGGTCGGTCCCGGGCTTATTGAAACGCCCGCCACCGGAACATTTTTCGCCATGCCGGGGGTCGTCGAGGAATTCGTTGAGAACACCACCCTCGGTCGTCACGGAACCCCAGCCGAGGTTGCCGCCCTCGTGGCGTGGCTGGCGTCAGACGAGTCCCGATTCGTGACTGGGTCGTACCAACTCATCGACGGCGGGGCGTCAAACCGTCGCTATCCCGACATTCCGGCGGCTATTTCGAGGATGCAGGTGGGATCGGCGGCCGCGGCATCTGCTCCCCGGTAGCGTTGACCGCCGTGAGTTCACCGCAGAAGCAACAACAGCGTCCTGTCAATGCCGTCCAGCAACGCCTCGTCGGCCTCAATTTACTGGAGCGAGCGGTCAAGGCGCTGACCGATTCTGAGCTGGATCAGCTCGTCGGTCAGCTCAACGAGGAGCAGAAAGAAGCGCTGACCAAGCGGGCCGGTTCGCTCGAATCGGCGTCGGTTCGCGAGCAGCTTGGCCGCGGTCGGATGAACGGCATGCTCGAAGGAATCTCCACGCTTCTGGCAGACACATGCCTGGCGGACTGCATTGAGGTGCTTGGCGAGTCGTCGGACAATCCGACCGAGGAGGAGATCAAGGACGCGTTGCCCGGACTCGTGGAGCGCCACGGCGTCGGTGCCGTGCGGGTCATGATGACCACGGCGATCGTTGGCGAGGCGCTCGCCTCGCCCATCCTTAAGGACCTCCTGAAGTCCGACGCCGTCGTTGCGCTCCCCCCGGCCGAGTTCGTCTCGATCACCGTGCCGAAACCGGTAGACCCGGATCGGGACGCCAAGCTGGCCATTCGCAAAGCCCGCAAAGATGCCGAGAAGGCTTCCCGCGCCAAGGGGCGATAGCCGTTCCGATGGAATCGTGGGCCCAGGGGCGGTGCGACAACAGCGGTCTCTCATTGCGGTATTTCCGTTCCGGCGGTGATCTTCCCCCACTGGTTCTCGTTCATGGTTTTACTGACAACGCGCTTTACTACGCGCGCTTAGCAAATCTGCTACGCGACTCATGGGACGTCGTGGCCTACGATGCCCGCGGTCACGGCCACTCGGATCGAGTCGGCGGAGTTTTCAACGACGATGCCCGCGTCGGGGATCTCCTGTGCGTAGTGACCTCTCTCGGCCTTGATCGCCCAGTTCTCATTGGCCATTCGATGGGGGCGGCGACGATTGCGTTGGCCGCGGCCGAGTCACCGAGTATCAGTCGGGCGATTGTTCTCGAAGACCCGGCGTGGTGGGAGTTCCCGGTCGGACGATCTCAGGACCGGGAGACGATTCAGCGCGCTCGGTCCGAGCGTAACGGCGTCTGGCGGGCGGACATCGAGCGAGTGCAGCAGGGCACATGGGAGGAGGGCATGGAGTGGCGTAGACGCGATGTCGCCGGATGGTCAGACGAAGACACTGCCCTCTCCCTGGCCTCGCGTTTCGAAGTCGAACTTGATCTGTTCACCTATTATCCCCAGGCACAGGCGCCATGGCGCGATTCCGTTGCATCGTGGACGTGTCCTTCGCTCATCGTGCTTGGCGACAACGATCGCGGGGCAATTATTTCGGTGGAGCAGGCGGAGGAGGCACGGCGCCTCAACCCCCTCGTTCAGTATGCGCGCATAGCTGAGGCGGGACACGCCGTCCGGTACGAACAATTCGACGCGTACTACGGCGCCGTCACCGAATTTCTTGGCGCGTTACCTTCCTGACCTTCACCTGCAAAAGCTTCTCGGTCCGCCTAACGGCCGGTGGTGATGTAGTCCTGCAGCGCTTTGCTTTCGTCGCCGATTTCGGCGAGGCGTCGCTTCACCACGTCGCCGATGCTCACGATGCCGACCAGCGCTCCGTTGTCGAGCACCGGCAGATGCCGAATTCGGCGCTGTGTCATCGTCTCCATCAATGACTCGAGACTATCTTCGGGTGAGCAACTCACCACGTCAATGCTCATTGCGTCGGCCACGCGACCGCTGAGAGCGTCAGCCCCGAGTCTGGCGATGGCATGAACGATGTCGCGTTCACTCAGGATACCGACGATCGTTCCGTCATCTTTGGTGACGAGCACAGCCCCTATCCGGTGTTCATGAAGCGCCGCGGCGGCTTCATGCAGGGTGGCCGACGGATCGGTGGTGATCACGTCGGTTCCTTTTGTTCGGAGCACTCCGTGAACGCGCATACGACATTCCCTTCGCTCGGCGGCCAGGCGAGCACCTGACCGACAGCGAAAGCGTACGCCCATCGTCGCCGAAACGCACCGAAAACTTCCGCGATGCTCATGACGACCCTAAGGCCGCAGACGCGGGAGCTAGGGTCGCCCGTTGTGAGCAGCCGCCCGAAGATCATCGAGCCAGCCCGCCAGATCGACGTTATCCATAACACCGATGTGTTGGTCGTCGGATCGGGGCCGGGCGGTCTAGCCGCCGCCCTCGCTGCCGCTCGTGCTGGAGTGCAGGTCACGCTGGTCGAGCGTTTTGGTTGCTTCGGCGGAAACATTACGACCGTGGGGGTCGAAGGTCTCGCCTGGTACCGCCACGAGCAAACGGTTGAGGCTGGCGGAATTGGCTGGGAGTTTGAACAACGGGCGAAGACAATGGGCGCCGCGGTTCCAGAGAGTCAGTCGCTCTCCTACGAAATCGATTCCGAAGGCTTCAAGCTGGTTGCCGATCAGCTTGTCCAAGAAGCCGGTGTCCACCCGATGCTGCATCGGGCATTTGCTGCGCCGATCATGGACGGCGACATGATTACCGGCATCATCACCGAGTCGAAAGCGGGCCGCGAAGCCCTATGCGCGCGTATCATCATCGACGCCACCGGTGACGCCGATGTGGCCTATCGGGCCGGCGCCCAGACGGTCAAGACACCCGTGGAGCACATGCAGGCGGCATCGGTCATGTTTCATCTGGCGGGTGTGGACAAGCATGCATTCTTGGAGGGAGTTCAACGCAATCCGCAGACCTATGCGGACTGGGCGTCGGGCGAGTGGCAGATCGAAACATCGGGCAAAGAGGACAATATGTTTTCCCCTTTTCTGGGGAAGCCATTCGAACAGGCGATTCGCGACGGCGTGATCCCGGCCAGCGTGAACACGATTTCTGGCACGTGGGGCGCCATGCATGACACGGGTGAACTCACCTACATGAATCTCATCCACCTCGCGCAGTGCGACGGCACCGACCCCGACAGCATGACGCGTTCGGAGATCGAAGGGCGTCGCCAGGCCGTGCACGCGATCGAGGCTCTGCGCCGCTACACACCCGGATGTTCGAATGCGCGCTTACGGAATTTTGGCATGACGATAGGTATCAGGGATACTCGCAAGATCGATGCGGCGTACAATATGACTGAGAATGATGTCCGCAACGAGGCCCGTTTCGACGACTCGATCGGCATATACCCCGAGTTCATTGATGGATATGGAGTGCTGATCCTACCGACGACGGGACGATACATGCATGTTCCGTACCGCTCAATGTTGCCGAAGAAGATGAAGAACCTCTTGGTCACCGGGCGAGCAATAGGTGGAGACCGCATCGCTCACGCCGCCACCCGCAACATGGCATGTTGCGCTGTGGCCGGTCAGGGTGCAGGCATCGCCGCAGCCCAGGCGATCCGCAAGCGTTGCGAACTTCCGGACGTTGACATCGTGGGCCTGCATGCGGAACTGGACCGCCAGGGCGTGCGCTACCGCTGATGCGGGCCGAGCCAGCCCTCACGCCTCGCG
>JAYVSS010000368.1:0-6296 GCA_043775075.1 Acidimicrobiia bacterium
TCGGCACGGCCACCGTCGCCACGAGCGCCAGCACGCCGGTGGTCAACGACGCGACAAACACGTTCCCCAACGACTCCAACACCGTCAACGACATCTCGAGCGTCAGCAATGCCGTCGTTCTGCCGAACCTCGGGGTGACACTCACCGCCAACCCGGCGGCGTCCTCCAACGTGGGGCCGAAGACGGCGATCGCCTACACACTGACGGTCACGAACTACGCCACCGGTCCCGGCGGCTCCGCCCCGGCGGGCATCGTCATCGCCCAGAATCTCCCCACCCAGCTCACCGGCTACACCTGGACGTGCACCGGCGTCAGCGGCGGTACCTGCCCCGCCGCCTCAGGCTCCGGCGCGTTCAGCGTGACGACGACCTCGCCTCTCGACGCCGGACAGTCGCTCAAGTTCGTCATCACGGGCACGACCACGGGCACGCCGACCCGCGGCGCGTTCACCACCACCGCCAACATCACCCTCCCGCCCGGCCTGGTGGAGGCGAACGCCACCTACCCGAACTCGGCCACGATCTCTCACACCATCGTCCATCCCGACGTCACGCTCACCAAGAGTGCGTCGGTCAGCAATGCCGGACCCGGACAGACCTTTACGTACACGTTAGTAGCGACCAATACCGGACCCGGCGTGGCCAGCAACGCGCGGATCGTCGACACCTTCGACGCCACCAAGTTCGTCACCACGCCGCCGATTGCGTGGACGTGCACCGCCGGTGGTTCAGCGACGTGCCCAAACGCCTCAGGTACCGGAAACATCAGCGAGACCACCGGCGACTTTCCGTTGGGGGGGACGCTGACGTACGTCGCTACCGTGAAGTTGCAGGCGAGCGCCCGGACCAGTGTCTCGAACAGCGCCTCCATCGCCTACACGAACACGCTCGTTGACCCGGTGCTCTCGAACAACACCCCTCCAACCGTCGTTGTGACCATTTCCCAACCCGACTTGATCGCCACCAAGAATGACTTCCAGACCGACGTCAGCCCCAACCAAACATTTCCCTACACCCTCGTGTTCAGCAACGACGGGCCCGGTCCGGTCACCGGAGCAACGATCGCCGATGCCGTCGATACCACCAAGCTGACCATTGTCAGTTGGTCCTGTGTGGCCAGCGGTGGAGCGGCCTGTCCGACGACGCCGACCACATCGTTGAACGCCACGGTTGACTTTCCGGCAACAAGTTCGCTGACATTCACCCTTACGGTGACGGTCAAGCCCACCGCCACCGGAACTATCGCCAACCAGGCGGTCATCACGGCGCCAGTGGCCGTTGGAGATAGGGACCTCACCAACAACAACCAGACCGACACCGACAACATCGTCATCCCTGACCTCTCGGTGACCAAGACGGACAACCAGACGTCGGCCACCGCCGGCCAGGTGCTCACCTACACAATCGTGGCCCGCAACCTCGGCCCCGGTCCGGTGACCAACGCCATCTTGACGGATACTCCCCCGACGCAGCTCACCAACCTCACGTGGAAGTGCTACCTCCCGCAGGGCGGCGGCGTGTGCCCGACCCCGAGCACCGGAACGATGACCGGCGGGGTCCAATTCACGTCGATCATTCCGAGCCTTCCCGCCCTCGCCCAGGTGACCTACGAAGTCACCGGCACCGTCGCCAACCTGGCCACCGGTTCCATCATCCAGAACGTCGCCCTCAATCATCCGAATGGCACGGTCGAACCTCCGGGAACGAGTGGCAACAACACCGCAACCGACCCGACCACGATCACCGTGGCTGACCTGACGATCACCAAGAGCAACGGCATTGGTACCACCTCCGCTCCCGGTACGGTGGCGGGCGGACAGGTCCTGACCTACGACGTCATCACCACGAATACCGGTTCCGGTCCAGTTACCGGAGCCACGATCGCCGACACCCCGCCGGCGGGCCTACTGACCGTTTCGTGGGCCTGCTTTGGCACCTCGGGCGGAGCCAGCTGCCCGAGCCCCGGCGCGACCCGCAACCTCAGCGTCACCGCCAACATTCCGGCCGGTGGCTCGATTACCTACCGGATGACCGGCACGGTGGACCCGGCTCTCACTTCCGGAACGATCGCCCAGACGGCGACCGTCACCCAGCCCAACGGTTGGACCGATCCGACGCCGGGAAACAACACGGCCACCGATACCGACAACATCGGAATGTCTGACCTCAAGATCACTAAGACCGACGGTCAGACCAACGTTGGCCCCGGACAGGCGCTGACGTACACCGTTGTCGCCAGCAACCTCGGGCCTGGGCCGATCACGAACGCCACGATCACCGACACCCTGCCATCAGCACTGACGGGCGTTACCTACAAGTGCTCCGGCACCAACGGAGCTACCTGCCCGACCGGCACGCCGTTGAACTCGATCATCACGCCGAGCGGCTCTGTGATCACCATCGCCGGGGTCAACCTCAACTCAGGAAAGAGCATCACCTTCACGCTCTACGCCACCGTGTCAGCCAGCGCCACCGGCACGTTCGATCAGCTGGCGAACATTGAGCGGTCCTCGGGCGCGCTCGAGCCCGTCGCTCAGGCGACGAACAACACGGCCAAGGACACCGACACCGTCCAGCTCCCCGATCCATGGGCCACCAAGACCGCTCGCGATGGCACACGGGGCCGGGGCGAACAGGTCCAGTACACGATCCAGGTCGGCAACGCCGGTCCGGGGCCGGTGCCGTCGGTTCCGTGGAGCGATCCCATCCCCAGCCAGATCTTGAGCCCCACATGGACCTGTGTCGCCGTCAGCGCCACGTGCCCGAGCGGAGCGAGCGGTTCGCTGGCCACCGGCGCCACCCTCAGCCAGACCATCGTCAACCTGGCGAAGGGGGCCACCGTGACGTACACGATCACCGGCAACGTCGGGCCGACAGCCACGTCGGCCACGGTGACCAATACCGCCACGATCACCCCGTCGATCGACCGAGACACGTCAACCACGTCGAACAGACCGAGCATCAACTTCGGCATCGTCTCCCCTGATCTGTCGATGACCAAGAGCAACGGTTTGACCAGCGTGCTGCCCGGTCAGACGTTCTCGTACACCCTCACCGCGAGGAACAACGGTCCGGGAAGCGTCACCGGCGCCATCATCGAAGACAAGCTGATCGACCAGACGAACTTCACCCAGACCAGTTGGACGTGTTCCGGTAGTGGGGGGGTCACCTGTCCCACGGCGAGTGGCACCACCAACGCCATCGGTGCGACCAACTCCACCATTGGCCTCATGGCCGATGGCGCCACGCTGGTATACACCGTGAACGGGACCGTTCCAGCGAGTGCCTCCGGCGTCACGGCGAACACCGCCCGCATCGTGGCCCCGGTGACCATCACCGAGACCGATTCGCTCAACAATGTCGGACCGGATTCAGACCCGATCACCCAGCCCGACGTTTCCGTCAACAAGACCAACAACCAAACCCAGCTCTTTCCGGGCCAGGTCGTTACCTATGACCTTCTGGTCGCCAACAACGGGGCGACCCCGTCGTCCAACGTTCGGGTCACCGATACTCCGCCGGCCCTACTGCTTACCGGTACAAGCCCGTGGTCCTGCGTGCTTCCGACCGGCGGTGCGACCTGCACTGTTCCGTCGTCGGCCCGCAACCTCGACGTCACCCTGAGCGCCCCGCTTCCCGCTGGTGCCACCGTCACCTACCGCCTGGCCGCCACCGTCTCCGGCTCAGCGGCCCCGGGAACACTGGCGAATACCGCCTTCGTTACGGCCAATGGAGACACTGGGACCACCGGGAATAACACGTGGACAGACTCCGACCCGATCGTGCACCCCGATCTCCAATTGGTTTCGGTGAATGACACGGTGTCGACGGTCTCAACGGTATGGCCGAGTTACGCGGGCTCGTACGCCATCGTCGTGAAGAACAACGGTCCCGGCCCGGTGACCGGCGCCCGCGTTTTTGCGACTATTCCGGCGTCGCTGACAAATGTCAGTTGGACCTGCACGGCCACGTCGGGCAGCAGTTGCCCCGCCGGCCCGATCAGCACGGGCTTGCTCGACACGTCGTCGGTCAACCTTCTGGCCAATGGAACTGCCACGTTCACGCTCAACTACACCGTGGCCAACAGCTTCGCCGGTTCCATTGTGACCACGGCCGAGATCGTGGCGCCGACCGGAATTGTTGAGGCAAACACGACCAACAACAAAGGCCCACAGGACACCAATACGAGCCAGATGCCGGACATCTCTGTGGTCAAAGATGACTTTTTGACCAGTGTGTATCCGGGACAAAACATCTCGTACTCGATCATCGTCACCAACAATGGCCCAGCACCAGTGAACGGAATTCTCGTCAATGACGCCCTGCCCGTAACCCTGGTGGCAGCGTCAACGTCGTGGACCTGTACCGCCACCGGTGGTGGATCCTGTCCGGCCGGCCCCACGGCGGGCGGGATCACCAACCAAACGGTCAACCTTCCCAACGGCGCAACCGCCACCTTCGTGTTGTCCACCAAGGTGGCAATGAGCGCCAGCGGCACCTTGACGAACACCGCCAGCGCAGCGATTCCCACCGGCGTCTTTACCGATCGCAATACTTCGAACAACTCCGACGGCGACGATGACGCCATCGTCCTTCCGGACGTGTCCGTCACCAAAACCGACGGTAGGACGTCGATCAACGCCGGGGACTCGGCGCAGTACACGATCCTGGTGACGAACGCGGGCCCCGGCCCCTCGGGTCCCATCGCCGTGCAGGATCTCATGCCCGCCGAACTCACCGCTGTTACCTGGTCATGCAGCGTGGTGACCGGGGCGTCCGACGGTGCGGCGTGCTCTAGCGCCAGCGGCTCAGGCGACATCAGCACCACGGTGAATCTGCCGGCGGTAGGGAACCAGATCCGCTTCTACGTGAACTTCACGGTGAAGACGACGGCCACGGGCACACTAAGTAATCGGGTCACCGCCACGCTTTCGTTGCCCAATGATCGCAATACGCCGAACAACACCGCCGACGATATTCCCGACACCATTGTTCCGTACACCGCTCCGACCACTACGACGATCGCGCCGACCACGACCCGCCGTGGTGGTGGCTTGTGATCAGTTCTTGGCGAGCAACGAACGCCAGACCCATTTGTCAGATTGCTGCGGCCCGCATTGGTCGCATAGGTCGCATTGGTCGCGTTGGTCGCAAACTGCGGCAGGAGCGCGGGGCCGTGGCAGTCGAAGCGGCGCTCATAACTCCGTTGCTGTTCTTCCTTATTTTTATGATTATTGAGACCGGTCCACTCTTTCTCCTGTGGTCATCAGACAAACATGCCGCGCAGGAAGGGGCACGTATGGCGACGGTGGCCGGTACCACGAATGATGCCGATTACGACATCCTGAAGGCCATGCGCCCGCCACTCAGCGCCGTCGGCAATCGGTTGAACTACGTCATCGTCTATCGGGCCACCGACCTCTATACGAAGGCACCACAAGAATGCTTGACCGAGGCCGATAACGCTCTGGCCCTCAATGTGTCGGCGGACCAGGCGGTCGGTTATTTCCGCACCGACACCGGAACCGTTATGCGCACCGGCGACCCGCAGACTGCTCTCACCTCATTCGATTGGACGGCGAAGCGGCCGGCGGTGGCCTGCAACGTGTACCGATTCAACCAACTTGGCATCGTGAATACTCGCTTTCAGTACGACTCGGCCGCCGCCCCGGCGGACCTGAGCCTCGACCGCTTCTGGCCGGCAACAAAACGGAACGACTCGATTTCTGCGCGTCAGGATTACGTCGGCATTTACGTCCGGTCCTCCTACACATCGATGACCGGTGTGATCAGTTCACGCACGGTCAGTCACACCTATGTCGGTGTGATTGAAGCTCTCAAAGTGCAGGGGTAATCGTGGGACCCAAGTGCCGCCCGACCGTCGGGCTCAACCCCAACGATCCAACCGCCGATGACCTCGGGGTGAAACGTGGAGCTCGTCGGCGAGTGACCAAACGCGAGGGCGCCTACGTGATGATCGTGACGGCAATCGTGTTGCCGCTCCTCCTCATCTGCGTGGCGTTCGTGATCGACGTGAGCATGTTCTATTTCAAGAGCATCCAGGTGCAACGGGCCGCGGACGCCGCTGCCCTTGCGGGGGTGACGCAGATGCCCAACGCCGGAGCCGCGCGTACGCAGGCGAAAGACCTCGCTCGACGCAACGGCTACCAAGACGGCACGGACCGGGTCACGCTCACCGTTGACCCGCCGTCTAACACCAACAAACGCTTGACGGTCACCATTACGGATAATTCGACCACGCTGTTCTTCGGATCAACTCTGCTCAAAAATTGGAA
>JAYVSS010000369.1:0-5452 GCA_043775075.1 Acidimicrobiia bacterium
GCGGCACGGCACGGCGCATCAATCACCGGGATGCACCTCAACATGGTCGTGGCCCGCCCACCCGATCCGGACAATCCGCTCGACGGTGTCACCGAGGAGGAGATGGCCGACGTCGCTGCGCTCCAGGCATTCACCAAGAACGAGACCGGTTACCAAGCCATTCAGGGCACCCGACCCCAGACCCTCGCCTACGGACTGACCGACTCCCCCGCCGGCCTGGCCGGATGGATCCTGGAGAAGTTTCGTCAGTGGACCGATTGCGACGGCGACCCGTTCGCCGCCGTAACGATGGACCAGCTCTGCACCAACCTCACGATCTATTGGGTGACCGGAACGATCAACTCTTCGACCCGCCTGTACTACGAGTCCCTCGGGCCGGGGCGGGGAGCCGGGTTTCCCAACTCGTCGGTGCCAACCGGATGCGCGATTTTCCCGAAAGAGCTGTACCGAGCGCCGAAAGCATGGGCGTCAAGCCGTTACGACATCCGCCACTGGACCAGGTTCGAACACGGTGGACACTTCGCCGCCATGGAGCAACCCGATGCTCTCGTCGGTGATATGCGCGCATTCTTTCGATTGGTGCGATGATGAACACCGTGGTTGACGCTGCCTTGATGCGAAGGGCAATCGCCGCCGACGCCGAGCGGATCGCCGAGTTGGCCACATCGCATCCCGCCACGCCAGTGCCCTCCTGCCCGGGTTGGGACATTGCCCGCCTTGGCGGGCACCTCGGCCGGGTTCACCGCATGACCATCGGAGTCCTGACGAACACGGTTGATGGTTTCGCCGATGGCGATTCGATGGAGAAGCCACCGACCGACCCGGGCGCCATTCCCGACTTCGTGCGACGCGGGGCGGCCGAGCTAGACGCACTTCTTGCAGTGCGGGATCCGGAGTCACCCTGCTGGAACTTCCTCCACGAACCCATGCGCGCATACTTCTGGTTCCGTCGCCAGGCGCACGAGGCCGCGGTACACCGATGGGACGCCGAGAACGCCCTCACTCCCGGACTGATCGTCTGGTCGGTCGATCCCGAACTGGCCGTTGACGGCGTCGACGAGTACTGGGTCATGGCCCGCGAACGTCTGCTGCCCGCCCGCAACGTCGCCCACCTCGGAGGTTCGCTCCACTTACACGCCACCGACGTCACTGGCGAGTGGATGATCAAGATCGACAACGGCGTGCTCTGTGTCGATCATGGCCACGGCAAGGGCACGGCGGCGGTTCGTGGCGTGGCAAGCGATCTGTTCCTGGGTTTGTGGGGCCGGTACGACCTCCGCGACGAAGCGCGCTTCGAACAGTTCGGTGCAGCCAGTGTGATCGCCGCCGCAGTTGCCCTCGGGGGCACCTGATCGACCGACGCAGTCCGGATCCAGCCGTTCGTCGTACGCTTCTGTGAGGCCCTCACGTCCGCCCGGGCCGTCCATCGCCGCCCGCCTCGACGAACTCGGATTGGTCCTACCGCCCGCGTTCCCGCCGGCGGGGAACTACCTCAGCTGTGCCCGCACGGGTAACCTCCTGTTCGTTGGCGGACATGGTCCGGTCAACGGCCCGAACATGGTCACCGGCAAGGTGGGGTTCGTCCTCACTCTGGAGGAGGGCTACCAGGCGGCCCGCATGACGGCGTTGTCGCTACTGGCGACGATCGAGGCCGAGCTCGCCGGGCTTGGTGGGTTCGACTTCGTTCGTCGGATCGTGAAGGTCTTCGGCATGGAGAACGTCGCCCCCGGGTTCAACCAAACCCCGGCGGTGATCAACGGCTGCTCCGTCCTTCGAGTCCCGCGCTAGCCCTCGCCGCGTCGAGGACGGCGGCCGTCAGGCGGGACTCCGCCAGTGGTAGCACCCACCCCGGGCCCCCGCGAACGACCGAGGAGAACTCCTCGACCATCACCCGGTACGGGTCGACGGCCGGGACGCTGATCCGTTCCGTTACCGTCCGACCGGTGATGACGAGTTCGGTGTCATCGTCCTTCCACGAGGTGTACGGGGCGTCTCGCATCTCGATCGTGCCCCCGTCGCCCGAGATCACCAGCCACTGGCTTTCGTCGGCCGTGATGCCAACGTGGATCTCGGCCTCGGCGTCGCCCACGCCGGGTGCCGACCATCGCATGGATAGCCGGGTGTCGACGTCGACGCCCGTCGCCCCGTACTCCCACTCGGCCAACACCGCGTCGGGCGCCCCTCGGCCGACGCTCCATAGGCAGGCCGAGACGGCGTAGCACCCGACGTCGTACAGCGCGCCCCCACCGCGGGCGGGATCGAGGCGGTAGTTGCCGTCGAACTGTCCGCCAAAAGTAAAACCGGCGGACACGTGACGCACCGGACCGATGTCGGCCAGACGTCGCTGGGCGAGGCCGATCCGGGGATGCCATCGGTACCAGCTCGCCTCCATTATCAGGAGCTGACCGGCGGCAGCACCCATCTCGTCGACCTCCACCGCCGTCAACCCGAGTGGTTTCTCGCACAGCACGTGCTTGCCCGCCCGGAGGGCCGCAACGGTCCACGGAAGGTGGGCCTCGTTACTCAGGGAGATGTATACCGCCTCGACGTCGTCATCGTCGAGCACGTCGCTATAACGGTTGTATGCGCGCTTCGGACTCAGGGCGATTGCCCGATCGAGGTCTCGGGCCGCCGCCGCCTGCAGAACAGCACCATCGGCGGCGTGGACGGCCGGACCGAGCGCCGCCGTCGCCACCATTCCGGCACCGAGAAAGCCCCACCGGAGCGGCGCAACCGTCGGACCCGTCACCGCGTCGGCGGCGGAACCGGACGGCCGTGATCGGCGGCTGACATCGTGGCCGCCTGCATGACCGCGACGTTGCGGCGGCTCCCCTCGGGAGTAACCGACATCGGCTCGCCGGCGAGCAGGTGGCCGGCCAGTTCTCGGTGAAACGGCTGCGGCGGCGGTGGGGGGACAGCGAGGCGGGTTTGCGAGCCGTCGGCGCTGAACAGCGTCAGGGCAGCATCGGCCTCCGACACGGCGAAGCGATCTTCCATCGCCAACCCGATGGGTGACCGACTCACGATGCGTTCCTGCTGCCACTCGCCGATCATGCCGCCCTCGGATCCGAGCACGTAGAACTTCGGCTTGCGCACCGCAGCCAGATCGGAATGAGTGAACTCTGCCTCCACGCCGTCGACGAAGTGGAGCAGGACCCGCGTGTGGTCGGCGTTGGTCACGTCGTGCCACACCCGTTTGTGAGCGGTGGCCGACACCCACTCGACGTCTTGCCCGAACAGGTCGAGGACCCAGTCCAGGTAGTGGCTGCCCCAGTCGTAGATCGCTCCCCCGCTGACGGTCTCATCGGAGTGCCAGTAGTTGCACGGATGGCCATAGCCCCCGATAAAGCTCTCCAGATGGAACACTTCACCGAGCCGACCGCCACGCACGGCGCGTTTGAGCGCCAGATAGTCGGCATCCCACCGGCGGTTTTGGTAGACGGCCAGCGTGAGACTCGCCGCCTTGGCCGCAGCAATCTGGCGATCGGCCTCGGCGACGGTGATGCAGAATGGCTTCTCCACGACGACGTGCTTACCGGCGTCGAGCGCCCGAAGCACCCAATCGGCGTGCGTGTTCGGCGGGGTCGAGACGATCACCAGATCGATACCTTCGTCGGCCAATAACTCGGTCCCGCCGCGGCGCCCGCGGACGTCGGGCGAGTACTCGCGAGCGGCGTCGACACGAAGCGGATTGGGATCGGCGATGGCCGCGAGCTCGAGACCGGCGGTGAGGTTGATCGCCCGGGCGTGCTCGTGTCCGATAGCACCGTAACCGAGCATGCCGACGCGCACGACCGGTCCATCGCAGTGACCCGAGATCCGTCGTAGCAACCGGTACACAAGACGATGGAACGTGGGGTCGGCCAGGGTCGACGGTGCCGACCCGAAGGTCAATGCCCCCACCGATGTCGACTCGCGCCAGGTGGCAACCGCATGATCCGTGAACGCATGGTTGGCCGTGAGCACCTGCTCCACGTCTTCCCCGATGCAGTCGACCAGCGGCCACCGGTCGGTGAACAGCAGGTCACCATCCGGCCGGGCCATGACCTCTCCGGCGTCACGTCCCGGCCGGACGCGCACCTCATGGATTGGCAGCAGTCGTCCGAACACCAGGCCGGCCGCCGCCATGAGTCGCTCGCTCAGGTCCGGACCCACGACGAGGACCGGTACGCCCGAGGATGCGGCCGCCATTGCCGCGTCTTCGAGCGACGACCGCAGAACCGGCGGTACAAGAACGACGATCGCATCGGCGGCCGGGTCCGCGGTGTGGTTGACGATCGCCCCGCAACGTTCCAGGTAAGCAACGAGCCCGACAACGGGCTCGTCCGAGAGGACATTGACACGCAAGGCGTGAGAAATCACCAGGTCAGGCTAGGCGGGACCGGAGACCTAGTTCCTGCGCCCCGCTGACCTCGCCGATCTGCTCGACGCCATCGACCGTTTCACTACTCTTGGTGGTGCTGGAACGAGGGATTTCTCCCGCAGTCGAGCAGGTACGTTGGGTCGATGGCCATCCTTCAGATCGGCGCTGGTGGCGTCGGATGGGTCGTGGCGCACAAGCTTGCTCAAAACAACGATGTGTTCGGAGACATCGTTCTTGCGTCCCGAACCCTGACCAAAGCACAAACGATTCTCGACAGCATCGAACGCAAGGGCAATCGAAAACGTTCTGAGTTACCGATTCGGTGTGAGCAGATCGACGCTTCCGATTTGGTGGCGTTGGTCGAACTCATCGGGCGGGTGCGCCCCTCGCTGGTCATCAATGTTGGGCCGCCAGGCATTAACGCCAACGTGATGTCTGCGTGCCTGGAAGCGGGCGTGAGCTACCTCGATACTTCTGTCTCAGTCGACCTGTGCAGCCCGGGCCAACAAGTCCCCAACGCGTACGACGAACAGTGGGCGCAGCGCGAAGCCTTCGAGAACTCGGGGATCACCGCGATACTTGGTGCTGGTTTCGACCCGGGTGTGGTCAACGTCTATTGCGCTCATGCCATCAGCACGCTGTTTGACAGCATCGAGACGATCGACATCGTCGACGTCAACGCCGGTACCCACGGTCGACGTTTCGCCACCAACTTCGATCCGGAGACGAACCTTCTCGAGATTCAAGGGGACTCGTTTTATTGGGACGATGGACGCTGGAAGAGCGCACCGTGCCACACCCGCTCAATGGAGTTCAATTTTCCCGAAGTTGGAAGCCATCGGCTGTATTCAATGGCTCACGATGAGGTCCGTTCGTTGGCCGAATATCTTCCAGCCAAGCGGATCGAATTTTGGATGGCATTTGCTGAAAGCTATCTCAAGTACTTCCAGTGCCTACGTGATATTGGACTTCTGTCGCCGACCCCGGTAACCACGTCAGACGGGGTGACCGTGGCCCCGCTTAAGCTCCTCAAGGCGCTCCTTCCGGACCCCACATCTCTGGCCGCAGAATATACCGGGCGCACCTGCA
>JAYVSS010000370.1:0-1535 GCA_043775075.1 Acidimicrobiia bacterium
TCGCTGGCCCACCTGCTGCCCTTCGACGACCTGCCGAAGGAAGAAAATTGGTCTGTGTCGCTCGACGCCACTCGAGCGGTGAGTCATGCCCTGGAGGCACACACCGCGGTGAGTGGACTCATTCTCGCCGTCGATGATGCGCACCTTCTCGATCCCCTTTCGCTCATTCTTCTCCAGCATCTGTGCGAGGTGCCGAGCGCTCGAGTTGTCGTCTCTGTGTGTAGCGATGAGCGCGAACCAGATGGCCTTTCGGCATTGTGGCGCACCGGCCGAGTTGTTCGTATCGATCTCGACGCTCTTGATATCGAGACCGTCGACGAACTGCTGCACCGGAGCCTTCTCGGAGCCGTCGACGGGCGGGCGACGAGGTTGCTGCAGCAGGCTACGGGGGGGATGCCCCTTCTTCTGCGCGAACAGGTGAGAGCCGCCATTCGCGAAGGAGTACTTGTTCGGTTGGACGGCGTTTGGCGACTCAACGGACCACTGCCGACGGCGCGTCGCTCGGTTGAGTCGGTGACCCCCGTTTTGGTCGAGCTTGATCAGGCGTCACGTGACCTTCTCGAACTTCTTGCGCTGGCCGGACCAACGCCGCTCGAACTGGTGGAGACGGAGATCGCCGCCGCCCGGCTGGAGTCCATGGAAACCGACGGCCTCATAGCGGTTCGGTCTGACGTTTCTCGGGGAGCCGGCTTCACCGTGGAAATCGCACGCCGGGGTCTTGCTGATGCTATGTGCGCAGAGATTCTGCCGTTGCGTCGGCGTACTATCCTAAGCGCGCATGCTAATCGGTACGAGGCGTGGTCGGGTGGCGCAGATGCCGACGAACTCGCCGTTGCTCGCTGGCGGCTGGACGCCGGGGTTCAGCGGGACGCCGCCGAGCTTGAGCAGGCGGCCACCCTTGCTCGCTCCGTTGAAGACTTCGCCACCGCGGCTCGGTTCGCCGAAGCGGCTGACCGTGGTGGCGGAACGCTACGGTCCGGATTGCTCTGGGGCGACGCGCTCTACGACCTGTCGCAGTGGAAGGAATGCGAGCGAGTTTTCTCCGCGTGCTACGACCGGCCGGGCAACCCGGTTGATCGCCTGCGTCTTGTAACGATGCGAGCGGCGAACCTGTTGTTCGGTTTAATGCGGGGCGAGGACGCGCTGCGGCTGAGCCGTGAAGCACTCGCTGAGTTTGACTCCGCCCACGGTCGATGGACCAACGGCCTGGCGCCAGCTGATCTGCCGGCCATACGGGTCGAGTTGGTCAGCCTCGTTGCCAACCAACAGATGTACAACGGCGATCCGGGGTCCGCCGTACGAACGCTCGGACCCATGCCACCGGTAGTGAATTCCTCTGACGACGCCGCCGTTGGCGTCCGAGAGGAACTGCGGGCGAGAGTTCTATGGGCATTGCCCGGCGTACCGGCGATTGCCTTTGGCGGAAGGACGAAGGAAGCAGCAGCCGCCGCATTTGCGGCGATTGCTGACCATCAGCGCCTCGGAACGGAGGTGGGTATGGCGTTCGTCGGCACCCACCTCCTGACCCTCGGCAT
>JAYVSS010000371.1:0-2625 GCA_043775075.1 Acidimicrobiia bacterium
CCACTGTGTGGGAGCCGGAGATCCCGCAACGGGTGGTGGTCACCGAGGCGCTGGGGAGCCGGATGCCGATCCACGCTTTTGGCTCCCGCGGAGCCGATATCGCCGCCGTATTCGATGTGCACTACGCCCGCTTACGACGACTCGGCCGAACGGCGCGCTCGATCTCGTCGTCGCCCGGTTGACTCAGGGCTACCGATGAAGGTGCTTATGCCAAATGGAGAGGAACACTTCATCGAATCGTTCGTACCGGGTGCGTAGGCGCGCTCCGGGCCACGACCGTGGGAGAAGCTCCCGAGGAAGCAGCGGGTCGCCTTGCAGATGACGCAGCACTGCGGCATTTTTCACGAACCCGTCGGTCAAGGCAGTGGGATCGTCGGACGTCAGGACCCGCGACAGCGCGTCAAGGTCACGGAGAAGTTCGTTGGCCGTGCCCACCCATTCATCGATGGAAAACAGGAACCGGGCGAGCCCTTTCGCATCCGGTGGGCGGGCCCCGGGGACAAGCGTGCAGAGAGGGAACTCGACGTCCGTGCGGTCGGCCGTCGACAAGGTGTCTGGTCTCAGCCACAGACCTTCGCGCCATTCGGCGAACCGCATGTGACGAAGCGCGGCCCGGAGGGTGGCCCGTTCCGTGGCGCTGCGGGCCTGCGCCCCGACGACCACCATGAGCCACGTACCGTCCCAGGCGCTTTCCTCGGCCCGCCCGCGCCGGCTTTGCATCTGGCGATCCTGGCGCTGCCGTAGCCTCCCCAGGAGGGAATACCAGCCGTCGGTGACGTCGAGCTCACCAGCGGCGACCATTCGAGACAGCGCCACGCGGGCGGCGTTGTCCTTGATGCCGAACAACTCGCAGGAACGCACCAAAAGGGCCACCGGCAGGCGCGGCGGGTGTGTACCGAGCAGGGTGCTGGCGATGACAGATCGGGCCGTGAGCGGCCGCCCCTCATTACTCATTGACCACAGTCGTTTCTTGGATGTAATATCGGTCCATGGCGATCACCATGCTGCCAGACACGCTTCTCCGTCCGACGGTCCTGCCCACGGAGCGGCTAAACGCTCGGGGTATGGCCGTTGGTCCACTGCGGGTCGAACTGCGTCGGATCTCATCGTGGCGCAATGCGTTCACCGTCAGCTGCGCTCTGGCGCAGACCGTCGGCCTCGTCGTCGGGGCCGGCGCCGTGGTCCGCCACACCGGATGGTGGCCCCTCTACCTCGTCACCTTCGTGCTGATGGGTCGCGGGTTTGCGCTCCTGGCAATCCTCGGACACGAGTCCGCCCACAAGCTGTTGTTCGCCAACCCGAAGGTGAACGACGTCGTCGGGTCGATCTTTTGTAACGGGTTTGGTTTCACCTCCCAAGGCGCGTACCGGCGAGCCCACTTCACCCATCATCGCGATCCGCTCGGGGTGAACGAGCCCGATCTCACGCTGTACCGCGACTACCCAGTGACCTGGCCCACGCTGCGCCGACGCCTGCGACGCGACGCTGTCGGGGAGTCAGGCTGGAAGATCACCAAGTCACTGTTCCGGGCGCTCGGCAATCCCGTGGCCCGAAAGAGCGTGCTCCAAATCTTGGCGATTCAGACGGCGTTGTTTGTGTTGTTCGGGCTGTCGGTCGGATGGTGGGCATGGCCCGTGTTGTGGTTCGCGCCGTGGATGACCGTATGGCGGGTGATCAACCGCCTGCGGGCAATCGCTGAGCATGGCGGTATGACGAACTCCGACGATGATCGGCTCACCACCCATCACGTCCGCCAAACATGGAGTGCAAGGTTCTGGATGGTGCCGTACAACACCGGGTGGCACCTCGCCCATCACGCCGATATGGGAGTGCCGTGGCGCAACCTCCCGGCCCTGCATCACGAGCTCGTGACCGCGGGTCACGTCGTGCCGTCACTGGAATACGTCAATTACCTCGCCCTTTGGCGCAAACTATCAAGCAGACCAAAGGATGTCGTATGACAACGGATCTGCTCCACCGAACCAGTGCTGCAGCTGAGATCATTCGTAAGCGCGCGGATGAACACGAGAAGAACCGCAGGCTTGGCGACGATGTCGTTGATGAGCTGAAGCGTCTCGATATTCTGCGCGCATATGTTCCCGCTGCCTACGGCGGTCCGGAGTACACGCCGTTCGACGCTATGGGCGTGATCGAATCGTTGAGTGCAGCCGACGGCTCGACCGGGTGGTGCGCCACGATCGCCTCGCTGACTTCCCACATCGCTGGCTGTTTGACGGCCGATCGGGGCAAGGAGATTTTCGGCTCGCCCGACGCCGTGGCGTGCGGTGCGTATGCCCGGTCGGGCCGCGGGGTCGCCGTTGGAGATGGTTCCTACGACGTGACCGGTCGGTGGGCGTGGGGGAGCGGTTCGTCGTTCGCCACGTGGATGACCGGCGGGGCCGACAACAACGATGGAACATCACGCCACATGTTCTTTCGTCGAGAAGACCTCACGATGCACGACACCTGGTATTCGAACGGATTGCGGGCGACGGCCTCGCATGACTTCAGTGTGGAGGCCTTGCGCGTGCCCGATGGGTTTTCTGTGGACCTGGTGAAGGCGACGCCCCACGTTGACGCCGCCATCGCCCGCATGCCGCTGTTCGTGTTGTTCTCCGGCGGTGT
>JAYVSS010000372.1:0-2734 GCA_043775075.1 Acidimicrobiia bacterium
TTGGCGATATCGGTGTTAAACGGGTACACGAGACGCAGCGCCATGTTCACGAGGAACTTGGCAATCGTGAGCCACGTCAGCGGCCTCCGTATCGACGGGCGCGCCGCCTCTATCGGAAGACTCTCCACCGCTAGCGAACTACAAGTGGTCTTATTTACGGCGACGAAGCAACCAGACCAGAACGAGCACCACGAGCGCCGCCGGGATCGCCCGCTTCAGCACCGACGAACCCGCGGTTTCCAATAGGTCGACCGGCTCAGCTGCTTTGTATTCGATCTTGCGGACGGACGGCTTCACCGGGTCGGCCGGTTGGGCTGGGTCGGCTTTTCCGCTGCCCGACGCCGAGGAGGTCCCGGTCATGGTGTCCGAGCCAGGGGTGGCCGTCGCGGTGGGGGTGGTCGCGGTGGCTGGAGCGACGGCCTCGGCCGACGCCGTGGCGACGGCAGCCAAGGTCTCTTCCGGACGGGTCAGCACGTCATGCTCCAAACAATTTACAAACTGACCGAGCAACTTGCCGCTGATCTCGCTCAACACGCTGGCCCGGGCAAACTGCGCCACTTTGCCGGAGATCGACAGGTCGTTGTGAATATTGACTTTGGTGGAGACACCGTCAACATCGGTCAGGCGCATCGTGATCGTGACCGAAGCATTGCCCTGACCCTTGGAGTCTCGACCTTCGCCCTTGATCTTGGCCACGTGATTCACTTCGTCACGCTCCAGGAACGTGGCCTTGCCTTTGTACGAAGCGGTGATCGGGCCCACTTTGATCTTCACGCCGCCGCGGTACTCGTCGCCCTCGACTTCTTCGAGCTGTGCGCCAGGTAGGCACGGCGCAATCGTCTCGATATCGGTAAGCGTGGCCCAAGCCCGAGCAATCGGTACATTCACATGAAATTCGTTCGTTAGCTCCATGACAGGAGATCCTCCACTGTGTCGATATCGGCCGGGTTGCCGGGACAGGCTACTTCCGTTACCCATTCGGGCCGACTGCGCATCAGGGTGCGGGCCCCTTCGTCGCCGGTTCGTGGGACGAACGGCCACGCGGCGGCGTCGAGGCGCACGGGATTTCGTCGGGCGCCGCCATACGTCGCCACGGCAATGGGAGTGTCCGTCACCGACCGAGCAACCAATTCCCACGCGTCGGATCCGATGAATGGCTGATCCCCGAGTCCGCAGACCGCAGCGTCGATACCGATCGCCGCGCAGGCCTCGAGCCCGAGGGCCAGCGACCCCGCCTGACCGTCAATCCACAGGGGATTGTGGACGATGGTGACCCGGGCGTCGGTGGTGATCGCCACGGGCAGCGCGACCGAGCCGCTGACCACGATGGTCGCATCAAGGCGCGCCTCGAGCGCATGTTCGACGGCCCACTCAACCACCGTGCGGCCACGGAGCGGGGCGAGCAATTTGTGCGCAACGCTCAGCCCCGCCGCCGCCGCCGACGCCTGCCACCGGCTCGCACCCCCGGCGCACAACACGACCGCCGCCACCCGACCCATGGCGTTAACCGTACCGACCTTGAACCGTCTGTGCGTCACGCCGGGAGACACATGTCTCGCTGCGGACAGAACTCGCCGGGCATGGTCGATCCAGCCGAGGCGTTATAAACATATGAATCGCCGGAGGTGCGATATGTCTAAAAACTCACTAGCAACAGCAACAACCACACCACCACTGCACCCGAATGCCATCGTTGACCGGTTTGCTTCGATTGGCCCGATCGGGGCGGCAATCGGCCAGCGGCCGCCCTTCGGCCCGATTGACCCGCTCGCTCCAGAGTTGTTGCGCCGCGAGCAATTGCAGACCCTGACCTCACCCAAGCGCCGTGCTGCTCCGAGCGCACGAGCGCTGTTCGCGGTGATGGACCTCGTTTACGGCCGGCCGCGCACCCTGGACAAATTCCGGGTCCTCGAGCTCGTCGCCCGAGTGCCCTATCAGGCGTGGGAAAACGTGGCGTATGTGGCTATGACCCACACCGCGCGTCGGCCCGGATTTGCTCGGCGCGTGTTCGACACCGTGCGAGTGAATCGTTGGGAGCAGGACAACGAACAATGGCACCTGCTGATGATCGAAGAGCTCACCGCGGAAACCTCAACGCTCGGCTGGTGGCGTCGTCAACTCATCCCCCAGATTCTGGCGTTTACGTACTACTGGCTGAGTTGGGGGCTCTACGTGATTCGCCCGTCGATGTCCTATCGCATGAATGCGGACTTCGAAGATCATGCCGAGCACGAATATGCACTCGCCGTTCAAGAACATCCGGATTGGGAAACTACGACGTTCAAGAGTGAGTTCTCCAAAGACTTCGGGACCTACGAGACCCTCGCCGATCTGTTCCGTCAGATCGGCTACGACGAGCGGCTCCACAAGGAGCAAAGCATCGCCATGATGTCCCAACCCCGCTTCCGGTAGCCGGTACGCGCCGGCTCGTCTTCCGAGCTTTTAGCGGTCCGTCTACGACAGACAACTAGCTTCGATGGATGGGACCGTCGCCGTCGCGCAACGAGGCCACGGCGCGGCCCGTCCGCAAGGCGATGATTTCAGCCACGATCGAAATCGCCGTTTCCTCCGGGGTTCGAGCGCCAATATCGATGCCGATCGGCGCCATCACCCGGGCCAACTCGACGTCAGTCAACCCGGCCTGGCGAAGACGATCAGTGCGGGTGGCATGGGTCTTACGCGAACCCATCGCCCCGAGGTAGCCGACCTTCGTTCGCACTGCAGCGGTGATCGC
>JAYVSS010000373.1:0-2795 GCA_043775075.1 Acidimicrobiia bacterium
CTGACGTTTGCCCTCGGTCGAAGTGAAACTACCGCCGGTCGTCATCCCGACTGCGATGTCTTTTTGGACGATGTCACGGTGTCCCGCAAGCACGCCACCATCAGCTCCACCGATGAGGGGTACGTGATCCGCGACGACGGTTCGTTAAACGGGACCTACGTGAACAACGAGCGCATTTCCTCCCACGTGTTGCACTCCGGCGACGAGCTCTTCATCGGAAAGTTTCGTTTGCTGTTTCTCGACGCCGGCGATCGACGTCGGTCCGACCGGTGACAGAAACGGATGGGCTACCCGCCGGTACGACGCCCGCCTCCGGCCCTCCCGTTGAACTCCCACAGGGTCGGGCCTACCTCTCGCTCGGCGAAGTCCTCGACGCGTTAAAAGATCAGTTTCCCGATGTCACGATTGCCAAGATCCGCTTCTTTGAGGCTCAGGGGCTTCTCATCCCCGAGCGAACACCGTCGGGCTATCGAAAGTTCTTTCCCGCCGATATCGAGCGCCTCCGGCTCATCTTGGCCGACCAAGAAGAACGTTACGTACCGCTGAACGCGGCACGCGCTGCGGTCTCTCAGGCCGCTGAAACCACGAGAACGTCAACGGTGGCCGGGCGCGTCGATACCGGCATCGATCGCCTTTCGTCAGCCGGCCACCACGGCCCGCCGGATGTTGATCGTCAACGCCGCAACGATGCTGTGTTCGACGCCATGTTCGATGGGGGAGATCTCGACGACGAGGAGAACTACGACGGCGTCGATCTCGGCTCGGACCGCCATCCGGCATTGCGGGGGCGACGCGAGCCGGGTCCGCGCTTGTCCGGGCGTCGCCTCACGTCCGAGACCAGGCCGAGTGCGTCGGCGACAACACCGGTGCATGCCCCCAACGTCGCTCCCCTCCGCCGTGGTCGGCCAGCGCCGATGTCGACAGTGCCGCCTGCGTCCGTCGCCGAAGTGCCGGGCGAGATTGCGTCCTCCATCGAACTTGAGCCTGCCTCGTTCTCTCGAACCGAGGTCATGGCGGCCAGTGGCGCGTCGGAGTCGCTGTTTGACGATGCTGTCAAGCAAGGCTTCGTGCGCGGTCGGGTGGTCCTCGGCATCACCGAATTCGACGATGACGATCGTCGCCTGCTCGAAGCCCTGGTCACGTTGGGCGGGAGCGGTCTCGATCCCCGTCACGTCCGGGTGTTCATGCATGCCGCCCAACGTGAGGCCGATCTCTACGTGCAGGCGACGTTGCCGCTGCTCCGACGCCGGCCCCAGCTCGGCGTCAGTGTGGACGAACCGTTCCGCCGATTCGGTGATCTCGAGGCGGCCGGGGCGACGTTGCGCGGGGTTGTTGTTCGGCGTGCTCTGCGGGAGGCGCTCGACGGGGCACCGGGACCATCGCCGAGTGGCGGGTAGGGTTGAATCGTGGTCGAACTGCGAATCGTTGATGTGCGGGTGCACGAAAGCACACGGTCGCCCTACGTGGAAGTTCGCGCCCTGGACGGCACCGATCGCATGCTCCCGATCTTCATTGGCATGCCCGAAGCGGCGGCGATCAAGCGGGCGTTGGAGGAGCGGCTTCTCCCTCGGCCGCTCACCCACGAACTCCTGGCGTCGCTCATCCCGACCTTTGGCGCCCGGCTCGATCAAATTGTCATCACCGAATTCGTGGACAAGATCTTTCACGCGGAGATGCATTTCACGCTTGGCGATCGGCGCGAGACGGTTCCCTGCCGTCCCTCCGATGCCATGGCCATAGCCCTGCGCCTTGGAGCGAAAGTGTTCGCCAACGACGTGGTCTTGGACCTGTGCGCGGTGGCCGACACGGACGATCCGTTGGCCGATGAGACCGATCAATCCGACGAACAGGTTGATCCCGATGAACTCGTCGAAGAGTTCAATCGATTCCTGGACACGCTGCGCCCGGAAGACTTCGGCGGCGAAACGCCGTAGAGATCAGATTGCGAAATTTTGTCAGCGCGCTGATCAACCATTGACGCCGCGGTGCGGGCCTCCTAGAGTTGCGCTCCTGAAACTACGGTCTTGTTGTTTACCGTAGGAAACAGATTCTCCCCTCGCTTCGACAAAGAGATGTGTGCACATGGACGATGGTTTTCGCGGGCCCCAGGTGTGCTCGATTGTGGGGATTACCTACCGACAGCTCGATTACTGGGCTCGGACCGACCTGTTGCGGCCGTCGCTGGCGGACGCCAAGGGCAGTGGATCACAGCGGCGGTACTCCTACCAGGACCTCGTCGAACTCAAGGTCATCAAACAACTGATCGATGCTGGGATCGCCCTCAAAGCGGCCCGCACGGCGGTCGAGTACCTCCGGCTGCATCTTGGCGAAGACGTTGGATCGGCTCGCTTGGTTCTTTCGGGAGACAATCCTCTGCTCGTGCGCAGCGATGGCCAGTTGATCGACCTCCTGCGCCATGGCCAGGGGGTGCTCAACGTTGTTCCCCTCGAAGGGCTGGTGCAGCAGCTTGATGCGGCGATCGTGCAGTTTCGACCGAACGGTTCGATTCCCACCACAGGGCCCCTCAACGTGGACTTGAGTGCCGCCGTCGGAGAATAAGTTCGTCGTATGACGAGCACCGACTCTTCGGCGGGAATCAAGCCACCAACTGCGGCGCCCGCAGGGACGAATGTCGCGACGAATGAAGGGCTGAAAAGATCGCCGCTCCATCAGCGCCATGTCGCCCTCGGCGCCAAGATGGTGCCGTTTGGCGGTTGGGAAATGCCGCTGTCCTACGCGGCGGGAACCATCGCTGAACATCGAGCATGCCGCACTAGTGCGGTGGCCTTTGACGT
>JAYVSS010000374.1:0-25852 GCA_043775075.1 Acidimicrobiia bacterium
CGCGCGGCTGATCTCGGTTGAACGACTGCAAATCGAGCGACGAGCCGACCGCATCGCGGGTGAGGTCGACGACGATCTCATAACGCTCGCCCGGCGACACCAGCAAGCGAGTGACCGGGACCGGCTCATTGACGAGTCCTCCGTCGGTGGCGATTACCCGAAATGTTCTTCCGTCGGGGAAGCCGAGATTGTATGCGCGCTCTATTTCTGCATTGAGAATGCGAAACCGAACGAGCTGCGCAGGCATACCGACTTCGGCGTTGAGCGTTCCGTTGGCCAGTGCCCGGTCTCCGTAGATGGTGGTTGTACTGATCGCGTTCGCCGCTCCGAATGTTCTGCTCGTGAGCACCAAAGGAATGTCGTCGAAACCGTAGGTACGCGGAAGACTAAGACGGGCCTCGTCCAGATCACGAATGATGATGAGGCCTCCCGCACCGAGGTTCATTTGCTTCGTTGTGAGCTCGTGCATATGCGGGTGATACCAGTACGTGGCGGCATTGTTCTTTACCTCGAACGATGGCGACCACGTGGCCCCGGGGGCGATCGTTTGCCGAGGTCCGCCGTCCATTTCGGCCGGGATATGAAAGCCGTGCCAGTGCGTCGTCGTTGCCTCGCTGAGTTGATTCTTCACACTGAGCGAAACCATTTCGCCCTTTGTCATCACCAACGTGGGGCCCCAAAATTCGGCTCCATTGTATGCATACGTAGATGTGGCCGCACCGGGAAGCAACTGCTTCGAGGACGCTGCAATGCTGAGGGCAAAAGCATTCCCCGCGATGGTGGGTGGGATCCACAGGAGGTTGTGGTCTGTCGTGTTCGGGCCGTTCGCGATGTACGCCTTCGTTACCGCCGTTCCCATTGCCTCCGTGCCCGACGGCGCCGCCGCCCTCTCCATGCCAGCCATACCCGCCATGAGCGTGGTGGTGTTGGTCTTCTTCTTTGCCGTTTTCGGTTTCGTCGCCTTCGTGGCTGCCATGACGGCCGACGTTTGGTGCACGGCGATTGCGCCGCCCACCAGTCCGGCGAGGAATTGGCGGCGAGGCAGCAGGCGGAGTGGTTCCCGCACCGGCGCGATTCCGCTATCGGGATGTACTTGGCCGTTGGTCGGGTGGTCGCTGGTCGGGCGGTCGTTGCTCATGGCCATCAACGTACGGAGGCATGCTGCTGATTAGCTGGAGGAACTCCTGAATGTTTCCTGATGATCGGTCGGCAGTCGAACTTCGAAGATCGCGCCGCTGCTGGTTGACGATGTCGAGTTCCGGGCAGTGATCGTCCCGCCGTGGGCTTCGACGATGGCGTGAGCAATCGCCAGACCCAATCCGGAGCCCCCGTAACGGCGATCGCGGCTCGTATCACCACGCCAGAATCGGTCAAACACGTGCTCGATTACCTCCGTTGAAATTCCCGGGCCGTTGTCTTGCACCGTGACCACGACGAAGCTCCTAGCGAGGTCGCGGCGTACCGTCACCCGAGCAGGCGAGTCAACAGGAGTATGCGCGCGTACGTTCTTCAGAAGATTGTCGAACACCTGCCGGATACGCTCCGGGTCGATCGAAGCCAACACTCCGGGCGCACTCACCAACTCAATGGGGCGGTTCGGCTCGATCGACCGGGCGACCTCCACGGCATCGGTGGCAATGTCGCCGATGTCGACACTCGTCCGATGCAAAGGCCGCTCCCCGTTCATCGTGTTGACGGTGAGGAGGTCATCGACGAGGCGGCCCATCCGAACGCTCTCGCGCTCAATAGTTTTCATCGCGGCGCGCAACTTCTCCGGGTCATGCAGACCGCCGAAGCGGAAGAGTTCGGCATATCCGCGTATCGCCGTCACGGGAGTTTGCAGCTCGTGAGATGCATCAGCGACAAACTGCTGCAGACGGCCCTCGCTTTGCTCGCGGACACGAAGGGCACCGGTGATTTGCTCCAGCATCCGGTCAAGGGCGGTACCCAGCTGTCCAAGCTCCGTGTGCGCATTCGCCGCACCAACTCGCGCAGTGAGGTCGCCGTCGGCAATCCTTCTTGCCGTGGTCACCATCTGGGCGACCGGCTTCAGGCCGGTACCTAGAATGAACCACGCCGACGTCATCGCTACGAGCAGAGCGAGCGATCCTCCGACGACCAGAGTGAGGCGTAGTGAGTCCACGGCGGCGTCGGTGTCGCGCAGTGGGCCGGCCTCGATGAAGTAGAGGTCGCCGGACTTGGCCGCCAGAGCTCGGTATCGGAAAGCGCCGCCGACCGCAGTCACCGTGCCGGGCCTCCCCAACAGGAGCGTTCGCAAGACTGCTGGCGTGATATCCGGAAGCGGGTCTGAATCTTTCATGAAGCGCGTCGGTCGGCTGGCGACAAGAGCACCGGACGCGTTGAGGACGACGGAGGCAGTGGCTGGCCCGGGGTTCGTTTGGCGGGCCGGAGTCACGGCGTTTGGTGGTGGGTTGCCCGGGAGCCCTCCGTCGTTCAAAAGTCGGCCGAGTGCCCCGGGCAGCCGCCGATCGACTTGGGCCGTCAACTCATGCGTCGTCCGCTGAAGAACGAGGTAGCCGCCCACCACTATGACGGAAACGAGCAGCAATCCGAGAGGCAGGAGTAAGCGGTTACGAAGACTCAATCGCCTCGTCACCCAGCTCATGGGAGTGAGGGTGCGTCGATGGTGTAGCCGTAACTTCGAACAGTGCGAACGAGCAACGGGTCGTTCAGCTTTCTACGGAGCGCGCTTATGAATGACTCAACGATACGAACGTCGCCCGCAAAATCCCAACCCCAGACGTGTTCGACGATGCGGTCCTTGGAGATGACAATGCCGCGGTTGCGGAGCAAGAAGTCCAGCAGACGGAACTCGGTTGGCGTGAGAGGTTGTTCGACGCCGTTCTTCCATACCCGAATCGCATCGCTGTCTAGAACGAGTGTTCCGTGGCGAAGCCGGGGGATGGTCGAAGCGTCTCTTACTCCGCCGTGAGGCTCGACGAGTTGGTTGGATTCGTTGAGTGTTCGGCCGCGGGTACGCCGAAGCACGGCCTCGATGCGTAGCATCAGCTCCTCAAGACTGAACGGCTTGGTGATGTAATCGTCACCGCCGCCGCTGAATCCGACGCGCATGTCCTCACGGCTTCGCCGGGCGGTGAGAAAGATCACCGGCGTGGTCACGCCCTCGTCTCGCAGCCGTTTGCATATGGCAAACCCGTCCATATCAGGAAGGTTTACGTCGAGGATCAGGAGGTCCGGCCGGAGGTTGAAGGCGGAAGCGAGCCCGGCACTCCCGGTGCGCTCGGCAACCACCCGGTACCCACCAAAGCCGAGTGCCTCGGCCAGGAGTTCCCGAATCGAATCGTCGTCCTCAACCACGAGCAACATAGTCATCTGCGCGAAACTGGAAGGAGTGTCGTTCGTAAGGGGAGTGATCATCGGAGGTTACCGACCATCGCAACTGGCGGTCGTCAGTCGACCCTACGTCCCGTTCCTGGAGATCTCCTGAAGGAGCGAGCCAGCGGCTCGGCATTGTTGCGTGGCTCGCCAGTCATAAATGACAGCGGGGCCATCCAGTACAGCGGCCCCACCAGTAAGGCGGGGCTAGCTGGCTCCATCACTTCTACGGAACGGAGCGGACCTCAGCATCCGGTGCCGCTATCTGGCCGTCGGAGGGTCAACCTTGGCGATGAGGAGCGCGTCCTGTTTGCATCGGACCGTGAATTGCGGGGGGAGCGTGACTAATTCACCGTCAAATGCCGCTCGAACGCTGCCGCTTTTGCGGTTCGCAGGAAAGGAGAGTTGAACCGAAGGAGCCAGGTACCGGGTGGTGTTCGGTGAGTCCTCAGCATGCTCGGCCAGGAGGGCGACAGCAGAGGAGAGTTTGGGAAATCGGCCGCGTGCGCGAAGAATGCGAACGTCGAGTTGGGCGTCGTTGAGCGACTCTCGTTTGGCCAGTTCGGTTGGGGACAGCGAGTACTCGCCGTTGCCGATCCACACCATCCACACCCGTTCGTTTTTCCCGTCGACAGTGACCTCGATCGGTCTGTTGCGCACGAGGCCGAATGCCGCCGAAAGAATCTTGGCGATCCGGCGCGGTAGGTGTTTTTCCAATCGTTCTCGCTGCTCCACGAGGTCGACGTACCAGCCGACGTTGCCGTTATTCACGAAGATTGTTCCGTCCGCGTCGCCGACATCGACCGGCGTCGGGGCCACAGACGTGAGTGCCGCAAGAATGTCGGCGGTTGTTTCGATGCCGGCGTCGTGGGCGAAGTGGTTACGGGATCCACCGGGGCAGGGAATTAGCACCGCTCCCGTTCCAACCAGTTGTTGGGCAACGGAGCGCATCGTTCCATCGCCTCCCCACACTGCGACGTGGACTGATGAATCCAGCACCTGTGAGGTGAGAGTGGACGAGATGTTGGCTGGCTCGACGGTGACAAACCCGTCGAACAATTCTGCTGGGAACTCACCGTCTCCCGCCTTGGGATTGCGCACGAGATAGCGCTTCTTGATCGTCACCGAGTCCGTCATGGCCTCGATTTTCGCGCACATCTCGTTGAAGATGACATGTTCACATACCTCCGTCGACGCCAAGAATTTGTCCAGTGACCCAGCTTGATGCGGGTGACGCGAAGTACAACACGGCATTGCCCAAGTCCGATGGGGTACCGAGGCGGCGCATCGGTAATCGAAGATGACGTTCGAGCCCGGGCAACGATTCATCGGTGAGATTCAGCGCCGTCATCATGATTTCCGTCGGCACGGCGCCGGGCATGACGCAGTTGACCCGGATCTTGGGGCCGAGTTCCTTGGCGAAGGTTTGCGTGAGCGAGTTGACTGCCGCTTTGGCTGCGCCGTAGTGGCCGCTTCCGGCGAGAGGGCTGGTGGCGACTCGCGACGAGATGTTGATGATGCTTCCGCCGTCGGACATATGGGCGGCGGCCACCGTCGTGCAGACCCAAACGGCGGTGAGATTGAGGAGCAACGTGGCGTCCCATTCGGCCCGGTTCAGTTTCGTGAGCGGTGACTGTACGGGTGACCCGCCGGCGTTGTTCACCCAGACGTCGAGGCGTCCGAATTCGGCGATCGCCGCTTGCGCCAATGCTTCGACCGCGTCGTCGTTGGTCACATCGGTCGGCACGGCAAGAGCCCTTCCCCCGTTCGAGCGAATGGACGCAGCAACTCGTTCCACTTCGTTTCCTCGTCGGGCCGCGCACACGACCGCGGCACCAGCGTCGGCGAGGGTCGTGGCGATGCCTTCACCGATGCCCCGTCCGGCCCCGGTGACCACCGCGACCTTGCCGGTCAAATCAAAAAGGTTGTCGCTCATATGTGGCTGTCTTTCGTCTCGTCGGTGGGAAAGTGGGAATGAATCAATGCGGTCGTGTCGACAACGGCGGTGCCGATGACCACTCGCTCCTCGTCGCGTTGCAGCCACACATCGCAGACGACAGTGGAGCCGTTCGCGGTTTCGTCGACGGCTGTCACGATTGCGTGCGCGGTGATGTGGTCGCCGTCGAGCACGGGTCGCCCGAAGGAAAGGGTGAGTCGTCGCACACTCGTTGGACCGGCCCAGGCCATGAGCATGTTGGCGATGTATCCGACATTGAGTGGGCCTTGGTTGACGACGCGCGGTCCGAGTCCGATGTGTTCGTTTGCTTGGCGATCCCAGTGCACCGGATAGGGGTCGCGCAGTATTGCCGCCATGGTCTTCATGCGCGCCGGGTCGACGGCCGCCATCGTCCACTCCGGCAGTTGAAAGCCAACGCTGATCGACAAAGGAACGGTCATCGGCCATCCCCCGATTGCACCCAGCGGTTTAGCCGCCAACGATTCGTCACCCGGGCGACGAGCTCGTCAGCTGGATCAAACAACTCGAAGCGGAACGTGATGGTGTCCGCCACTTTGCCGTCGGTGTCAGTGGAACGGGTGGCGTCGATGATGCGGCCTTCGCCTCGATAGGCAACGTCTTCATGCAGGAGTTGCGGATACTCCCAGTCGTAGCCGAGCAGGCTCACACTGCCCGGGCCGCGTGCTCCGACGAGGGCGAACAACTCGGTGATCGAGGTACCACTGCCAAGGATCGGCACATGGAAAAGGGCGATCGGATGCACCAGCGCATCGGGGAGCTGATCGAATCCCGTGCAGTCGGTCAGGAGCCAGTTCTCCCAGTGCCCGATGCAATACGTTCCCCCGGCGAATTGATAGCCGACGAGTGCGGCCAATTCTTCGTCGGTCACCGTGTCGCCCGGCCTCGTGACCGCCGCCCGATGCGCCCGGCCGATCGGTCAACTAGGCGCAACACCTGGGGCAACCGGTCTTTGCTTGGCATCGGTCGATGTGGGGGCGATGGTGGCGTCGGCCGGACGCGCTCACCGAACTTGGCTTGGCCCGATTGGTCGGCGTCACAGCCAAAAAGTTACCCTGAGTTAATTGATCTGACCAAGTTGGTCACAGACGGAGGCAGCACATGGACGAAGTAGCGGTTTCCGAGACGAACATCCTCGATCGCTTCCGTCTTGATGGACGGGTCGCCGTGGTCACCGGTGGCGGAACCGGCATCGGTCGAGCGATCGCTCACGGCCTTTCGGACGTAGGTGCCGACGTGGTGGTGGCCGGTCGCCGGCTTGGTCCTCTTGAACACGTGGTGGCCGAGATTGCGGGTCGTGGTCGACGGGCATTGGCCATCACCGCCGACGTCACCAGCGAGGCGGCGATGACTGAGCTGACGGAGGCCGCCGCTTCCTTCGGCCCTCTCTGGGTATGGGTCAACAATGCCGGAGGGTTGCAGGGTGAGTCGATGGGTCCGCTGGCACACACTTCGGTGGCGTCGTGGCACACCACGTTCGACCGCAATCTCACTTCGGTATTTTTATCTGCGCGCGTAGCTTTGCCGCGTATGCACGACGGCGGGGCGATGCTCAACCTCTCGTCCACAGCTACGGCCACCCGCGGCGCCCCGACTCACGGTGTGTACAGCGCAGCGAAGGTCGCTCTCAACCACCTCACGCAGACGATGGCGCTCGAACTTGCGCCTCGACGCATTCGGGTGAACGCCATCGCTCCCGGTCATACCCAGACTGCTGATTACGAGCACTCATCGGGCTTCACCGACGCCCAATTCGCCAAGCTGGGATCCAAACAACCGCTTGGCCGCCTCGGTGCTGATTACGACTTCGCTGCCGCCGCCGTGTACCTGTGCTCCGACGCGTCGTCGTGGGTCACCGGACAGACCCTCTTCGTGAGCGGCACGCCGTAAGGGCCCGTAACGGAGGAACCCCGAAAGATTTCAGGTGGCGGGGACTTGGCCAGCTTCGGCTCGGTCTTGGGCCACAGCGTCGTACCGCTCGTAGTCTGCGGCGGTGTCGTCGGCGAACTGGAACTGCAACAGTCCAGCGTCGTCCCACAGGCGACGGAGGTACCCGTTGTTGGCGTCGAGCAGCCCAAGTTTGCGGACGTTGGGAACGAGTTTGGAGAAGAACGCTTTTTGGAACGCCGCCGTTGGGTCGAGACCGAGTTTTCCGGAGGCGTCGATGAGGTAGGGGAAGAACGTGTCGAAGTTGACGCCGAGGCGCTCCCACATCTCGGGGGTGGCGGAACGCGACCGATTGCGAAGGGTGTTCTCGGCCAAGAACTCTTGACGGTCTTTCAATTCGGGCTCCGTCAGCTGCTTGTAATACTCCCCGAGGCTGAGGATGCCGAAGGCGACATGACGCGCTTCGTCGGCGATCACGTAGCGGAGCAATTTCTTGAGCAGCGGTTCGTCGACTCGGCGCTGCAATTCACCGAAGGCGGCGAGGGCAAGGCTCTCGATGACGATCTGCATTCCCAGATAGGCCATGTCCCACCTGTTGTCTTCGAGGAGTCCGAAGATCTGACCTTGGAGATATGGACCCATCGGGTACTGGTCACCAAGTTTTTCGCTGAGGTAACGCTGGAACACCTCGGTGTGGCGAGCTTCGTCCATGGTCTGGGTGGCGGCGTAGTACTTGGCATCGATCCACGGCACCGTGGAGGTGATTTTCGCTGCGGTGAGCATTGCTCCCTGCTCCCCGTGGACGAACTGGCTGAGTTGGGCCTTCAGCGATTCGATGCCGAGAGCAGTGAACTCTTTTTCGGTCCACGACTTGATCGGTGAACCGGGAAGGTCCTTGGCCGCTTTCGCCAGCACCATGGCCGGCGCATTCCAATCGATGAGCTTCTCCACGTCTACGGGAGTGGACCAATCGAGCGCCGTCACACTCGACCATTGCGACGACATCGCCTTGTTGTAGAGGGTGATGAGTTGTGGTCGGGTCCGCTCGTAGTCCCACAGAAACGTTGTCGGCGTATTGTCCGTCACGAAGCGAATCGTTTCGGCGGCATCGACGCCGGCGGGGATCTCAGGTAGTTCGGTCATGGTCATGTGATTCTCCTGGGTCGAACCGATGGTTAGCTGCGAACGAGGCGACCGGGGCGGGCGCCGGTGTCACTGTCGTGGCGACGGGTAACGACACCGTTGCACATTGTGGCGAGGTATCCCTGCACCGGCTGAATGAGCCGAGTGCCGCCCGCCGGTAAATCGTTGTGCGCAACCGGCGGTGATACCCGAAGCCCGGCGTGGTCGATCACATTGATATCTGCGCGCATACCAACCTTGATCATGCCGCGGTCGGAGAGCCCGTACAATCTCGCGTTCCGGGCGGACTGTTTGGCCACGATAAATTCCAGTGGGATTTGCTCGCCACGGTGCCGGTCGCGGGTCCAGTGGGTGAGCTGGGTTGTGGGCATGGTGCCGTCGCAGATGAGGGTGACATGGGCACCGGCATCGCTCAATCCGGTCACTGTATGCGGGTTCATCAACATCTCGCGCAGCACTTCCATGCGCGCATAGCAATCGACAGTGGAGAGCGAGGCGAAACGCGTACCGTCTTCGGAAATCAAGAAGTCGTAAAGGAACTCGAGTGGTTCCCGACCGGCGGCCGCCGCCATGGCGCCGAGGGTGGCATCCTTCGTCGGCTCGTAGTCAACGGGATCGTTGAGCGGAAACACCACGGGCGCCGAGCGAGTGAACAGGCCGTAGACGTTCTCCATTGAACCTGGCGCATCCGGACGAATGCTCTGCTCGCTTAGCAATGCTTCCTTGACGAGAGGATCGCGCATGGCCTTCGCCCGTTCGGTCACCGGAAGGTGAGCGAGCTTCTCCAGGTACGTCGGCTTGCGCATGAACGCGTGGTAGGCGCTGAGACCGGTAAGGAATCCGATCGGACGCGACGCAACCTGGGGATGAAGTTGCGCTCCTTCGGCGTTGGCAAGATCGGTGAGGCGAAGGATTTCGCGCCAGAGATCGGGGTCGTAGTCCGGTGATTGCACGAGGGTAAAGGTGACCGGTCGCCCGCTGGCCAGCGATACCCGCCGCATGAGGTCGTGCTCCAACTCCTGGGTGGTCTTTTCCCCGCCGAGGTTGGCCAGCTTGCCCACGGTTCCGGCGGGGATCATCTCGAACACACCTTTGCCGACCCGGCCCATGGCCTCACCGATGGCGATGAGCTCTTCGTCGGCGGCAAAGGTGCCGGGCACGGGATCGCCCCAGAGCGAACGATGACCGATAGTGCGTGACGTACTAAAACCAAGCGCGCCGGCGGCCACTGCTTCTCCGACGATCTTCGCCATCGCCGCGATGTCATCGGCGGATGCGTCTTCGTTGGCTCGTCCGCGTTCGCCCATGGCATAGAAACGGACCGAGCCGTGGGGGATCTGGGTACCGATGTCTAGGGCGTACTCACGTTTGGCGATGTAGTCCATGTAGTCAGGGAACGTCTCCCACGCGCCCCATTCCATCCCCTCGTAAAGAGCGGCACCGGGGATGTCCTCGACTCCTTCCATCAACTCGATCAGAGCTTGCTCGGTTCCCGGAGCGACCGGGGCGAAGCCGACGCCGCAGTTCCCCATGACGATGGTGGTCACGCCGTTGTCCGATGACGGCGCGATCTCGCTATCCCAGAACACCTGACCGTCGTAATGGGTGTGCACGTCCACCCAGCCCGGAGTGACGATGGCGCCGTTGGCGTCGATCGTTTCCCTCGCCAGGCCGGTGATCGCACCACCGACCTCGACAATGACCCCGTCTTTTACGGCAACGTCGCCTGCGCGCTGAGGACTGCCGGTTCCGTCGACGATCGTGCCGCCCTTGATCACGTAATCGAACATGGATTTCCCGTTTCAGCCTGAGACGTGGTTGTCGAGAAGCAGTCTACGGGGGCGTGTTGCAAGAACCCAGTCAGCTGAACGTCCACCAGCCGGCAGTGTGAAGGATTCCCGTCAGCGTGAAGGAAAATCGTCGACGCCTTTCCTTCACACTGACGAAATTGTTTCACGCAGCGCTTCGGGACCGAGTCCTCCCGACGGGCGCACACACCACCCCCTCAGTCATGGCGCCACAATCCAGGTGCGCCGGGTACTAGCCACTCGCCAAAGTGCCAGCCGGAGTCCCAGAGGTAGCGCTCGCGCGGAGGGGTTCGGAGTTCCGCTCCACGCGTGAGGAATGGCGGCGGGTCGCAGCACGATTGGCGGCGATGACCGGGTCGATCTGGAACGGAAGGTTACGTTGCTCGGCGAATGCTCCGTCGGCAATGTTGACCCGGGTGTGCAGGTCGGTGAGCGCTGGGCCCTTCGACAATTTCAACTGGCTCAATCCACGACGCCTGCCAGTGATCGACGGTGGGGGAAGTTCGGCTGCACGCGGGTCATTGTTGGGTCCGGGGCCCGTCGCCACGGAAAACGTACTCAAGTCGGTGGGTCTCGAAGCTGAGTTCGGCGCCCCGCGGCCGCGGGTTTCATTGTCACGTTGACGGCTCATTGTCACGTTGACGACGTCGTTTTCGCGACAGTGAGTCGTCAACTCGACAGAGACCTCACCGTAACGCCCGCCGAGAACAGGTCAGGTCAGACCGTCCAGGTGCCGCCGGACCGCAACAGCGCACCGAGATCGCCGGGGCCCTTCTGCGAGGCCTGCAGTAGCTGGTTACTTACCTGGCCGCCGTAGTCGGACCGCTCGACGGCCCGGAGCACCCCGAACGGTGTGGGCGACTGGCGGTCGGCCGACAGGCGGGCGAGGGCGAATGCCAATGACGGGTCCTCGCGGTGGGCATCGTGCACCAGCAGCGCGCCTTCGCCGACCTCGGCCACGTCGACGATGCGCAGCTGCCCATCGGTGCCCATGACGACGCCTCGCTCGTTGTCCGCCCCGAAGCGGATCGCCTCGCCGTGGACGAGGTTGATCATCATCTTGGGCCGCTGCTCGCGGCCGATGAGGGCCTCGAACGCGCCATCATTGAACACATTGCAGTTCTGATAGATCTCCACGAACGAGGCCCCACGATGGTCATGGGCGGCGCGGAACACGTCGATCATGTGCTTGCGATCTAGATCGTGGGTGCGGGCCACGAACGTGGCCTCGGCGCCGATGGCAGGGCCAAAGGGTTGAACGGATGATCGATCGACCCATATGGCGTGGACTTCGTGACCTTGCCGACCTCGCTGGTCGGCGAGTACTGGCCCTTCGTGAGCCCATAGATCTGATTATTAAACATCAGGATCGTGAGATTCACGTTGCGGCGCAGCGCGTGGATGAGGTGGTTGCCGCCGATCGAGAGCCCGTCGCCATCGCCAGTGACGACCCACACGTCGAGGTCGGGGCGGGCGACCGCGATACCGGTAGCGATCGCCGGCGCTCGGCCGTGGATGCTGTGCATACCGTATGTGTTCATATAATACGGGAACCGGGACGAGCAGCCGATGCCCGAGACGAACACGACATTCTCCGGGGCGATACCGATGTCCGGCATCAGGAACTGCACCGCCTGGAGGATGCCGTAGTCGCCACAACCGGGGCACCAGCGGACCTCCTGGTCCGTCATCCAGTCCTTCTTCGATGTCATCGTGATGGCAGTCATCGTGAGATCCCCTCGAGTGCGTTTGTTATGTGCGCTTCCAATTCGGCCGACGTAAACGGCACGCCACGGACCTTGGAGATCGACCTTGCGTCAACGAGGAACATCGAACGCAGGATCGAGCACAGCTGGCCGGTGTTCATCTCGGGCACGATCACCCGCTGGTATCGCTTGACAATCTCGCCGACGTTGCGGGGCATCGGATTGAGGTGGGCGATGTGGAGCCAGGCGACCTTCTGACCGCGCTTTTGGGTCTGTTGCACGGCCGACTTGATGGCGCCCCATGTGGACCCCCAGCCGACGACCAGGAGGTCAGCGTCTGTATCGCCCTCCACCACAGCTAGCGGGATGTCCTTGGCGATGCCCGCGACTTTCGCGGCCCGCAACCGCACCATCCGTTCATGGTTGTCCGGGTCGTAGCTGATATTGCCCGAACCGTCTTCCTTCTCGATGCCGCCAATGCGATGCATCAGCCCCGGTGTGCCGGGGATCGCCCAGGGCCGAGCGAGCGTCTCGGGGTCGCGTAGGAACGGCCAGAACTCGGTGGTGCCGTCGTCGCGAGTGTGGTTGTGCTCGGTGGCGAACTCGACAGAGATATCGGGCAGATCGTCGACGTTCGGCAACCGCCATGGCTGAGCGCCGTTGGCGAGGTAGCCGTCAGTCAGCAGGATCACGGGGGTGCGGTACTTCAGCGCGATTCGGGCTGCCTCAATGGCGGTGTCGAAGCAGTTCGGAGGGTTGTACGCAGCGACGACGGGGATGGGCGATTCGCCGTGTCGGCCATAGAGTGCGAGGAACAGATCGGCCGCCTCGGTCTTCGTGGGCAGGCCGGTCGAGGGGCCGCCGCGTTGGACGTCGATGATGATCATCGGCAGCTCAAGACTGACGGCAAGCGAGATCGTCTCGCTCTTGAGCGCCACCCCCGGGCCGCTCGTGGTGGTGATGCCGAGGTGACCGGCGAACGACGCGCCGAGGGCCGAACCGGCGGCGGCAATCTCGTCCTCGGCCTGGAATGTTCGCACTCCGAAGTTCTTGTGCTTCGAAAGTTCGTGGAGGATGTCCGACGCCGGCGTGATCGGGTAGCTGCCGAGGAACAGCGGCAGCTTGGCCTGTTGCGCGGCGGCGACGAGGCCCCAGGCCAGCGCCGTGTTGCCGGTGATGTTCGTGTACTCGCCCGGCTCGAGCGGCGCCGGGGCGATCTTGTACGGGTGGTCGAAGAGTTCGGTGGTCTCCCCGAAATTGAGGCCGGCCTGGAACGCCGCCCGGTTGGCGGCGCGCACCTTCTCGACCTTGGCGAAGCGCTGATCAATCCACTCGAGCGTGCCGTCCGCCGGCCGCGAGTACATCCACGTGATCATCCCGAGGGCGAAGAAGTTCTTCGAACGCTCGGCGTCTCGCGCCTTCACGCCGAGCGGCTCGACGGCCTTCTGCGTGAGGCTCGTCATTGGCACGGCGACCACTCGGTAGCCCTTCAGGCTGTCGTCCTCGAGCGGGTTCGACTTGTAGCCCGCCTTCGTGAGTGCCCGGTCGTCGAAGTTGTCGATATTGACGATCACCATCCCGTTCTGTTCGAGATGATGGAGGTCGGCCCGCAGCGCAGCTGGATTCATCGCAATGAGCACGCTCGGTGCGTCTCCCGGGGTGGAAATCGCGTGGTCGGCGATGCGCACCTGGAACGAGGAGACGCCGGCCATCGTTCCTGCTGGCGCCCGAATCTCGGCGGGGAACTCGGGAAGAGTCGAAAGATCGTTCCCGAAGAGCGCTGACACACTGGTGAATCGGTCACCGGTGAGCTGCATCCCGTCGCCGGAATCACCGGCGAATCGGACGACGACATGGTGCAGCGGCTCCGCGGCATCCTTGACGACTGGTGGATGGTCGACAAGATCGGTCATGCGCTGCGGCCCCCGGTGTTGGCTCGTGTGATCTGAGTAGTTCGAGATGGACGAACTCGTTTTTTCGCACCATAGCGCATGCGTCCAGAAGAAACGCGTTCAGCGTTCTGCCGTGTGTCCGTACGTTCACATAGGTCTGCTGATCATCTATGCGGCTTGACACCCAACCGAGGAGATCGTCGGTCGACAGCGCGTTGATCACGCGCTCCAGCGGCACATCGCATTCGGCCGCACCAGCGCATCCGAACCGTTGCCACTCGAGTTGACCGGTGGCATGGGTGTCGGAGTCGATCGAGAACGAGCACCCCGCATCGGTGGCGCGGCGGAGAAGCCCGCGTGGCGGGTCGAGGCGCCCTTCGCTGAGTACGTGGGCCGCGCGGTGAGCCTGGGGAAGTGGTCGGTGAGCACCATGTAGTCATGGCTAAGCGCAGCGGCCGTTCGGGCCATTGGCTCGATCGTGGCTCCGCCGTCACTCCCCTTACGCAGCAAACTCCTCGGTGTCGATCGTCGCTTGCGCGGCGTCGGTGTAACGAGGTCCGGCGATCGTCTCCCGATTGATCAGCGCGCTTAGTTCGGCGCTCAGTTCCGCTGATGGTCGCCAGTCAGAGCGGGCGATGTTTTCCTCCAGGTGATCAATCCGTGAGGTACCGGGGATGACCACGACGTGGTCGCCCTGGGCGAGAACCCAGCCCAGTGAGAGCTGAGCGGGCGTGACGCCGGCCTTGTATGCGAGGGCGTTGAAGCCATCAACGAGCGCGCGGTTCATCTCCCAGTTCTCGCCGACGAATCGAGGCATGGTTTTGCGAATGTCGGTGTCGAGTAGCGCCTGGGGTTCGCGAACGCCGTTGCTTAACATCCCGCGGGCCACGGGGGAAAAGGCGACGAAGGTGATCCCCAGTTCGCGGCAGGCGTGGAGCACGGCGATTTCCGGGTTACGGGTGGCGAGCGAGTACTCGGTCTGCACGGCGGCGATGGGGTGCACGGCGTGGGCGGCACGGATGGTGGATGCCGACATCTCGGACAGGCCGATGCTGCCGATCTTGCCGGCCTTGACCAGTTCGCCGAGGGCCCCGACCGATTCCTCGATCGGAACGGTGAAATCACGACGGTGCAGGTAGTAGAGATCGATGTGATCGGTCTGCAGCTTCTGCAGGCTCTCTTCGCACGCGCCCTTGATGACCTCGGGTCGACAGTCGATCCGGCGTCCCCGGCCTTCCACGAAGATGCCCGTCTTCGACGAGAGGAAGAACTCCGAACGACGATCGCGCAGTGTGTTGCCGATCAACTCCTCGTTGCTCCCGATGCCGTAGATCCGGGCGGTGTCGAGGTTGTTGTAGCCGATGTCGAGGGCTCGGTGGAGAAGATCGGCCCCGTCTTTCGGCGATGGCGGGGCGCCGTAGGCCCAACTGAGCGACATGCAACCGAGGCCGACAGGGTTCACGGCCCGGCCGTTTATGGAGCGAGTGGAGAGTGAAGGGTCGAAAGGCACCAGACGACGGTAGGTGATCTCACGCTGAAGCACCGATTGCTTGTCAGCTGTTCGCCCGAAGACCTGGACGGCCACCTTGTTCATCGCGTCGCCGGACAGTGTGAAGGTTTATCGTCAGTTTGAAGGAATTGCGTCGACGATTTTCCTTCACATTGACGAATTTCCTTCACACTGGAGCCAGTTGGGCCTACCGGTTTCGCTGCTGTGACGGAGCGGATCAAACTGGGTGCCGGCATCATGCAGATAAGCGCGCGTACTCCGGCGATGACGGCGATGACAGCGCTGTCGATAGCCACCGATAGCGCTCATCGCCGGTTTCGAAGTTTGCGGCGACGAACACGGGTGCCGATCCGAAGCCGTTCGTGGTTTCGGATCGGCCGCGGCACTGGATGTCGAAATGCACCGTCGTGGTAACGACAGTGGCGCGCCCCATCGACGACCGCAGTTGTGCCGACGATGGTCAGCCAGTCAGCCGCAGTAAGGGCCGGCGAGCGCGGCGTTGAGGCGGTCGCCGTGAATATTCATCGACTCGATCCCCACGACAATGCGATGGCCGGATGGCTGAAAGGACGGATGAAGAACGCGACGCATTTTCTCCACGAGCGCCGGTTGTGGATGTTGGCGATTGGACGCACAGCAAAGGTCCGCTGATGGCGGCAAATTGATTCCGCTACGTCGAGGGGCGATCAAGATGTACCTGGCGTCTTCGTTGCGGCGCTACAGACTCTGCGGCCCAGGACCTCGGTGCGCCAGCGTCCGCACCAATCGGTCTGACCTGGTTCTCATGTCGCCGACCGAATTGCGGCGGGGCCGAACGTCGTCCGGCAATGGTTGCACCAGAAGGCCTGTTCGAACTCGCTGCCGCAGGGTCCATGAACAAGGCGGACGGTCGGCGCGGTGTCAGCAAACCACCGATCGCCCCAACGGAGCAACGCCACGAGCGCAGGTGAGAGTTCGAACCCGGCTTGGGTTAACCGGTAGTCGTAGCGGACGGGCCGGTCTTGATACGGGCTCTTCTCGACGACGCCGGCCGCCACCAACCGCTTCAGTCGGGTGGCGAGCAACGGTCGAGCGATCCCGAGGTCGACGCACAGTTCGTCGAAGCGGCGAATACCCCGAAAAATGTCGCGTAGCACCAGCATCGTCCATCGGTCACCGATGATGGACGCCACTGCAGCGATCCCAGTTTCCTCGTCAGCGGCCTTCACAGGTCATGAGCCTATGTGAGTACAAGCGAGTATCGACCGGTGAGTTCTAAATTCGTACTCACTGGTGTAGGGTCACGGACGTGATCACCTTCGACGACCGAGAACTGCTCAACCAGCCCCTAGCTGACTTGATGAGTACCGCACGTAGGGTTCGGGACGCAACTACGGGCACCCGCATCACCTACTCGCCGAAGGTCTTCATCCCGCTCACGTTTCTGTGTAACGACACGTGTGACTACTGCACATTTGCTCAGCCCCCAGCACGAGTCGCCGCACCATATCTGTCCGCCGACGAGGTTCGGGCCATCGCCCGGGCTGGCGCCGAGGCGGGTTGCCACGAGGCACTGTTCACGCTCGGAGAGCGACCCGAGGACCGTTACCCAATCGCCGCTGAGTGGTTGGCCGCCAACGGGTACTCATCGACCGTCCACTATCTGGCGGCGATGTGCAAACTCGTTATTGACGAGACGGGCCTATTGCCCCACGCCAACGCCGGCGCGCTCACCTACGACGAACTAGCGCACCTTCGCCCGGTGTCAGTCAGTCAAGGAATGATGGTCGAGTCGATAAACCCGACGCTTGCTTGCCATCGCAACGCTCCCGACAAAGCACCTGAGCGTCGGCTGTCAACACTTGAAGCGGCCGGCGAACTTCGTATCCCGTTCACCACCGGTCTGCTCGTGGGCATTGGCGACTCACGACAAGACCGCCTCGACGGGTTACGGGCAATTGCGGCATCGCACGCTCGCCACGGTCACGTGCAAGAAGTCATCATTCAAAACTTCCTGCCGAAACTCGCCAGCGGGATGCGTAATGCGACCGCCTGCCCGCCCGATGAGTTCCTGTGGACGATCGCCGTTGCCCGTCTCGTCCTGCCCCCAACCGTTCACCTGCAAGCGCCACCGAATTTGTCGGACGATTTCGGAGTCCTGCTCGATGCCGGCATCGACGATTGGGGTGGCGTCTCGCCGGTCACGGCCGATCACGTCAACCCAGAACGTCCGTGGCCCGCACTCGACATCTTGCGTGCCGTCACCGAATCACGCGGGTTCACGCTCGCGCCACGACTCACCGCGTACCCCGAATTCCTCACTGACTCACTCGCTGGACCACAACACTGGGTTGACCCGGCGTTGCGATTCGCCGTGCTGGATCGCAGCGACGCCGAAGGCCTCGGCCGCGATGACCCCGGTGCACAATTCCCGGAACAAGTCACCGGGACCCGAGACACCGGCGACGGAGCCGACGTGATCCTCGTGGGCGACCGCTCAACCCAGTGGTACTCCGGCTGGAGTGAACGGCCACCAATCCTGCTGCCCGCACCGCAAAAAGCCATACGGGGCGCAGTCGCCGAAGTTCTCCGCGGTTTCGCCGCCGGAGAGGAACTGGGCATCGACGAAATGGTCACTCTGTTCAACGCCCGAGGACCCGAAGTCGTCGCCGTCGCTACAGCCGCCGACGATCTTCGCAAAGCCGTCAACGGAGACGATATTTCGTGGGTTCACAATCGCAATATCAACTACACGAACGTGTGTACGTTCAAGTGCAAGTTCTGCGGATTCGCCAAGGGCAAAGTGTCGCTCAACCTGCGCGGCACGCCGTACCTCCTCACCCTCGACGACATCGCTACCCGAGCGCGTGAAGCATGGGAAATGGGCGCCACCGAAGTCACCCTGCAAGGCGGCATCCATCCGAGTTTCGACGGCGACTACTACATCGACGTTTGCCATGCGGTGAAAGACGCTGCCCCAGAAATTCACGTTCACGCCTTCACTGCGCTCGAAGTCAACGAAGGGGCGAAACGGCTTGGCGAACCACTTGAGCACTACCTCCTGCGTCTCAAAGATGCCGGGCTGCGTTCGCTACCCGGAACCGCCGCCGAGATTCTTGACCCGGAGCCACGCTCCATTCTGTGCCCCGACAAAGTCACCACCGATGAATGGCTGCACATTCACGAGACGGCCCATGGCGTGGGTCTGCGTTCAAACGTGACAATCATGGCCGGCTCGATCGAACGACCAATCCATTGGGCGAGACATATCGACCGAACTCGCGCCGTCCAGAAACGTACAGGCGGATTCACCGAATACATCCCGCTGCCGTTTGTGCACATGGCCTCGCCGATCTATCTCCAGCGCAAGGCCCGACGCGGCCCGACGTTCCGCGAGGTCCTGCTACTCCACGCCGTTGGACGCCTGGCGTTCCGTCACCACATCGATAACGTTCAAGCGTCATGGGTCAAGATCGGTGTGCCCGGTGTGCAACAGCTCCTCATCGCCGGCGTGAATGACCTCGGCGGCACCCTCATGGACGAAAACATCAGCCGCGCCGCCGGCGCCATACACGGCCAAAAAATGACGGAAGACTCCTTCAAAGCAGTCGTCCAACCACTCGGTCGCCAGCTCGTCCGCCGCACCACCCTCTACGCCAAAGGGTGATCACCTCGGGGCTGGTGGTGGCCGTAGATCGCGCCGATGACATGGTTTCGAGGGTCGGAGCGATTGTGCTCACCGGCACCTTCGGTTTTGTTGGTCGCCCGAGGCGGTCGTTGAGGTAGGCGACCATGAGGCGGTTCACCGGTGTGGCGATGTGACCAAGGAGGATAGTAACGAGTCACGACCCGTGGAGACGCCGCTACCTCGACCGCGTCGCGTCGTTTACTACGACGGCCTAATGGGGCGACCAGCGATCTGATCGGCCACACTTCGGGTCAGTTGTCGCAAAATGGTCTCTGCCGGCCCGACAGGGCACGGCTACGGTACGTCGGATGCTGACCGTGCATGATGTTCACAAGGCATACGGAGATATTCAGGCTCTACGCGGTGCGTCATTGGAGGTTGAAGCGGGCAGCATTGTCTCGCTGCTGGGGCGAAATGGTGCGGGCAAGAGCACCCTGCTCTCTATCATTGCCGGGCTGGTCCGAGCAGACCAGGGATCGGTGATCGTTGACGGCGTCGATGTTCTTGCCCATCCCAAGAGGGCCACCGGTCTTGTGGGGATCGCTCCGCAACAGACCGGCATCTACCCGCCGCTATCGGTGCGAGAGAACCTGGAGTTCTTCGGCGAACTCGCCGGGTTGCGTCGAAACGAGCGACGAACCAGAGCGGAGTCAATCGCTGAACGCTTAGGCCTGGCATTGTTGCTCGATCGCAAAGCAATGAAGCTGTCCGGCGGTGAAGCGCGCCGGCTCCACACGGCGTGTGCCCTTGTCCATCGCCCGAAGGTTCTGATGCTTGATGAACCGACGGTCGGCGCCGACGTGACGACACGGGCGCAGATCATCGAAGCCGTTCGTGATCTGGCCTCTGAGGGTGCGGCAATCGTGTACATCACGCATTACCTCCCGGAAGTCGGGGCCCTCGACGCGTCGATTGTTGTTATCGACAACGGACGTGTGCTGACGAAAGGCACTCGTGCCGAACTCATCGCCGCTCATCGAACCGGGGGCGTCCGCTTCGAGACAACGGTGCCACTGAACGACGAAGTCAAGCGGAAGATGGGAGCGGTGGAGACGGCGGCGAATCAATACCTTGTCGAGGGGGAACATGAGCTTTCGGCGGTGTTTCAAGAACTCTCCGAGCACCACGTCTTGATTGATTCGATCGAAGCGATGAAGCCGGACCTGGAATCGGTCTTCACCGCAATAACCGGAGCAACGTTGGTCGAGGCGACATCGTGAACGCGGTCGTCGCCATCGTCAAGCAACAGTTCCGGATCATTCGTCGAGATCCGTGGTTTCTCCTCATCATGTTCCTCATGCCCCTCGTCGTGATGCCCTTGTTCAAACGCACCATGAGCTTTTCGTTGCAGGCGAGCGGCTACGCCAAGGCGACTGGAGCGGAACAGGTGGTGCCGGGGCAGATCGTGATGTTCGGATTCTTCGTCGGCGGGTCATCGGGGTTCTGCTTGTTCCGCGAACACGGCTGGCGCACGTGGGACCGCTTGCGCGCCTCGTCGGCGTCGTCGCGCGCCGTCCTCGTCGGATTCGCATTCCCGTGGGTCGTGATCCTGACAATCTTCCAAACGGTGTTGCTGTGCGTCGGCGGGCTTGCCCTCGGCCTGAGACTTCATGGCGGCTCGCCGGTGGCCGAATTCTTGGTCATCGTGGGGTACGCCAGTTGCGTCGTTGCGTTGGTCATGCTGGTTGCCTCAACACTACGAACGGTGAATCAAGTCAACGCGTTTCAAAATGTTGGAGCGATGGCGTTTGCCGGGCTCGGTGGAGCGCTGGTGCCGCTCGCTCAGCTACCTGCGTGGGCCCGCTCCGTTGCCCCCGTCACGCCGGCGTACTGGGCGATGAAGGGGCACACGGAAGTGTTCCTCAAAAGTGGCGGCATTGCCGACGTGGCGATTCCGGTCGGCGTATTACTTGGAGCATCGGCGCTGCTTCTCACCGTGGCGACGTTCCGCTTCCGAGTCGATGAGACCAAGCAGTTCTTCGCATAATGATTTCTGCTCAGTAGCGCCGACGCTCCCGTCGGCGGGCCGACGCGAACGCGCCCACTGGACAGTTTTCCGTTGGGTTCCCTGTCTTGTCGGGCGTGACCGAGCGTTCTGCTCATCTCATTGACCGTTCCTTAGAAGGTGGCCGAGCCAATCGTGATGATGCTGAATCCGATCCTCCTCTTCGGACAGGAAGGCCTTCTGGAATCCGCGTGAGTGCATCCCTCGCTGCACGTCTCGGATGTAGTGCACGTCTTGGTCGATCGTGATGGTCATCGTCTTGCGGCCGGCGATGATGTCCTCTTGGTCGAATTCGTCGTGCGCCGGCCGCTCCGGCTGCGCGAACAGCGTGCTGGGATGCGGCATGTACGCGACATCGGCACGCTCAGCCACGTCACGGGACGGCTTCATTCGGAACGTCCACTTGTCCCACCGGCACCAGTCAGGGTCTCGAGGGAACGGCCGGGCCCGCATCACGATCGCGGTGTCCGGCTGGAGCGTGAGGATTGTGTTCGGGAAAATGTTGTATTGCTCGATGTCGGTGAGACGTTCGTCGCTGAGTTGGTCGTAATTGAAACCCATTCCCGGACCGGCCTCGCGGCGGAGCTTCTGGACGTCTTTGCGCACATCGAGGATGCGGCCGACGTAGTCACTCGGATCGGCGCCATACACCCGCAATTGATGCTCCATGTAGGAGTTGGGTTGGTCCGGAATGGGCAGGCGTCGATTCACGGTGTGGCCGTCGATCACTAGGCCCGTGTGCCCGTTCGCATAGAGATCGACTTGTGCCGATGGGCAATCGAAGAGCATCTGATGTTGTGGGTGAATGTGCTCGACGTGATACAGCTCACCGAAGTTGTCAAACACCGCTTTCCAGTTACAGGCGAGCGTGACCGTCTGGTCACCGACAAGCGTCATGTCCTCGAGCCGATACGGAGCTATTCGTTCCCCGACGAGTCCGAGGTCGTGGTGTAGCGGTGCTGCATTCGGGTCGAGATTGATGAAGACCAGGCCGGCGAAGGTGTCGACTCGAACGGGTCGAAGAGAATGTGCGTCACGATTCACGCCGCCGAGAAAACGATCGTTGTCGGGCACCACCGAAAGCCGGCCGTCGGGGTGGTAGATCCAGCCGTGGTACCCGCAGACGAAGCGTTGCGAGCAGCCGACTCCGTTCGCCACCCGCATCCCGCGGTGCTGACACGAGTTGAAGAAGGCGCAAAGCTCACCGGTCGCGGATCGCGAGACAATGACCGATTCGGTGCCGATGTCGTACACAAAGTATTGGCCGGGTGCTTCAACGTCGCCCACAAGGCCGGCACACATCCACACGCGCGGCCAGAGGTGGTCGTATTCCTGCTGCATCCAAGCCGCAGAGGTGTAACGCTCAGAAGTGATGGGCTGCGGACCGTCCGGGGACCTTCCGTGGACGATGGTGGGTCTGGTCTGAACTTTCATTCGATGGAACCTCCGATTTCCAACAATCGCAATCCGGATACCTTGCCATTTGTATGCGACACACCGCAATCGAGCGCCAGCGTCCGACGGCGCGACCTCGTGCCCGTCACGAAATGCGGAAGGTTTGGCCAAGACACAGGGTGGGCTCAAGGGTTGGTCATCTCGAGCAGATGATCGAAATCGACGTGAATTCCTGAGGCGGCCGATATCGTCGGACGGATGAATCTGGAAGTTCGCAAGATCGTGTCGGTCGTGGAGAGCACTCGGATCGAGATGGGCCGGCTGGTCGACGGTGCGAGGCGCAAAGTGGCAACCGGGGTCGTTATGACCAACCCGTGCGCCGGCCGCTATGTCGAGGACCTCACCCCGTTGATCGATTTGGGGGGATTACTGGGACAGGTCCTGATCGACGAAGCGCTGGCCGTGCTCGGCTGTGAGGTGGCCGACGTGAGCGCATATGGCAAGGCGGCGATCGTCGGTACTGCAGGCGAGATCGAGCACGCCGCGGCACTCATCCATCCGAAGTTCGGGGCGCCTATCCGAGCTCGCCTGGGCAAAGGGCCAGCGATCATCCCCTCCACGAAGCTCCTCGGTGGACCAGGGACGCGCATCGTGGCGCCGATCACGAACTGCTCCGATATCTGGTCCTTCGACGAGATGGACGCCATCGCGTTGTCGATTGACGACGCGCCCCGACCAGACGAAGTTGTGGCGATCCTCGCCCTCGCCACGGGCGGTCGTCCCCTGCACCGAATCGTGAAGCCATCGTGAGCTTCAAGGCCGTGATTCTGCTGGCCCGACGAGAAGATATGTCCGCTGATGATTTCCGTCGGTGGTGGATCGACGAACACGCCCCCCTTGCCGCTCAGCTCCCGGGCGTCCGCCGAGTCACGTTCAACGTCGTTGAGGAGGCAACAGAAGTCGACGGCGTCTCGGAGCTCTGGTTCGAAACACGGGCGGACTTCGACGCCGCCTACGCGACAGAGATCGGCAAGGCCGTGGCGGCCGACTCGATGGCTCATGTACGCAGCCGTACACGGTTGTTCGTCACCGAGCACCTGATCGTCGACTCATAACGAGTGCGATGCGTGGGTTACTGAGCTTACGGGAGGACGTCAGCGGCACCCAGGAGAAGCGCGAGATTGAAGCCCCGGGCCACCCACTTCTTCGTGAGCGCCGCGGCTCGCCCGTTGCCGGCTTCGGAGAAGTCGAAGGTGCCGATCAGCGACAGTGGCCCCGAAAGCAGATATGCGGCGTGCTCGGCGGCCGCCCGACGCAGGTCATGGGAGGACACCTTGACCCCGTGCGATGCGAGGGCGGTCTGGTACGACCCGAGCAAGGCTTGCGCTGATGTGTTCTGGACTTCGGGATCCATGGAGGTCGCCAGCAGCCACACCACGTCATAGATACCTCGGCAGCGCAATGAGAGCTGCCAGTCGATGAACACGGCATCATCGGTGTCGAGCGCGAAGAACAGGTTGTCGAGCCGGGCGTCACCGTGGACGAACGTCCGCGGTCCGGCGGCACAGGCGTGAATGAGGTCGATGAAGGAGGCGTCGACCCGCTTCGCCAACTCAAGTGAGCCTTCCGGCAGCGTCGATGCGAGAGGGGGCAGCGCAGCAACACCGGCGGTGACGATCGGCGGGACAGCCGCTAGATAAAAGGGATCGTTCTGCACCGGGAGCCAGGTGATCGAATCGAGCTCTGGGGTGTCCCACCATTGCGCATGCATGGCGGCGAGTTGCTCGATGATCATCTGGGCGCGCCGCGGGCCGAGTCCGGCGAGCTGGTCTCCTCCCTCCAGACCGGCGAGGTCTTCGAGGAGAAGGAGGTAGGTGCCATCGGTGGCGTTCCCGGACGTGAAGTAACACCTCGGCACGCGCACCGGAACCCGATCAGCGGCTTCGGAGTAGAAGCGGTGCTCGCGCTCATACAAGCCGAGCACGAGGCCGACGGCACGGTTCGCTGGCGCCGCAGTCGGGAACTTGGCGATCAGGGTGGTCGGTCCGTTAGCCGGCTCACGGTCCCACGTGAGACGGAGCCTGGCGATCGTTCCGAAAACACCGACGCCGGCACCGATGTCGTCGGCGCTGACCGCCGTCACGACCGCCCCGTCGGCAACGGACTCCAGGGCAACGGTGAGGAACGACGCACTCAGCGCATCGATGGTCTGGGGGATGGCTCCAGGCTCGGTCATGACTAATGATCGCAGCTGGCTCCGCCGCGGGCCAAGCGGATCATTTGTCATGAACGGAGGCGGGTCCACGGCGCAGTCAGGAGTGTTGTTCCCGACGAGACGACCGTCGGGTCAAGATGACTCGCGGGGCAGACCGAGGATCTTCTCGCCGATGATGTTGTGCTGGATCTCGTCGGTGCCGCCGGCGATCGATTGGGCGGGGGTAGACAGCAGCACCTCGGCCACCACACCATGCTGGGGATCGTCTGCGGCGGCGAGCATGGCCATCCCCCCGGCGATCGAAGTGTGCACCCGAGCGGCCCGGCGCGCCACCTCGGAGGCGGCCAGCTTTCCGAGCGAGCCTTCCGGGCCTATTGCCTTCCCGTGGTCCGGGCGACGTTCCATCCATCGCCAATCGCCCCGACGAGATTGGCGGCGGGGATTCGAGCATCGGTGAGGAAGATCTCGTTGAACGAGGCGTGGTAGTTCATCTGCCGGATCGGACGAACCTCGACTCCGGGTTGATGAATCGGCAGCACGAAGTAAGAGATGCCCGCATGCCTGGGCACGCTTCGGTCGGTACGCGCCAGCAGCATGCCGAAATCGGCATGCTGGGGCGCTGGTGCTCCACAGCTTTTGTCCTCGCACGATCCACTCATCGCCGTCGAGCTCGGCCGTTGCCGCGAGCGACGCGAGGTCGTATCGGGCGCCTGGCTGAGCTCGTCGGCCACCGCGGCGTCGACCCAGCGGGGAGCTCACGGCCGAACCAGCGGCGAGGCCACGATGGGACGGCCCATCCCGAATCGAGGAGCCGCGTCCGCCACTCGACGAGCGCCAGTGTTGGGTCCCAAGCGCCGTCGATCCAGGTGCGGACCTCATCGAGGACCTTGTCGTGCGTGGGTTCGTTCATGGTCAACCCTCTTTCGCGTGACCGTCTGACCGGCGCGCAGTCGCGTCGGAACGAGTCAGGCGAAGCGGTTGAACCGCACCAACTCATCGAGCGAGACGCGCGGGCGCTTTAACGGGCTGTCCGGATGGTCCGCCACGGGATACCCCAACGTGATGACCATCGGCATGACCCAATCCTGCGGGAGCCCCACTGCGGCGCGGGCTTGGTCCGCATGTTGCAACGTGACCGGACAGGACCCGATGCCTTCGGCGTGAGCGGCAATCATCATGTTCTGCGCCTGTCGTCCCACATCGAACAGGCGAAGCTGGTCTACCGGCGCAGCGAACCCGACGATCGCGGCCGAGGACCCGATCCATGATGCGAAGTCTCCGGCTCCGGCGAG
>JAYVSS010000375.1:0-2809 GCA_043775075.1 Acidimicrobiia bacterium
GGTTCAGTTGAGTGGTTCAGTTGAGTGGTTCAGTTGAGTGGTTCAGTTGAGTGGTTCAGTTGAGTGGTTCAGTGGCGATGGTACGAGTCGGCACGAGCACCGTAGTTCGGGCCCGTAGGTGACGTTACGCGAGGCGGGCGCCCTCCGAAGGGCGGACCACCCAACCGATGTCCAGCGCGCCCGGCTCGCTCAACGCAACGACGCAGCCGCCGAAGCCACCCCCGGTGATGCGCGCGCCGTACACGCCAGGCGTGTCGAGCAACGAAGTAATAAGTGCATCAACTATCGGGGTCGACGTTTCGTAGTCGTCACGCAGGCTCACATGGCTCTGCGTCATGAGGGCACCAGCGCTCCGAACGTCGTCTTCGGCCAGCGCCGCAGCGAAGTCCCTCACCCGCTGGTTTTCCGTGATGACGTGTCGGGCTCGACGGGACACGACCTGATCGTCGATGTCGCCCAGGGCCGAGAGTGACGCCAATCGCAGCGGCCCAACAATCGCCTCGGCGGCGGCGCACTGGGCCACTCGCAACGGATACTCCGAGCCGGAAAGTTCTCGCTCTTGACCGGAGTAGACGACGACGACGTCGGCATGATCAGGCATGTCCACATAGGTCAGCGAGAGGTCGTGGCAATCCATGATCATCGCCTTCCCGCGGCGCCCACCGGCACTGGAAAGTTGGTCGAGGATGCCACATGGCACCCCCGATGCCACCTGCTCGGCCCGTTGGCAGAGTTCGGCAAGTTGAAGCACCGAACCTTCAAAGCCCAGCGCCAGGGCTAGGGCCACTTCGAACGCCGCACTCGATGACAAACCCGCGCCGATGGGGATGGTGGTCGACACGTCTCCCCGGAATCCGTGCCGCGGCCGGAGCTCATGGATGACGCCAGCGACATAGCGAGCCCAGCCGGGCGTCGCTTTCGTGGGGTCGGCCACGTCGAGTGAAACGTCGGCTGGCTCGGGTTCGTCGTCCGAGCGCAGCCGCACGCCGTCCGTCTCCGTCCGGTATCCGATGATCTCAGTGGCCAGGTGAATGGCCATCGGAAAACACAGGCCGCCGGTGTAGTCGGTGTGGTCGCCAATGATGTTGACCCGGCCCGGGGCGACGGCGCGGATGGTGGGCGTTGCTGCAGCGGGCATGCGTCCAGTCTGCCCGCCTGATCGATTGAGCCCAGGTCATCCATCTGTCGAGCTCCATCTCAGCCGGCCCGCCTGATCGATTGAGCCCAGGTCATCAAGATTGATGATCTGATCGCCAGCGCGACCCGCCGATGATCATCGCAATGAGTCGGTTCAAGCGGGTCTCGAGGGAAGATCTCACATCCTCCGGGGCCGCGCCGCAGGGGATGGACGTAGCTGATGACGGAGCGGTGCTCCTCGATTCCCCCGTTCCCGTTTTGACGGTTGTGGCCGTTGTGGCCGTTGCGGCCGCTGTGGCCGACCCGGCGAACGTGGAGCAGGACAAATCCCGGGCGAATTGGTGGCTCCCGGCCGACGTTGAGTCGTGGTGGGATATTCCGGAGCCGCTCGCCGGTGAGCCGACGAGGGAAACGCCGCTCACCGTGGAGCAACTGATGCGGCGAGAGCGTGAGTTCCACCTGTTTGGTCGAGGCGCCGGGGGCAAGCATTTGCCAGACCACTCGGCCCGCCTCATTGCATTCATTCTTGACTACGCCATGCATGGTGCGGTGTTCTTTCTCGCCTTTCGGGCGCTGAACTCGGCCTACCCCAACCTGCTGCCGCCGGTTCAGGGGAAAGCCGTATCTGCACTCGCGGCGTGGGTGCTTTTGTCGCTCGTGCCGCTCCTCCTCTGGCGGGCTACCCCCGGAAAGCTGCTGCTCGGACTTCGACTCGTGCGGGCCAATGGCGACGAGGCGTCGGCCGGTCAGGCCATCGTCCGCGGTACCGTGATGCTGCTTGCTCCGCTCGCTGTCCCCGACATGTTCGTGGTCCTGATGTCACCCCATCGACGCCGTCTCGTCGACTACGTGACCGGTACCAGAGTCGTCGCCAACAGCTAGGACCTCGCCACGCAGGGCCCGACTTGCCCGGTCTGGCTTCCCTGGCTGAGAGTGTGGGGCATGAGCGGTCCACTTTCTGGCTTCACCATCATCGAACTTGCCGGCATCGGTCCCGGGCCGTTCGCCGGCATGCTCCTGTCGGACATGGGCGCCACCGTCATACGGGTTGAGCGGTCTCAGGCCGTCCGTGGTGGCGATACGGCCAATCCGCCAAAGGACATTTCCAACCGCGGTCGACGCTCTATCGGAATCGATCTGAAGAGCCCGGACGGTGTGGAGGCGGTCATGCGTCTGGTCGACAAGGCCGACGCGCTGTTCGAAGGCTTTCGACCCGGTGTGACCGAACGGCTCGGCCTCGGGCCCGACGAGTGCCTGGCCCGCAATCCCAAGCTTGTCTACGGACGCATGACCGGGTGGGGCCAAACCGGCCCTTACGCCCAGGCCGCAGGCCACGACATCAACTACATCTCCCTTGCCGGGGCATTGGAGCCGATCGGCCGAGCGGGCCAGGCGCCGGTGCCACCGCTCAATCTCGTTGGCGATTTCGGTGGTGGAGGAATGTTTCTGGCCTTCGGTCTCGTGTGCGCCATGTTGGAGGCGCAACGATCCGGTATGGGCCAGGTCGTTGATGCGGCAATGGTGGACGGCGCAGCAACGTTGATGACGATGTTCCACTCGTTTTCGGCGATGGGAATTTGGAACCCCGAACGCGGCACTAATCTGCTCGATACCGGCGCTCACTTCTACGACGTCTACGAGTGCTCCGACGCACGTTACGTCTCGATCGGGT
>JAYVSS010000376.1:0-2898 GCA_043775075.1 Acidimicrobiia bacterium
ATCTCGGAACGTACAGCGCGCCGACGATCGCGCCGACTCCTTGCGCCGTCACAAATATCGACGTCGTGCCCGCCCCACCGCGAAACACGTTGTGGGCCACAATCGGGAGCATTCCGATGAAGGGGCCAGCCGTCGCCGCCAGGGCGATAATCGATGCGATGGCAAATCGACTTCGTCGTCGGGACCGAACGTGGCGGGCGGCGACCCTCAGCTGGGTGATCACTCCTCCAACGGCGCGGGCCAGGGGTCGTGCGGGAAGCTGAATGAACAAGACGGCGACGAGCATGGCCACGAAGCTGGCGGCGTTGGCTACGACCGCCCAGGTGGTCCCGAATGCAGCGATGACCACCCCACCGAGCAGTGGGCCCACCACCCGCCCTCCGTTCCACGAGATCGATCCGAGGCCCACAGCGGCGGAGAGATCTTCTGCCGGGACTAGTTCGGGCATGAGCGCCTGGCGGTTCGGGAGCGACAGTGCACCGGAACATCCCTCGACAAAGACGATGGCCCAGAGCAATCCCGGCGTCCACCGACCAGTCCCCAGCACCACCGCCAAGACAATGGCGAGAGCGGTGTCGAATCCGAGCGTGGCGAGCAGGAACGCCTTACGGGGCACCCGATCAGATAATGCCCCGCCGAGGGGAGCAAAGACGGCCGTAGGCAGGAATCCCGCAGCGGCGAGGATCCCCAAATCGCGAGCCCGCCCGGTGCCCTTGGCCAACAACGAACCGATGGCCACGATCTCCATCCACGTGCCGATATTGGAAACCAGACTCGCCGACCACAGCAGCGCGAAGTTTCGGTGGCGTAACGGTCGAAGAGACGTTGCGCCGAACACAGTTGGTCGACCCTAGTGACGTGCGCTTGGGGCGCGAGCCGATAGGCGAGGCGACGAGGAAACACAGCAGAATGGAACGGCCAGCTTGCTGGCCGCCAAGGCGGTCGACCGAAGAAACGTTGACCTATCGCCGCGCCCTCCTTGGGTCATCGCCAAATTCCCTTCGTCACTGGTCTCCAGGAGTCGCTATGTCATCTGAACACTTATCCACGGCAGGTTCGTCGACCGCGCCGGGCCGACTCGCCGGTCGCGTCGCCGTTGTCACCGGTGGGGGAAACGGGATCGGTCGGGCCAGTGCTCTACGGCTCGCCGCCGATGGAGCGAAGGTGGTGATCGCCGATGTGCAGGAGGCGTCGGCCGCCGAGACGGCGCGTCTCGTCCAAGCGGCTGGCGGGAGCGCCGTGACCCTTCGGCTCGATGCGTCGAACCGCGTGGACAACGAAGCCATGGCGCAACTGGCCATCACGACCTGGGGTCGACTCGACATTCTTCTGACGGCCGCCGGGATCAGCCATGCCAAGTATTCGTCCGGCGATATTGAGGCGGACGTGAAGATGATTGGCGCCAACCTCGCCAACCTCGAAACGCCGTGGCGCACATTCATCGATCTCGACGTGGACTCATGGCGGCGCGTCATCGACGTCAACCTCACCGGCACCCTGCTCGCGATGCAGGCGTGCGCCGACAAGATGGTCGACGCAGGAAACGGTGGAGCCATCATTACCATTGCGTCTATCGCCGCAAAGAATCCCGACGCCGGTCCGCTGGCATACACCGTGTCTAAAGCTGGTGTCTGGATGTTGACGAAGAAGGCGGCCCGCGAGTTGGCGGCGGCGAAGATTCGAGTGAATGCCATCGGGCCCGGATACATTGCCACCAACATGACGCAGATGATCGAGCTGCTCCCGGAGGACCGTCGGGCCGATCTCGCCCAACGAATTCCGATGGGGCGCGTTGGTCGTCCCGAGGAGGTCGCCGCCGTCGTTTCTTTCCTCGCGAGCGACGACGCTAGCTACATGACCGGCACGATCCTGCATCCCGACGGTGGCTACTTCACCGATTAGCGCCCTCGCTCGGCCCGGAGCGACTGGACCCACCGGTTGGCCCTGAACCCAACCCGCCCCCAATTCTGGTGTGAGGGCGGCATTCTTGCCGAGTTGGGTTCACCTGACGCCGGGTTGGGTTCACCTGACGCTGAACGTGGGACGGCGGTTGGGTCGCTCGAAAACGAGTGGTCGTCGCGGGGTCGGCTCGGGATCGTGATTCGTAGCCGAGCCGACGCAGCTTTGGCCGAGCGGCCGACTACCGTTCTTGCGTGGCCCGACCCGAAGACCTCCACGAACTGCTCTCGTTTGAAGATTCGAAAGAAGATCGAACGTGGGTCTTCGATGTCACGTTCCTGGCGAGCAATTGGTCATGCATTTTTGGGCGGGGGTGTAAGGGGATCCTGTCCGACGATGCCACCGCGCTCGGTCAGGGGTGTTGCTCACATGGCGCCCACCTGACCGACGAGGACGATCGCCTGAAGTTGACGGCGAGCGTCGCTCGGCTCCGCGACGATCAGTGGTTCTCGGCCTCGTCGGCGCGCCGCCAACGGCCAACGGCGAGAAACGACGAAGGCGTGCACGTGACCCGCGTGGTCAACGGGGCATGCATGTTCTTGAACCCACCGGATTTTCCCGGCGGTGGCGGCTGCGCGTTGCACCGAGCGGCGCTGGAGGCGGGCGAACGTCCGCTCGATTGGAAGCCCGAGGTGTGCTGGCAACTACCCCTTCGTCGGAGCGACGAAACCGACGTGAATGGCCACGTGACGACCACGGTACGTGAATGGAAGCGTCGTGATTGGGGTGAGGGGGGCCAAGAGTTTCACTGGTGGTGCACCGAAACCGACGAGGCGTTTGGCGACAAAAATCCAGTGTGGATGACCCTCGAAGACGAGCTGCGTGAAATCACCGGCTACGCGGTGTACGCCCAGCTCGCCAAGGTACTTTCTAAGCGATTGAAAAAGGGCAAGCCGGTTTTCCTTCCGCATCCAGCGGTGCGTCGCAAGACTGACTAGT
>JAYVSS010000377.1:0-4251 GCA_043775075.1 Acidimicrobiia bacterium
ACATCGGGTACGCCGAGGCGATCCTGGCGATTAAGACGATCCTCGGTGAATCCGCCGTGCCGATTGACTACTCACGCGTGCCGTGGTGCATCTACTGCCACCCCGAAGTTGCGTTTGCCGGACTGTCGGAGGAGCAAGCACGGGCGGCCGGGTACGACGTGGCCGTGGTGAAGGAGCGATTCATCGGCAACAGTCGAGCCAAGATCGTGGGCGAAACCGACGGTCTCGTGAAGGTCATTGCCAAGAAGGGTCCGGACGGTCGTCCCGGCCAAATCCTCGGTGTGCATATGGCCGGCCCGTGGGTGACCGAGCAACTGGGTCAGGCGTACCTGGCGGTGAACTGGGAAGCGTCGGTCGACGAAGTCGCGGCGTTCATCCAGCCTCATCCGTCGCTCTCGGAGACCTTTGGTGAGGCGATGCTTCACCTTCTCGGTCGTCCGCTCAACGGTTGATCTGCTCGCTTAGCTTTTTACTCTGTACACCTACGTTCTCTCATCGAAAGCCCTGCCATGTCTGACGTAACCATGCCCCAACTCGGTGAAACCGTGACCGAGGGAACGATCACCAAGTGGTTCAAAAAGGTCGGCGATCGCGTCGAGCAAGACGAATTGCTCTTCGAAGTCTCGACCGACAAGGTCGACTCTGAAGTGTCTTCGCCCGCCGCGGGCTTCCTCGCGGAAATCCGTATCGCTGAAGGCGACACTGTGGACGTGGGCACCGTGCTGGCCGTGATCACCGCTGAGGCCGGTGCTGCTTCGGCGGCGGCCCCTGCGCCGGTCGCCCCACCGCAGGCTGCTCCGGTGCCTGCGGCGGAGGCCCCTGCTTCGGTGGCGCCTGCTTCGGAGGCCCCTGCTTCGGTGGCCCCTGCTTCGGTGGCCCCTGCTTCGGTGCCTGCGGCGGAGGCCCCTGCTCCGGTGGCGCCCGCTTCGGTGGCGCCCGCTTCCGCTCCACTCGCCGCCAGTGCCGAGGGCATGGACAAGGTCCTGTCGCCCGTCGTTCGCAAGCTCATTAACGAAAACGGGCTCGACCCGGCCGCCATCGTCGGAACCGGCGCCGGTGGACGCATCACACGCGAAGACGTGCTCGGTGCCATCGACACCCGGGTCGCGTCCGGTCTCGCCACTGCGCCCTCGGCGCCCTCGGCGCCGCCGGCTCAGCCCGCACCGCAGATCGTCGAAGCGTCCGTCGTTGCACCAGCACCAGCACCAGCACCAGCACCAGCACCAGCACCAGCACCAGCACCAGCACCAGCAACATCCACGGCCCTGTCAACTGCTTCCGTGGCGCCCCCCGTCGTCGCATCGGTACCGGCGATGGCGGCTGCTTCGGTGCCCGCCGTGGCCCCGCGGCTGGGTGCTCGCGACGAAGTGGTGGCGTTCAACAACATTCGTCGCCGTACCGGCGAGCACATGATCATGTCGCTGGCCACGTCGCCCCACGCGTTCATCGCCATCGAGATCGACTTTTCGTCAATCGACAAGGTCCGTACTGCGAAGAAGGAAAGTTTCAAGGCCGACGAAGGCTTCTCGCTGACCTATCTGCCGTTCATCGCTCGGGCCGTGGTCGACGCAATGCGGGTCTACCCGCACGTGAATGCGTCGGTCGCTGGCGACTCGCTCATCGTGCACCACAGTGTGAACCTCGGCATTGCTGTGGATCTCGATTTCAACGGCCTCATGGTCCCGATCGTGCGAGATGCCGACGGCAAGCGTATGCGGGCGATCGCTCGCGATATTTCCGATCTTGCATCCCGCGCTCGTAGCAAGAAGCTGACGCCCGACGACATTTCGGGTGGCACATTCACGATCTCTAACGCGGGGGCCTACGGCGTTGACCTCATGCAGTCGATCATCAACCAGCCGCAGGTCGGTATTCTCAGCGTTACCAGCGTGAAGAAGAAGCCGGTGGTGGTGGAACATCCGGGCGGTGAAGAAAGCATTGCCATCCGGCCGATGGGCATGATCGGCCTGTCGTGGGACCATCGGGCCTTCGACGGCGCGTACTCCGCGAGCTTTCTCCACGAAGTCAAGAAGAACCTCGAAACTCGCGATTGGGGTAGCGAGCTCTAACCCGAGTTCGTTGCTGAAGATGGCCCCATGCTGAATGTCCGCTGGCTCGGGCGAGTTCCCTACGAGGAAGCGCTCGATCTCCAACGCTCGCTCTTTCGCGGCGCATCGAACTACCTCCTGCTTCTGGAGCACCCGCCGACCTACACCCTCGGGGTGAGGGCGGACCCGGCGAACGTTCTCGTGGAACCGTCCGCGGTCGGCGCGTCGTTGGTCACGGCCGACCGGGGGGGCGACGTCACCTATCACGGGCCCGGCCAGTTAGTGGGGTATCCGATTCTGTCGGTGCCAGGCAAACGCGGCGGAGGCATGGCAGACACGGTGGCGTACGTGACTGCGGTCGAGCAGTTAGTTATTGATACGTGTACTGACCTTGGGTTGACCGACGTGGGCCGGGTGCGCGGAAAGAACGGAGTGTGGGTGGCGACAGCATCGGTCGCTCCGCGCAAGATTGCCGCCGTTGGGGTGCGTCTAAGCCGAGGCCGCTCGATGCACGGCTTCTCGCTCAACGTGGACCGCGACGTGCTCTCGATGTTTGCCCACATCGTGCCATGCGGCATCACCGAGTTCGGCGTGACCTCGCTGGCCGCTGAAGGGATCGACGTGTCGATGCAGCACGTGGTGGACACCGTCGTTGCCCGAGCAGCGAGGTCGCAGTGGGCGGCGTCAGGAATCGATCGCGCAGACGTCGTGTGGCGCGAACGTCCGGAGGACCTCGCCCCCTTCTCCCTTGGAGCAGGCCCCGGATCGAAAGCCGTTGGTCGCCTCCAGCAGGCCGGCGTCGACACGTCAAGCGCGCTCATGATTTCGGAGCGCAAGCCGGACTGGTTACGCGTCAAGGCGAATATGGGTCCGGAGTATCGAGCTCTGAAGAAAACGGTGGCCGACCTCAACCTCGTCACCGTGTGCGAAGAGGCTGGCTGTCCGAACATCTTTGATTGCTGGAATGCCGGCACAGCCACGTTCATGGTGCTCGGAGAGCGATGCACGCGGGCGTGCGGTTTCTGTCTCGTGGACACGAGTAAGCCGCTCCCGCCTGATGCCGACGAACCCGGCCGAGTGGCTGAGGCCGTCGAACGAATGAACCTTCGCCACGCCGTGCTCACGATGGTGGCGCGAGACGATCTGGCCGACGGTGGTGCGGCTCATGTGGCGGCGTGCATCGCAGCGGTACGGGCCCGCAACTCGCAGGCGCGAGTGGAGGTCCTGATCTCTGATCTCAAGGGATCGTCATCGGCGTTCCAGCTCATAGTTGACGCTCGCCCCGACGTGATGAACCACAACCTGGAGACCGTGGCCCGACTCCAGCGGGCGGTGCGTCCAAGTGCCGCGTATGCACGTTCACTTACGATGTTGGCCCGATCATTCGCCGCCGGATTGGTTACCAAGTCGGGAATGATGGTGGGGCTGGGCGAAACGGCTGGTGAAGTGGGCCAAGCGATGGTTGACCTTCGGTCCGTTGGCGTTTCTATTCTGACCATCGGGCAGTATCTACGGCCCACGACCACCCATCTGCCCGTCGCCCGTTGGTGGGCGCCGGCGGAGTTCGATGATCTGCGCGCCTATGGAATTGAACTCGGTTTTTCCCACGTCGAAGCGTCACCGCTAACCCGGTCGAGCTACCACGCCGCCAACGGTGCCGATGCCGTTTCGGCCGGCGCTGGAGCGATCAGCCTCGCCAATGCCGACGGTCCCGTCGCCGTGGCGATTAGCCGTAACCCACGCATCTAGATCTGCCACCGCATGGTCGCTGCTCGGGACAAGCCAACGGTCATCGTCGACACGCTGGCCGATTGGGAAGCCTTCCTGGAGGCCAACCCGGACCATGACGGGGTGCGCCTGCGGTTGCGGCGTAAGGCCGCGGTGGCGCCCGGCATCACCTACGCCGAGGCGCTCGACGCGGCGCTGTGCTTTGGGTGGATTGATGGGCAGGCCGGTTCGCTGGACGATGCCCATCACCTGCAGGTGTTCACGCCGCGTCGGGAACGAAGCATGTGGTCCCAGCGCAACCGTGACCATGTCGAACGTCTGCAACAGGCGGGTCGCATGAGGGCCACGGGACAACGGCAGATCGACCGAGCGAAGGCCGACGGAAGGTGGGAGGCGGCCTATCGCCAAAAGGACGCCGAGGTACCGGCTGATTTGCAATCCGCGCTCGATGCCATCGCCGCGGCCGCGTACTTAT
>JAYVSS010000378.1:0-2792 GCA_043775075.1 Acidimicrobiia bacterium
GTTCTCCGGGCCCGGGCCGAGTCTCGGGGCAAGCCCTCGGCCGAACGCAGCGCGGCGATCGAGGCGGCGCTGGCGGAGGTTCCCGTGGACCCCGAACAGGCTCGTGATCAGGCCCGATTGATGATCACCGAAGCCCGGGCCGTGCGCGAGCGCATTCTTGGCGATCTGGCCAAGCGTCGCCGAACGGCCCATGTGCAGTTAGAGCAGCTGCGTGTCGCTCGGGAAAAACTGCTGGAGACGCTGCGCGACGCTCGCCGGGTGGTCGAGGACGCGTCCCGTGACCTTTCCACCGCCGAAGTGGAAGCTCGCCTCGCCGCCGAAACCGCCGGCCGCCGGGTCGCCAGCGAGCCGGTCCCGACGGTTGAGGAACTTGAGGCTGAGCTGTTCGGCGGCCGCTTCCTGACGTCGTCCACATCGTCGGGCCGACCTCTCGTGGCCGACCGAGCGGAGGTAACCGATGCCGGTGTCGATGCCGTGGCGGAGGTCGAGGAAGTGGATTCGGTGGAGGTTGTCGACCGGCCGCTGTCCACCGATGCCGGGGGTGAGCACCAAGAAGCTGAATCCCCCGAGCTGCCTGCCGAGTCTGCGTCGGCTGAATCCCCCGAGCTGCCCGTTGATACGGTGGTGAAACCAGCCTCGGTGGACGACCTCTTTGCCCGGCTCCGGGCGGAGCGGACCGAGGCCGCCGACCAGGCTCGCGTTCTCCTGGCGGAGACGGCAACCACGACGAAGAAAGCACGAGCGTCACGCACCACGAAGGCCACCTTCGTCGAACCCGCGTCCACCGACGCCACCGATGAAATGTCGGTCGTCGTCATTGACGTCACCTCGGCCGACCACCACGGCCTGGCTGGCCCTGAGTCGTTGATGGAAATCGACTCCCACGGGGCGACCGGCGCTACCGTCACCGGAGATCTCGGCCAAAATCCGAATGAGATTGCCGATCTCGTTGCCCAACGATTGGCGCGGTCAGTGAAGCGTCATCTCCGTGATGAGCAGGGCTCCGCGCTGGTTGCCCTGCGTACGGCCCGCGGCGTCCCGGTCATTGATGCGTTGCTCGGTTCACCGGCCGATCACCGCGACCGGTTGCACGATGCTGTTGGTGCGGCGCTGGTCGACGCCGGGTCACGGACTACGACCGAGCACCTGCGCGAGATGATCGATCAAATATGCGGCGCCATTCGTGCCGACTTTGCCGCAGCTCTCGAACAGGTCAGCGTCGGCACCGGGGATGCGGCCGATCTTCCGGAACGAATCGCCGGTACGTATCGACTGTGGACGATCGAGCGTCTCGATTTGTTGATCCGCCACCAGGCACCGGTAGCTGCGTAACAACGGCGGCCTCGCCGGGCCCGTAGGCTCGCACGCCTATGTCGGCTCCTGGAAGTGATGTTGGCGACGGCTCGTCGGCAAGGCGGGCCGCCCCGCTGAGCCCCCCAATTCGAGTTGGACGACCGCGCCGCCCGGTGGCCTTCCTTGCGGTGGGGGCCGCCGTTGCGTTGCTCTCAGCAAGCCGAGGGGCCGCCGGGTTGCTCACCGATTCATGGTGGTTCTCTGACCTCGGACAGGCCAGCGTTTGGCGGACTCGCTTACTCACCACCATCGCCCTATTTGTAATAGGCACACTTATCGTTGCTCTGGTTGGGGTGATTGTTGTTCGATCGGTCGGCCGGGCCGCGCCGTTTGACCCGCCGGACTCCACGGCGGCACGGTTGCGTTTTCTGTTCGGTGGCCGGGCACGAGCGGCCGGCGCGGCGGCCGTGGCGGCGCTGGTGATGTTGCTAGCGCCTGCTCTGACACACAACACATCAATCGTGCTGATGATGGCAAACGGTGATCGTGGCGTCGGTCCTAGGGACCCGGTCTTCCACCGACCGTTGGGGTTCTATCTTTTCGAGCTCCCGTTTCTTCGGGCGATTACCGGGTGGCTGCTCGCAGTTACTGCCGTCATGATGTTTGTTGTTATTATAAGTGCGCATATTGTGGGGGCGTGGCGGCCCGGTCAGCCTGGTGGTCGTCTACCTCAGTCACTTCGCATGCTTGTCTCAATCTTTGGCGCAGCTTGGTTTGTGCTGCGGGCGATTGGGCTTCTGCTTGATCGTTGGCAGCTGGTGGCGAGCGGGAGTGGCTACGTGGATGGTCCTGGCGCAACTGACTTGCGGACCCGCCTTCCCGGTCTTCTGATACTTGCGGGGATTGCCTTTCTCGTCGCCGCGGCGATCCTGTATGGACGTCTGAAGCACGACCTCGTCGTTCCTGGTGTCGCGGTGGCGGCGTCGATCGTGGCGCTGTTGGTCATTAATCAAATTATTCCGCGCGCTTATCGTCAGCTTCAGGTAAAGCCGAACTCGCCGGCCATCGAAACCCGTTCGATCCAACGAAATATCGACGCTACGCGCGCCGCGTACGGACTGTCTGGCGTGCTCGACAAACCGTTGACCGCCACGGCCTCGACCCCCACATCGACGGCGTTGGCGACCCGGACGAAAGTGGCGGACGAACTGGCGTCGAACGCCCGCATCTGGGGTCCCGCTCCTCGCACTGTCGCCGCCCTCAATAAGGTGCTCTCGGTTGACTACCTTCGGGTGCTCGACGTTGATATGGACCGATACGTTATCGACGGAAGCGAAAAATTAGTCGCGGTGGGGGCGCTCGATCGAGTCGCTCTGAAGACTGAGACCTGGTCTCAACGCCACCTCGAACGCACGCATGGCTACGGCGTGATGGTCGCTCCGGCCGGAGAAGTGGTGGGTGAAGGCGACCCTCGCCTGGTCTCCACCGGCCTGGCCGGC
>JAYVSS010000379.1:0-27140 GCA_043775075.1 Acidimicrobiia bacterium
AAACCCGTTCGATGTTGGAGGTCACCGGCACGACGGTCAAGACGCCGCGTCCGAGTCGTGCCGCTGTGGTGTTAGCTCCATCGTTGCTCACGATGACCGCTGGTCGTCGCTTGTTCGCCTCGGCCCCTTTCGTTGGGTCGAGATCGACGAGGCGGATCTCACCGCGACGCATCAGCTCAGCCCGTCCCCAGCGACGGCGTCCCACGCGTCGCCGCCTTCCTGGTCGGCCCAGTCGGCCCATGCGTGTTCGTAGGCGGGGCCCAGTTCAGTGGCTCGCAGCAACCGGACCGCTTTATGGACGACAGCCGATCGTGACCCAATTCCCTGGCTGGACGCGAACCGGTCGAGGAACTCGATGTCGTCGACCGGCAGACTCACGCTCACTTTCATACTTTGATGCTACCAGTGGTGGTATTTATGTAGCAACGCGGACCTTTGACGAGATCGGCATTGTGGCTCGTGGGAATGAACCATGGGGCGATTTAGGTCCTGGTGTCCAAAGATGTCCAGGTTCGATTCCTGCCGCCCGCACAACGCTGCCAGCCGGGCAAAATGAGGTTTCAACGTCTTGGCCGCTTCAGGAAGTTTGGGCCATTGCTAACGGACTTGCCGGTACGCCACTTTGGAGGCACTGCCTCTTCCTGCGATCAGCGGCAGATCGAGGAATGTCTTCACCCCGGACCCGGCCTCGACCACGTACGGAATGGCGTTGATCGCGTGGGCAGCTGTCGACCCGAGGACGTCTCGGTTCCACGAGTGCGGTAGCTCCACATGCATGTCGGGTTCACCTGAAATGTGCACCGACCAATTTCCTGCTGGCCACTCCGGTGCTACGTCGACGTGCATTCGCCACACGGTCTCCTGCTGCACCAGAGGCCGTCCGTCGACCATTGCGTGCCAATGCCAACGCTGACCGGCCACCGCTCCGGCACCCACGGTCCCGGCGGCGGTGTCGAGGTCGCGATCTGTCACCCACGTCGCCATGGTCGACGTCACCTCGTCGACCTTTGCCTCTATGCCGTCGGCAACCATCTGCACCGCCTCAGTGAAGAGCCCGTCGAGCCAGATTCGGTATCGTCCGGAACGCAACTCGAATTCCTCTGGTGTGCATCCGAAGTTCATCATGTCGAACATGATCTCGGGCGCCGGATAGTGCTGGAACGTACTGACCTCCTGCACGCTGATCTGGTCGATTCGTAGTGACAGCCCGGACAGGAGCAGAGGGAGGAGATCGCCGAACCAGCCTGGGTTCGCTCCCGTCCCGTGGAAGGCAACTCCCCCGGCCGTGCACGCGTCCGACAGTCGACCCATCACTTCGTCGCCGTAGACCTTCGGGTACCTGTAGCCGACTGTGGTGATCACGTGCTTGCCGCTTGCCAGCAACCGGCAGAAATTGTCGAGATCGGCACCCGGATCGTCGCCGTACACGAGCGACGGCAGTGGCATGTGGAGCACCACATCAGCGTCGAGGGCGATGATCTCCTCGACGTCGTCGGTCGCCGTAATACCAATCTTGCCGATACCTGCGATTTCACCGATGTCTCGGCCGACCTTGTCGGGATTGTTGACGAGGAGTCCGACGAGGTCCATGTCCGGTCGGGCCGCCACCGTCCTAACCGCCGAACGTCCGACGTTCCCACTCCCCCACTGGACCACTCTTATCGTCATGTTCTCTCCTTGGTTGGCTCACCGATACGACACACTTGTTGAAGCGGCCCCGCCATCACAGCACGGGGACGAATCATGTTGCCTTCACCCCGCGCCGTGGGGGGTGAACTTCCGCCACGCCTCGGGCGCCCGTAACGACGTCGACTTCATCGATGTGCTCTGGCCAGAAGACCCGCCGGTCACCGCCAGGGCCAGGCTTCAGAATCATGTCTACCGGCTTCGTTCGGCATTTGTGGACCTGATGGTTCACCTCGGTCGAGGGCGTCCGTGTGGCCGCCCTCGCGTGCGACGAACTGCCGGGTTCGCGATCCTCCCGCGGCGCTCTTGCCACCACAATGCCGGCGCAAGTAACGCGGTCAGCTCCTGGGACGACCTGACCACCTCCCGTCACGCCAGCGGCCAGCTCCGACGCCGGACGGAGCGGCGAAAACCGCGCTCTCCTGTACGTCGAGTGACTTGATGACGACTCGACGACCCGCCGGGCCACGCGTCGGCTGGCCCGGTGATGTGCACACTGGCTACCGCGCCGAGGATCGGTGCGTACGTGGACGTGAGCGCGGGCGCCGGAGCACCGCCTTCGGCCGTCTTCTTACAAAACGCGAAACAGGTGCGGAGCACGCCCGCGGCCGGAATGGCTCTTGTCTGCTCCCTCATTGCGAACTTTGCCCGAGGCCTCGAGCTCATCGACGACCTTGCGAACGGTGCCGAGCGACCCCCCCACATCGGACATCACGCTGGCCAACGTGAACGGTTCGGTGCGCTTAAGGATGCTCTCCCGGACGACCGGCGACCCGACATTGGCTGTCCTCGGCGCCACTGGAGGGCGATTAACGGCAGCGCGTCCCTTTGTCTGATTAACGGCCGGGCGTCCCTTTGTCGGGGCGCCACGACCGAAGTCGAAACCGGCCTCGGCCAACGCAATATCGCCGACGCCGAGGGCGCGGAACGCCTCTAACCCCACCTCATTGCGCTGGGCCCAAGCTTTGGCGTGCTGGGTAAAGGCCGATCGGAGCCCGCTAACGTCGCCTTCACGAGCGCGCTGCAAATCGCCGTGAAACTTCAACTTGGCAATCACATCGTTGGAACCAGCAATTGACGCTTCAAGATGATGGATTCGTCCAACATCGACCGCCGACGATGGATCAGCAACAAATTCCAAATACCGACGAACCGCTTGCTCAGCGGGATCATTCGAAGCAGAAGATGGTGTGATTGTGGTGTCTGACATAGTCATAAGGCTAACAGTAGAAACGGAGTTTTCGCCATGGGCGTGATTGCTTGGATCATTCTTGGTCTGATTGCCGGCTCTTTGGCCCAGACGATTACCGGTTTCGAAAAGCGAGGGTGCCTCTTCACCATGGTTGTAGGCATAGTCGGCGCCTTTATCGGGGGCGCACTGTTTTCCTTTGTTGGTTCAAAACCGGTCTTTCGTTTCAACTTTGGATCAGCATTTGTCGCCTTCATTGGTGCTGCGGTGCTTTGTTTGGCACTGAAATCATTGGAAAGACGGAAATGACCACCACCCCCATCGGCCTTTCCCGCAGGTGGGTCGAGGTGATGGAGGGTGACCGTATTTGGCGATTCGATGCGCTCTTTTTGGGCAGCGGATGGGAATGTGTGTACGGAAAGGGATGCTGCGGTATTCATCCAACACAGAATCCTGATCGCGCCGATGGCTGTTGCACCTATGGGGCAGGAATCACCGACGCCGAGGACTTCACCGTCGTCTCTGCCGCAGCGAAGCAGCTGACCACAAAAGACTGGCAATATGCGGCGTACGGAAATCGCCGGAAATGGTGGAAGCGTAAACCTAACGGCGAACTCTTCACCCGCGTTGTGAACGGGGGCTGTGTGTTCTTGAATCGCCCAGGATTTCCCGGTGGGCCCGGCTGCGCCTTACATGCCAAAGCACTTGCTGATGGCATCAACCCGTTGCATCGAAAGCCCAACGTCTGCTGGCAACTTCCATTGCGAATAGACGAAGACGAACGCGACGGACTTCGTCTGACCACCGTGCGCCGCTGGGAGCGCCAGGATTTTGGCGACGAGGGCGAGCCTCTTCAGTGGTGGTGCACCGATCCATTCGCCAACGGCGAACGCTCGAACCGCTCAGCACCAGCCTGGAAAACGCTGGAGCCAGAATTGCGGGCGCTCTGCGGCGACGACGTCTTTGCCCATTTGGCGCAGACCTTGGCATCAACGCCGTCGATCAGCTAGATCGCGAGGCTTTCTTCGCCCGACCCGCCGTCCCGGCGTCGGGCGGGTCGCCCACCGTCTCGGTGAGGTACCCAACGACCAGCCGCTCGGTTTCGCGCACGATCACCCGGCGCCGGCTCAGGGGGACCTGGTCAGCCATGACCAACATCGAACGGGTCACTTCGGCGATTACTGCGGCTACCGTGACGCGGTGTTCGGCGATCACGTCGGGCCGACGATTGGCCAAAAGACGGTCGATGCCAGCGACGAGCGCTCCCTGTAATCGTTCACCGGCTGCCACCAGCTCGGGCGAAGTAAGACGACCATTGAGGAGCGGAACCGCTCCCGGATGTTCGCGGAAATAGCGATCCAGAGACTCGACAATACGGTTGATCAGTTCGCCTCCGTCGAGCTCGGGCTCATCCACGAGCAGCGCGTCGTAGACCGGAGCGATACGGGTGATGTAGCGCTCCGCCAAGGCACGGGCGAGCGCCTCTTTGTTCGGAAAGAACTCATAGAGCGACCCGATCGACGTGCCCGCTTGCTGGGCAATTTGGTTCGTCGTGGCGGACCCGAATCCGACCTCGGCAAAGACCTGTTCGGCCGTGTCGAGAATGCGTTCCACCCGTTCCTGGGCGCGAGCTTGGCGGGGACGACGGCGCAGCGGACCTTCGGTGCTCACCCCGCCAGCCTTGCACGCCCCCGTCGAGCAGGGGGAATGGGGACCGGGGCGGTTCTCCCGGGCGATTGAGCGAGCGCAAGCATTGACGTTTGTCACATCCTCCGTCAGACTTTCCGAGCAGTTACTCGGTTTTGCCGACCCCGCAAAGGACCTCCCCCATGGCACTTGATTCCGCCCTCTACCTGACCGACCGTGAACGCCTCCGGGGCGATGTGAACGACGTCGAGTCGATCATGGCGCTGACCAACCGGGACATGGCGGCCGAACTCTCGTCCGTCCAGTCCAGCTACGACGCCATCTTCACCTGGGACTACCGCAAGGCCGAGCGTCCGGCGTTGAACAAGCTCTACGAAAAGGCCAAGGGAAGCCAGTGGGATGGCGAGAAGGACCTGGACTGGTCGATCGTCGTCGACGAAGAAAAGACTGCCCGCCAACTCCTGACCGCCGCGCCCGGCGACGACTGGATTCGCCACCGGGCTCAAGAGGAGGGCCTCTTCAAGGGCTGGAGCGACAGGCAGTGGACCGAGTTGGCGATGGAGGGGCAGCGTTGGCGTCTCTCGCAGTTCCTCCACGGCGAGCAGGGAGCTCTTATCTGCACCGCCCGCATCACCGAAACGGTGCCGTGGTACGACGCCAAGCTGTTCGCCGCCACCCAAGTGGTCGACGAAGCCCGCCATGTCGAAGTGTTCGCCAAGTACCTCCTCACCAAGCTGAGCGGGACCTATCCCATCAACGCCCACCTTGAGGCGTTGCTCAATGACATCATCCGAGACAGCCGCTGGGACATGACCTATCTCGGCATGCAAATCATGGTGGAGGGCCTCGCCCTGGCCGCCTTCGGTTTTCTCCATATGCTCGTCGAAGAGCCGCTCCTCAAGCAGCTCCTCCGCTATGTGATGAGCGACGAGGCCCGCCACGTCGCCTTTGGCGTGATCTCGCTGAAAGAGGCCTACGACGGAATGACGCAGACCGAGATTCGTGAGCGCCAGGAGTTCGCTTATGAGGCCGGTATCCGTATGCGCGATCGTTTCCTCCAGCAAGAAGTCTGGGAGCGGATGGGAGTTGATGTGCGCAAAATGGTCAAAATCCAGCTGGAGATTCCGAACGAATACAAGGACTTCCAGAAGCTCCTGTTTTCGAAGATCGTGCCGAATTGCCGCAAGCTCGGATTGCTCGACGCCGGCGACGGATGGCTGCGCCAGAAGTGGACCGAGATGGGCGTGATCGAATATGAAAACTGGGTGGACACGGGCGACGAATACGCATCGCTCGATGCCGTGGCCGCCGACCGCGCTGCCGCCGCCCAAGTGGCGTAGGCACTCGAACCACCGTGTCCGTCTCCACCAGCTCCGACGCCACCCGCGCCGCCTCCCGGGCTCTCAGCGGGGCGTTGGAGCCGGTGATCGGGCAGGTGTACTTCTCGCCGGAGTGTCACCGGAACTACGAGCGGCTGGGGTTCGCCCCGTCGGCCCGCCTCATGGACGGCGTCGCCCTTCCCGACGGTCCGGCCTATTTCACCAGCCGCGGGTCGCTCCTCGGCCAGGTGCCGGGCCACGTGGTGGCGTCGGCATTCGCCGTGTTCAATCCGGCTGCGGTTGTTCCATCGGTCGCCTACGGGTGGTCTCTCACCGATGCCGCGGCCATTCGCCACGCCCGCCACGATGGTGCCGTCGGCCAGCTCCGGCGGTTACTCGGCGCCGACGACCCGGACGGTCTGGCCTTCGTTGGGTCCTGTCTGCAACGAGCTGTCGATGCGTGCCGGGTCGAGGGTCGGCCGTTGTTCGCCGGGGTCATGAGCCAGCCGAGCGCCGACGACGCACTGGGCCAGATGTTCATCCTCGGTGATGCGTTGCGGGAATTCCGAGGCGACGCGCACACGGCATCGTGGATCTCCGCCGGCCTTGATGCGGTGGAGATCGGCTTGCTGACCGAGCGGTACTGGGGCTTGCCGTTCAAGTCCTATGTACGCACACGAGCGTGGTCCGACGACCAACTCAACGCCGGCCTCGATCGTCTGCAGAGTGCAGGTTTTGTCGATGGCGACGGTCTCGGGATGACAGAAGCGGGGCGAGAAATGCGCGAGCGCATTGAGGTTGCCACAGACGATCAAACGACTCCGGCGATGGCCGCGCTGGGCGATGATGCGGCGGAACTGACCTCGGTATTGGCGGGGTGGGCTTCCGCCGTGCGAGCTGGTTGCGGTTATCCCGGCAGGGGGCCGCAGGACCTGGCGCGGCTGGCCCAAACGCACAACTGAATTCATCCTCAGTTTCTCATCGTCGTTGGCCGACAATGAGGAGATGAAGATCGCCGCCATCGGCCTTGATGCCGACGACACGCTGTGGCATAACGAGGATCACTTTGCCGCCACCGAGGAGGCGTTCGCCGACTTGCTGAGCCCGTGGGTGGGGGTCGAGACGGCGAGGGCCGAGCTCCTGCGGACGGAAACGAACAACCTGCACCTGTTCGGCTACGGGGTCAAGAGCTTCACGTTGTCGATGATCGAAGCGGCCATGACGCTGTCGCACGGCGAAATCGCCTCCCACGATCTGGCCATGCTCCTGGAGCGGGGCAAGGAAATGCTTGACCGTCCAGCCGAGATGCTCGCCGGGGTCGAGGAGACATTGGAAACGCTGGCGGGGTCACACTCACTGCTTCTCATCACCAAAGGGGATCTGCATCATCAGCACCGCAAGGTCGACGAAAGCGGTTTGGCCCGCTGGTTCCGGTCTGTCGAAATTGTGCGCGAGAAAGACGTTGCTACGTACGCTGACATTCTGCGCCGCCACGATGTGCGGCCCGACGAGTTCGTGATGGTTGGCAACTCGGTGAAGTCAGATGTTCTTCCGGCGGTGGCGATGGGAAGCGTCGGCGTGCACATCCCCTATCTCTTCACGTGGGCCCACGAGGTCGTTGACCACGGGTCGGTCGGCACCCATGTCCGTAACACGGACGGCGCCAATTTTTGGGAATTGAAGACGATCCGCGAGCTCCCGCGACTCATCGATCGGCTGCAGGGCTAAGAACCCGCCACAAGAAAATTGGCGCCAAAGTTGCGTCAGCGGTCCTGCGAGCGTGCCCTTGCGCCCCGCCACCAATCTCCTGGCGGGCCCTAACGCCGCAACAAGCGCTCAGGGGGCGTCGATCGCCGCGATGGCCCACGCCACGCCATCGATCGGATCTTCGATAGCGAGCCGCAAGGACCAGCCAGAGTCTGGCGATCCATCGTTCCACCGGTACCACCGGAGTTCGCCTACGGCCTCACCGAGTTCGTCAGCGTCCACCGATTCGTCGTCGTCCAAACCGGTAAGCGCGCGTAGGGCCCACCACGTGACCTGACGCCCGGCGGAGGCACCGCGCCGCCGTCCAACGGCTCCCCCACTGGCGCCGGCCCAGGCCATCTGGGCGAGGGCATCCTGGGCAGAGATCTCGACGATGGCCGCCCGCCCGAGCCCGAGTGAGGCAATGGCCATGTCCGCAGAACCCTCCACCGAGGCCACGTCCACCCGGCCGTTTGACTTCGCCACCCACGGACTTACGAGGTCAGCCAGCGCCCCAGAGACCACGGGATCACTGTTCCGCGTGCCGTGTCGAAGGGCGTCAACGGCGGTCGGCTCCACACCACTCGGAGCGTCGAATCGGGCGCGATCAGGCGCATAGTGCGCGGTGGCATACGTCGGCTCCCACGGGCAAAGCGAGAGCGGAAGCCCAAACACGTCCGGGAACGACTTCGCCACTTTGTCTGCGCGCAGATCTTCACCGCGGACCACGCGTTCATGGGCGACGGCCGCGGCATCGGGACTTCGCGGGAGCCACTCGCTCAGCTCAGCAAAGGTATGTGTACTTGCAAGTACCTCAGCGAAAGGGCCGAGCATGAATCGTTCGCTCGTCTCGCCGAGCCCGGTGAGCGCCAGCGGCGCGGGCGCTTCGAGAGCCAGCCGGTAATCGCAATAGGCCGCCACGGGCCAGAGCTGCAGGCCGCGCTTCACCGCGGCCCGGCAGCGGTGGCGGAGCACCACGAGATCAGCGAAGCGTTGGTCGAGACAGAGCGAATCAACCGCCGCAGTAAGGGAATCAAGATCGGCGTGGTCGATGGCCCACCGAAGGCTGTCCTCCGTGTTTCGATCTGCGTCATCTTCCGCCCCATTCCAACCATCGCCCGAACCCATGCCCGCCAGACTACGGTCGCACCGGGCAAACGACGGACCTCACCACCCCGGCCCTAATCATCAATGTTTCGGTGATGCATCACAACCTTGCAGTGATGGCGGAGCGCTTTCCCGGCCCGCTCCTGCGTCCTCAAGTGAAGGCCCACAAGTCGAGGTGATCATCGACGTGAATGTGGGACTCCCGCGGTGTGGGTGTTCGGTCGATGAATCCGGTCACCTGGCCGATTTAGCAAGGTCACTCGGACTGGGCGTGCGGGGCGTTATGGGATACGAAGGGCACCTGATGATGGCCCCTCCCGATGACCAGCGGGCCAAGGTCGAGCAGGCCATGGGCGTGCTCCTGGCGGCACACGAGCGAGTGGGCGGTGACCTGATTTCGGCCGGCGGGACGGGGACGCACCGAGTCAACACGTGGGCTTTGCGTTCAAGCGGTCTGGCGGCGCAAGAACTCGGCCACCAGCGCCGGGGCCAACGCTGTGAACGCCAGGGCTCGATGGGAAATACGATTCTTCACCGAGAGCCCGAGCTGGGCGAACGTCAGGTCATTGGACCCAATCTCGCCCGGCGCACCCGGTGCCCCCAACGAGTCCGGGACGAAGAGCGGGTCATATCCGAACCCGGCATCGCCATGCGGTTCAGACGAAATCGAACCGCTGAGTTTGCCTTCGGCCCAACGTTCGGTTCCATCGGGCCAGACGGTGATCGCGATGGTGCGAAAAACAGCTGAGCGCGCCGGCCTCGTATGCGCACCTACCACCTTGAGTTGGCGCAGAAGCTTGGCGCAATTATCTGCGTACGTAGCATCATCGCCGGCATAACGGGCTGAGTACACGCCCGGTTCACCCCCGAGGGCGTGGACGAATAGCCCGGTGTCATCGGCCACCGACGCCATGCCGGTCGCCGCACAAAGCGCTTGGGCCTTCAAGCGAGCGTTGCCGAGCAACGTGTCCGCGTCCTCCACCACATCAGGAACGGTGACCGGACGCGGGACCAACACAAGGTCGGGCACCAGCACCGACAGCACCCGGGTAATCTCGGCCACCTTGTCTGGGTTGGCCGACGCCACTACCAATCGCCGGTCGTTCATCAACATCAGCGAGCAGATCGCATCAGTAGCCGACGCCGAACGCCGTCCAAATTCCGTCGGGGCCGATGATCAGGCGAAAGTCCTTGTAGATCCCCTTGATCTTCGTGGCGGCAACATCCTCAGGCCGAAAGCCAAGCGACGCGAGGGCGGTGAGGTCCTGGTCGTTCCACTCGGCCGGGTCCTTCGTCGCGAGGTACGGCCACACCGTATTTCCGCGTCGGTCAATCGTTGGCGGCAGTTCTAGCAGCGCGACCATCCGCGCGAGCGCGTCGGGGCCACCCTCGTCGAACTCCTTCTGCCACTCCTCGGCCGGACGCCGTTGACCGACGAAACCCCAACGGAAACGGCGATCGCCGATGATCGCCTTGATGCCGGCGTAGTCCCGCACTACCGCGGCGTCGTAGATCTGTTGGGCGGTCGCACTGACTTCACTCTCAAGCGGCATGCCTTCCGCCGTCGTCAATATCGGGCCATTGCCGTGGGGAATCGTGTTGGCCGGAGCGATCGTCGTTGTTGTCGTGGTGGTCGTTGTTGTCGTGGTGGTCGTTGTTGTCGTGGGGGTCGTCGACGTGGTCGGCGGCGGCACCGTGGTCGCCACTGCCACCGGGAGAACCGTCGCCCCCACCTGGGTCGTAGCTACTCCTGGACCGTCCGTCGATTTCGATGATCCCGTGCACGCCGAGACCATAAGTGCACTTATAAAGAGACCAAGCGCCGATCGCCTGAGCAATCGTGAACTCCGGGCCGTCACCGCTATCTCGCCGCGGGAGCCGTGGCCAGAATCTCGGTCTGCAGCGCAACGATTCGGGCAATGCCACCTTCGGCCAGACCAAGCAGAGCGTCGAGTTCACTTCGCGTGAAGGTCTTGCCCTCGGCCGTGCCCTGGACCTCGGCGAATCTGCCGTCACCAGTCATGACTACGTTCATATCCACTTCAGCGGTGGAGTCTTCCGAATAGTCGAGGTCACACATTGGCGTCCCGTGGACCATGCCCACACTGATCGCCGCACACGACGTGAGCAACGGATGGGTCTTGATCAACCCTCCGAGCATGAGCCGCGAGCACGCGTCGTGCAGCGCCACGTAGGCACCGCAGATGCTCGCCGTGCGGGTTCCACCGTCGGCTTGCAGAACGTCGCAGTCCAACACGATCTGGCGCTCGCCCAGTGCTTTCATATCGGTCACGCCCCGCAAGGCCCGACCGATGAGACGTTGGATCTCCTGGGTCCGCCCGGACTGCTTCCCCTTCGCCGCCTCCCGGTTATTTCGTTCAGGGGTGGCCCCGGGGAGCATCGAGTATTCGGCCGTCACCCATCCCTTGCCGCTGTTCTTCATCCACCGGGGAACGTCCTCGTCGATCGAGGCGGTACACAGCACGCGGGTGCGTCCGAAGGTCACGAGCACCGACCCAGCAGCAAATTCGGTGTAGTCCCGCACGAAGCTGATCGGCCGTGGGTCAGCGGGGGAACGGTCATAGCTACGCACAGAAGACATATCCTCCCAGGCTAGGCCCGGACGGTCTTCGATCGGTGGCGGAACTTCAGAGGGCGAGCCGACCGGTAGACACGGCAAAACGAATCGGCCAGCTTGCTGGCCGCGAAGATGATGGACGCAAGAAACGACGACCTCTAGGCGCCTGCTCTCAGAAGTAGATGACCTTCTTCGCTCGTTCGGTCACTTCGTCGAGGTCGTCGGCGTAGGCCCCGGTGGAGAGGTACTTCCAGCCGCCGTCGCAGACGATCGTGACGATCACCCCTTCGTCGATCTCGGCGGCACATTTCAGCGCCGCCGCCATGATTGCGCCGGACGAAATCCCGGCGAACACGCCGCACTCCCGGACGAGCCGACGGGTGACTTCGATGGACTCGCGTGGCCCGACAACCTTCTTACGATCAAGCAACTCGAAGCCATCGTTGTCGGTGAAGATCGGTGGGATGTAGCCGTCGTCAAGGTTGCGTAAGCCATCCACCATCTCGCCGCTCGGAGGCTCCACCGCCCAGATCTGCACGCCAGGCTTCATCTTTTTGAGAAAACTGCCGACACCGATCAGCGTGCCGGACGTGCCAAGCCCGGCGATGAAGTGGGTAATTTCAGGGACGTCGGCGAGGATTTCGGGGCCGGTGGACTCGAAGTGAGCCTTCGGATTGGCAGGATTGGCGTATTGGTAGAGAAACACCCATTCCGGATGTTCGGCGGCGAGTGCCTGGGCCAGTTTGACCGCCCCGTTCGACCCTTGCGAACCGGGCGAATCGATGATCTCGGCGCCGAACGCTTCGAGCATTTGCCGGCGCTCGGGCGTGACGTTTTCCGGCAGCACTATTTTGAGGTGGTATCCCCGCTGCCCGCACACCATGGCCAGACCAATGCCGGTGTTCCCCGATGACGGCTCGATGAGGGTGGCGCCGGCAGTGAGCCGACCGTCCTTTTCCGCCTCGTCGATCATCGAGATAGCGATCCGGTCCTTGACCGAGCCGCCGGGATTCTGCCCTTCGAGCTTGGCGAAAATCCGCACCCGAGGATTGGGACTGAGCTGCGAGACGTCGATCATCGGCGTGTTGCCGATCATGTCCAGCACGTTGTTGTACACAGTCATGGAACGCCTCAGTCGATCTTGCCGGAGCTTTGTGCGTCTGCCCGGACCTACGCCGCGCCGCCGGCAACGGCGGGGAGAATGGTTACTTCGTCGCCCGCTTTGATCGGGGCTTCGAGCTTGCCGAGATAGCGGACGTCGTCGTCGTTCACGTAGACGTTGACGAACTTGTGGAGTTGCCCGTCGTCGGTCACGATCTGGCCGCTGATGCCGGGGAAACGACCGGCGAGGTCGGTCAGAAGCGCGCCGAGGGTGCTGCCGGTGGCCGTGACCTGCTTCGCTCCGCCCACATGAGGACGCAGAATCATCGGAATGCGTATCTCGACGGACGGGAGCAGGACTGGAGTGGCGGCAGCGGTTTCAGACATGGTGACCTCGGTACGGAAATGGACACACCCGAACAACGTGTGCTCGCTCACTCTAATTCCCGACTGAACAGGTAGGTAATCGCTTCGCCTGCGATAGCGGGATGCATGGCCCCGCTGAGCAGGGAGTTTAGGAATTCCGAAATTCGCTAGTGGTCTCGCGCCTCGACCTGTACGGGTTCCTCAGTGACGATCCCCGCAGCGATCCGGTAGCTCCGTAGGGCGGGCGCCGGATCACGCAGGCTCACGATGACGTAGTGCCACGATGGATCAGGCGCCTGGCGCACATCGGTGGGCGACGGGAATGGGTCTGTATGGGTGTGGCTGTGCATCACGCCGAGCACCGCCAGACCGTCGCCGTCGGCATCTCGATCGGCCCGCAGGTGGACCCTCGGATCGATGGTGTACACCATGGCCGATGCCGCCACGTTGGGCGACGGAGCAAACCGAACGACGCGCACACCGCCGGCCCCGCCGTCGCCGTCGTCCCTCTCGTCGCCAACCGTCGCGATGGGTTCGCCGACGAGGAGTCCACACGCTTCGAGCGGATACCCGTCGAGGGCATGGACGAGGATCTGTTCGTACACCGCTGCGGTCAACACCAACGTCACGCCTGCCACGGTAGACGCCGCAACACTGCGCCACCGCGGGTTCCAGACGAGCGATGATGGATGGCTATGGCTGGTAAGGGAAAACCAAAAGGGCCGGAGGCGGGAACGTCGGGCGGGCCGAAGAAAGTGGTGGCGTCGAATCGCAAAGCCCGCCACGACTTCGAAATCGTCGACACCTTTGAATGTGGCATCGTGCTGTACGGCAGCGAGGTGAAATCGTTGCGTGACGCCAAGGTGCAAATGACCGACGCCTTCGCTCGCGTCGATCGAGGCCAGGTGTTCCTCCACGGCATTCAAATTTCGCCGTACGCCTACGCCGTGGGCTTCGGGGCACATGAGCCGTCGCGCAGCCGCAAGCTGTTGCTCAACAAGCGGGAGATCCACGAACTGGCCCAGGCCACGGACAAAGACGGCCTGTCGCTCATTCCACTCAGCATCTATTTCACCAACGGAAAAGCCAAGGTCGAGTTGGCCGTGGCCCGCGGCCTGAAGCGCCACGACAAGCGCCAGGCTATGGCCGAGCGCGACTCGAAGCTGGAGATGAGCCGGGCCCTCGCCGCCGCCAACCGCGGCACACACTAAGTGCTAATACCGAGCGCACTTACTAAGCGCAGTGTGAAGGTTTCGCATCTTGGGCAACGGACTGCCCCGGCCGCTTCCCCACGTCGATACGCCGCACGCCGAATGGAATCAACTCAAGGACGGCCTCGTCCACGAGCGCGTCGTGCACTACAACGTCGGCCTGCCCAAGCAACCGGGCGGCGCGAACGGTGAGTAGATCAGGGTCGCCCGGCCCCGCACCAACGAGATGCACCGTCACGGTCGGACCGCGTAGCCGCGTCGAGGGACGGCCACGATCCCGTTCGACACGGAAGGGAGTCGACGCCTCAGGCGACCGATGGTGACCTCCAACACGTGCGGGTCGAAATCGGCACCCCACAGTGCGGCCATGAGCTCGGTGCGAGACACGACTTTGGGGGCGGCGTCGAGAAGCATGGCGAGCAGGCCAGACTCCCGTTCGGAGAGGGCGATTTCCTCGGAGTCAAGGTGAACGGTACGGCCTTGCAGGGACACGGGAACCCCGGAGATCGTCGAGCGTCGGCCACGTTCAAGCAACGCATCGGTAAGTGAACGTACCATTGGGCCGATACGGAATCGATCCGGCATCACCGAATTAATAACGCCTAACTCCGCCGCAGCAGAGGCACACACCGGCCCGACCACCACGGGAATGACGTCGGTAAAAAACGCGTCGCACAGGTCAGCGGCGAGCCCGCTGTCCTCGGCGATCAAAAACATGTTTCGGGCGGCGGGCGCGCTGGTGAACGTTACGGCGTTCACCCGTCGGTTCACCACGGAGTCAATGAGCCGATGGGCCGGCTCGGTGTCCACGGGAAGGATCCAGCGATAGACCGGCACCTCGATCACTTCCGCCCCGGCGGCCAATAGCCGAGCGATGGCTTCGGGACTGTCATCGCCGTGACGCTGGAACGCCACGGTTCGACCGGCCACGCCAGCTTCGATCACCATGTCGATGACCTCGTCCATACGCTCCGAAGATGCCCGGGCGGTGACGTCAAGCCCGGATTGATGGACCGCCGCCGACGCTTTCGGGCCGCGGGCATAAACCAACGCGGTGGACAGCGAACTCATCAACGCCTCTCCGATGCCCCAAGCATCGGCGGCGGCAAACCATGCGCGCATGCCAATCCCGGTATTGGCGATGACGATGCTCGGTGGGTCGAGAATCAATTGCTCGGTAACGGCATGCAGATCGTCTTCGGGGCCGATCGGCAGAGTCCGAATCGTTGGCCCGTGAATGACCGCCGCGCCACGCCGTCGTAAGAGTTCAGCCTGCTCTTCCCAGCGACCATCGGCGGTTATGCCGACGGTAAAGCCGGAAAGATTTACTTCTGCCATTGCTCACCATCCTGCCCGCCGAGTATTTCCTAGGCGTTTCGTTGCGATGACATGCCGACCGCAGCTTCCTATGCCTGCGGCCATTTGTCGCATTTCCATGCCACCGATCGTCGGACAGTTGACCCGTGCGAAGGTGAACTGGCGGTCAAAGCGCCTGGATCGAGACCTCAACGCAGGATTGTTTGTACGCCGGTTGGCGGGAGTGGGGATCGATCGTCCATCTCGTCAACTCATTGATCGCCGGATCGTGCATGGCGACGAAAACCGACCCGGGTCGAACGGTCGGAGTAACTATGGCCGAGGCGGTCATCGATCCACGGGCCGACCGGAGTGTGACCTTCGTGTGCGACGTGATCGAGCGGGCACCGGCGTCATCAGGATGAAGCTGCACCGTGGTCGGGCCAGCGCTAAGTGCACGTAGCACCTTTGACCGATCGGTTCGCGTCCCGGTGTGCCACTGGGCGGTGCTCTGGCGACCGGTGAGTAACACGAGGGGATAGCAATCCGTTGGTTCTTCGGGCGGCAGGATCGGTGCTTCGGCGATGAAACGAGCACGCTCATCAGGGTGAAAAAAGCGACCGTCGGCGAACAACCGACGCTCCGTGCCCGCGTCGTCAGCGCCGCGTCCTTCGAGGATGTCACCCTCCTCCTTGATGGGGAACGGCCACTGGATGCCGCCCGCCCGTTCGATGTGATCGAAACCGGCAATGCCGGTGATATCACAGGGCTGACCCGCGCTGACGCGCTGCATCACTACAAACGCGTCCTCCGGAGTACGCCAATTCTCCAACCATGGGCCCGAACCCCACGCCTCGGCCAGCGTTCGAAAAATATCGAAATCGGTCCGAGCCTCCCCTGGTGGGCTGGCGACGCGACGAATGCGCCCGAACCGCCGTTCGGCGTTGACGAACGTGCCGTCCTTCTCTCCCCAACCCGCCGCCGGAAGGAGCAGGTGGGCGTGGGTGGCCGTCAACGTATCGGCGAAGAGATCCTGAACCACAAGAAACTCCAACTTGTCGAGCAGTTTCTCTGTGCGCAGACGATCGATCCACGAGTGCGCCGTGTTCGTCGCGATGATCCACAGCGCGCGTATTTCTCCGGTCTCGATGCCGTCGAGGATCTGGTCGTACGCCCAGCTCGACTCATCGGGAATGCGGTGCTCATCGACGTTGATGATCGACGCAATCTCGCGTCGATGCTCGGCATTGGCGAAGTCTCGGCCACCAAACAGGTTCGTGGTGTTGGCAAAGATGCGCGATCCCATCGCATTGCACTGGCCGGTGATGGAATTCGCCCCGGTACCCGGCCGCCCGACGTTGCCGGTCATCAACGCGATATTGATGATGGCTTGGGCTGTGCGCACCGCCTGGTGTCCCTGGTTCACTCCCATCGTCCACCAGAACGAGACCCGTCGTCCGTTGGCGATCGTCTACGCGAGGGACGCAAGCTGGTCCACCGACACGCCGGTGGCCGACGACGTCAACTGCAGAGTCCACGGTGAAACGACCGACAGCCAGTCGTCGTAACCATTCGTATGTGCACCGATAAACGCATGGTCAACGGCTCCCAGGCGAACGAGTTCGTGGGCCAGCCCGCAGAGCAGTGCGAGGTCGCTGGTGGGGCGGAGTTGCACATGCTCCGACGCCGCTACCGCCGTTTCCGTCCGGCGAGGATCGATCACAATCACGTGCGGATCGTGTCGATTCCGCAGGATTCGCTCCCATAAGATTGGATGGGCGATGCAGAGATTCGATCCGATCAATACGATCACGTCGGACTCTTGAAAGTCTGCGTACGTGAACGGTGGCGCATCAAAGCCGTATGCCTGCTTATGAGCGACGGCCGAAGTGGCCATGCACTGCCGGGTGTTTCCGTCGCCGTGGATCATGCCCATTTCAAATTTGGCAAAGGCGCCGAGTAACGCCATCTCCTCCGTCGGGATCTGGCCAGTCGAAAGGAAGGCCACGGACCGGGCCCCATGACGGGCCTGAACGTCCCGCATGCCGTCGACGAACGCAGCCGATGCCTCTTCCCACGACAATGCCGTGAGCGCCCCGTCGGCGCCTCGCAGCAGCGGCGTTCGCATCCGCTCCGTCGATTTGAGCGGCGCCAGCACCTCCCATCCCTTCGGACAGGCCGATCCCAGGTTCACCGGGTAACGGGCGGTGGGCGTCACGTTGACTGGCTTGCCGTCTTGCATATGAATAGTGAGAGAGCATCCAGTGGCGCAGAACCCGCACACGGACTCCACCGTTTCGGTCGGCAGCAGCGAGGCGGGTAACTGCCCGAGCGGATCACCGACTGACGACTCACCGGCGTCGACCCGGACCAAATCGTCGGTCCGCTCTCCCGTTCGCCGAACCAGGCGATCAAAGAGCCCCTGCACCACGCCGAGTGGCGGCGAAGCGCTCACCGGCAACCGGGCATACGGCTCGGGGCGACCGCGCGGAAAAAGAGGCTTCGTTCCATAAGTGCGCTTATAATAAAGAAGAGCGTGCCAAGGCCCGCAGCACCACGCGATCCAGCCGCCGCCGCAATGACCAACATGGTGACAGCGATAAGCGCAAGCCCGACGACGAGACGACGGTTACCCCGCAACGGACCGGCAAGAAGCGCCGCCGTTCTGCGCACTGACGCATCGGGGTCAACGGCCGAGGCGCGGCCGCAGAGCGACCCGACGAGGGCGGCCATTGCCGCGCCGAGGGCGAGGGGGCGCAGGGCACTGGCCGTGCACACTGCAGCGATCGCCAGACCGAGAGCGGCCGCAGTGTTGGCGAAGCGTTGAGTGGTGCGCCGCAGCGACCACCACGCCCGCCCCGTCACGGCATAGACCTTGACTGAGGTTGACACGCTGGCCATCCCGATCGTGGCGGCCGGGGCGGCCAGATGCGAATGGGGAAATACTGCGTTCATACTGGCCAGACCGAGGAAGGCTCCGAGCGCAACCGCCTCACGAGACAGCCAGGAGTGACCAATACCGATCACCACCCGCCAAGCCTTCGAGGGCCGGCCGAGGTGAGCAAGACTTATCGCCATACCGAGGCCAGCGATCATGGGCACGACTGCGGCGAGCGAGCGCCCGGGATCGGCTCCGGCCACCCGAAGCGCGGCGTCAACCATCGACGCGCCGACTGCAGCCTGGGTGAGCACGAGCATGGCGGCTAGCGGATCGTGACGCACGGATGGCAGGAGCCGCGAGGCGTCCTCGGCCTCCAATCCCACGAGCGTTGGCAATGCCGTCCGGTACACCGTGGACGGAACGGACAATGAGGAGAGCGACGCTCCCGGCACCAACGACGTCGGTGTCGCCCCGTATCGAGCTTCAGCGATCACCAGTTGTTGATCGATGGTGATGATGTGAATAGCCCCGTTCGGGCAACCCTGCACACACGCCGGCTCCTGCCCCGCCACCAAGCGGCCGCGGCACATGTCGCACTTGCGCACGATCCCTAACCGGTCATTGAATTTCGGAACCTCGTAAGGACACGTCATGGTGCAGTAGCTACAGCCAATGCATTGATCATCGAGATGCACGACCGCACCGGTGATCAAATCCTTCTCGTAGGCATCCACCGGACAGCCGTTGAGACAGGCCGGATCAACGCAGTGGTGGCATGCTGCGGTGACCGTTCGTTGCTCGGCGACCGCCAACGAACCGAGCCCCAGCGGCGAGCCCGCCGGAGTCCCATGGAGCACGCCAACGGAGCGCCACAGTTCGTCGTCGTCGAGCCCGTTCAACGAGTGACAGGCCACCACGCACGCCTTACAGCCAGTGCATGCGTCGAGTTCAACGGCGAACGCGAACTGCTGCCCCGACGCCGGAAGCGAAACCGGCATCCGGGCGCGGTACCAGCCGGACTGGTCGTCGAGCAGGCCGAGATCATGGGCTCCGGCAAAGGCGTCAGCGGCCGTGGGCAGAATGGCCGATTGGTTCGCGCCTCGCGCCGCCTCGGCCATGTCGACCAGTGAGATCACGGGAAACGAACTTCTATGACGCCATCTGCGTCACGCACGCCAAACGTCTCGAGTCGCTCTTCCGGGTCATCAAGACACGCCCCTGTTTCCAGATCGAAATGCTGTTTGTACATCGGCGAACTCACTGTTGGTCGCCCGCCGATGGAGCCAACGATTCCCCGTGACATCACTTCTGCGCCACTGAACGGATCGAGATTGGAAACGGCAAAGAGCTCCCCGTACGACGTCCGAAATATAGCGATCTGCTTCCCTCCGTGAAGGGCACAAACGCCGCGATCTGGATGCAGCCTCGCTATCGGGCATACTCGGTGCCACGATTCGTGCGGTCCGACCAGAAGGTCGATGTTGGGCGACTCAAGCAACGTCATCGGTTTGCTCCCACCAATGGACGTGGGCCTATCTGCACGAGGGTGGTGGTGCCGTTGGTCTTCTCCTCGACCGTCGCCGGACGGATCTGCCCACGGCTGCGGACCATCACCACGCTGGGATCAGGCTCGTCGGTATTCACAAACGACGAGAACCGTTCCATACGTGCGCGGTCGGCCAGCGTCGCCGTCCACTCACATTCATATGTGTACACATGATGTTCGATCATCGCCTCTAGCTCGACACCGATGCCGAGCGAGTCTTCGCAGATCACCTTCCGTAGATCGGCGATGCCTCCGGTTCGCTTCTCCACCCAGGGCGCCGTGCGTTCCAAACGATCGGCAGTACGGGTGTACAGCGCCAAAAAGCGGTCGATGTACCGAATGAGCGTTTCCGTGTCAAGATCCTCAGCAAGTAGCTCCGCATGGCGCGGGCGCAGCCCACCGTTGCCTCCCACCCAGAGATTCCAGCCCCTCTCGGTGGCGATGACACCAACGTCTTTGCTTTGCGCTTCAGCACATTCGCGTGCGCACCCCGATACCGCCATCTTGATCTTGTGCGGGGCTCGCAGACCGCGGTAGCGAAGTTCGAGTGCGATGGCCAGGCTGGTCGAGTCCTGCACCCCGTACCGACACCATGTTTCGCCCACGCAACTCTTGACCGTGCGCAACGCCTTGCCGTACGCATGGCCGGACTCCATCCCGGCATCCACGAGGCGTTGCCAGATCACCGGAAGTTGGTCGACGGTGGCCCCGAGCAAATCGATGCGCTGTCCGCCGGTGATCTTTGTGTACAGACCAAATTCCTCAGCCACCTGCCCGATGGCAATCAGCTGCGCGGGAGTGATTTCTCCACCGGGCACTCGAGGCACCACGGAGTACGTACCGTCCTTTTGGATATTGGCGAGGAAGTGGTCGTTCGTATCCTGAAGAGCGGCCTGCTCTCCCGCGAGGATGTAGCCCTGGCCGAGCGAGGCCAGCATCGATGCCACCGCCGGCTTACAAATATCGCAGCCCCGCCCCGTCCCGGTGGAGTTGACGAGTTCAGCAAAGGATGAGATACCACGTACACGTACTATCTCAAAGAGCTGGACGCGAGAGTACGCGAAGTGTTCGCACAAACGGTCCTGCACGTCGAGGCCCTGCTTGCGCAGTTCCGTCTCGAGCAGTCGCTTCACCAGTGGGGTGCATCCACCGCAGCCAGTTCCGGCCGACGTAACTCGCTTCACCCCGGGCAGCTCTATCAGCTGATCGTTCACGATTGCACGACAAATTGCTCCGGCGGTGACGCTGTTGCACGAACAAATCAGCGTCTCTGGGTCGACGCCGCCGGGCACCGGCGCAACGTTCGCCGCGTCGATCGGGAGAGCGAGCAGATGCGGATCGATGGGCGTCGCCATCATTCCGCGAGCCATCGCCATGAGCTCCGCTGCGCCCGATGCGTCGCCAACCAGAACGCCGCCGAGTACGCGCGTGCCGTCGGCGCTGAGAACGACGCGCCGGTAGACGCTCGACGCAGCGTCGTTCCACGTGACGTGACGCACCTCATCAGCTGGGTGCTCGGTTCCGTGGGCATCGCCAAAGCTCGCCACGTCGATACCGAGCAGCTTCAGTTTTGTTGAGGGGTCACCGCCACCAAACCTTGCACCATGGTCTCCGGCTAATCGCTTGGCGACAGCACAGGCCATGGCATAACCGGGAGCAACGAGTCCCCACACGCGCCCCCCGATGAGCGCACATTCGCCGATCGCCGAGATGGTTGGATCACTGGACACGCAATGTTCGTTCACGGCGACGCCGCCCCGCTCGCCCACGTCCAAGCCGGCACCTCGGGCGAGTTCGTCTCGGGGCCGGATACCGGCCGAGAACACCACAAGATCAGCCGCAACCGTGGACTCGTCGGAGAGCGCCAAACCGCACACGCTGCCCGTTGCCGGGTCGGCAATTGCCGCGCTCACCCCCACGCCGGCGTGAACGCGAACGTCGAGTTCTTCGATACGGGCCCGAAGCGCGGCACCGCCGCCTTCACATACCTGCAGCGGCATAAGCCGCGGGGCAAACTCCACCACGTGGGTCTCGAGCCCGAGAAGGCGAAGGGCGTTGGCCGCTTCCAGTCCGAGAAGCCCGCCTCCCACGACCACACCGGTCGTTACTCCCTCGACGGCGGCGCGGGCGCGCATTCCCTCTAGATCTTCGATCGTGCGGTACACGAAGCACCCGTCGAGATCTTTGCCGGCGATCGGCGGAACAAACGGATACGAGCCTGTGGCCAGAACAAGGTGATCATACGCATACGTAGTGTTTGCGTCGGTCGTGACCGTCATTGTGGTGCGGTCGATCGCCACCACCTTCTCACTAAGCACGAGGACGACGTTGCGTTCGGTGTACCACCCCGATGTGCCGATCGCCAGATCGTCAGCGGTCGCCCCATCGAAGAAGGTCGAAAGGGCAACGCGGTCATAGGCCGGTCGAGGTTCCTCACCGAGCACGGTGACCTGCCAGCCCGCCGTATCGCCGTCCTTGGCTAGCGCGCCGATACGGTCGAGTTCATCCACCAATCGGTGGCCGACCATGCCGTTGCCGACCACGACGAGCCGACGGCCGGCCGGGTTGGTCATGTCAGGCCCCAACGGCCACGAGCGAGGCGGGTGAGGCGCTTTCCTCCACGGGGGCACCAAGCAAACCAAGTAGCGCCGACACGGTGGCCCGACCAACCGGGTCGAGGGCAACCATGTCCGGGGTCCGCGGCCGCGGAAGCTCGACAATCAGCTCTTCGAGAATCGATTCGCGGGGCGGGTTTCCCATCACGATGATGCGATCAGAAAGCAGCACCGCCTCATCCACGCCGTGGGTCACCATCAACACCATTTCGGTGTCTGATCCGCTCTGCCATAACTCCACCAGTTGTTGTTGCAGGCGCCCGCGGGTGAGTGCGTCGAGCGCACCAAACGGTTCATCGAGCAGGAGCACCCTCGGCTCCACCGCGAAGGCCCGAGCCACCGCACACCGCTGCTGCATCCCGCCCGAGACTTGGCCAGGCTTCTTCTGTCGGTGATCCCAGAGCCCCACGGCGGTGAGATAGCGCTCCACATGGTCATCGGCGCGAGCGCGATCCCATTCGGGGCGGGCGTTGCGTACTGCGACGGACACGTTGTCGACCATGGTGAGCCGGGGAAGCAGCGAATAGTGCTGGAATACGAACGAACGATCAGGTCCCGGCTCGGTGACTTCGGCGCCGTCGAGGAGTACCTGACCCGCGTCGAACTTGATAAGTCCACCTATGATATTTAGAAGCGTGCTCTTGCCACACCCGGAGTGGCCAATGAGCGAAACGAAGCTTTGCGACTGAATGATGATCTCGACGCCGCGCAACACGTGTTGGTAGCCGTCGCCATGGGGATAGGACTTCCACAGGTTCTGAACGCGTAGGGTCATGACGTCACTCCGGGGAGAGCGACCTTGCGGCCGATGCGCAGGAATGCAAGGTCGAGGAGAAAGCCGACGCAGCCGATGAGGACAATGGCGGCGATTACCCGGGCAAGGTTGAGGGCGTTGTAGGCGTCCCACACGAAGAAGCCGATCCCCATCCCTCCGGACAACATCTCGACGGCAACGATGACCATCCAGGCCACGCCCATCGACAGTCGCATGCCGGTGACGATGTTCGGCATTGCGTTGGGGAGCAGAACATGCCGGATATATGTCCGCTTACTAAATCGAAAGACCCGGGCTACGTTGCGTTGATCGTCGGGGATCGACGCTGCGCCCGCCGCCGTGTTGATGATGATCGGCCATAGCGCCGTTATGAAGATCACGATGATGGCCGCCTTCGGAGCATTGCGTACCGTGATGAGCCAAATCGGGAACCATGCCAGCGGGGACACTGGACGGAGCAGCTGAATGACCGGGTTGACCGCCTTCCACGCCCGCTTGCTCGCACCGATGATCAGGCCGAGAGGTACGCCGACGAGCACGGCGAGGACAAAGCCGCGCGCCACCCGTCCGAGTGATCCGAGCATTTGGAGGCCAACGCCCTGATCATTCGGACCATCGTTGCGGAACGGATCGGCGAGGAGACGGCGAAGTTCCTGGAATGTCGCGAGCGGCGACGGGAGGTCTTTCACTCGGCTTGAAGCCCACGCCCACAGGGCGATCACGACGCCGATGCCGAGCAGCGCCCACAGGACGGAAGCAATCGCCACCCGAAGTCGCGACGGCCTCGGCGGCATCGGCGGCGGAGAAATAAGGTAGGGCCGGACATCGTCGAGAACCGTGCGAGCGATCGGCAGTGGCATCGCCGGGCTGGTGGTCGAAGATGTGCGCACTGCGTAAGTGGAGTCGTGGAGCAGGGCGGAGGCGGGGGGCGGGGTCACTTGCGCGCTGCTTCGACTTCGGGCTTCTTCGGATCAAAGATGACCTTGTCGAGTTTGACTTCGAAGGGCATCATGTCGTCGTTTGGAACAGTGACTCCTTCGGCTTTGGCGACTTCGGCGTACACGTCGCGCAGAATCAATTCGTCGGCCAGCTGTTGATACGGCGGCGCCTCTTTGAGGAGCCCTAAGCGAACATATTGAGCGAGGAACCACAACGCATGTGAGCGTCGGGGAAACGACACGGCGCCGTCTCGGAAGAACTGCATCTGGTCACCCTTGAAGTCTTTAACGCCGATACCCGGACCAAAGTCGTACTTGCCGAGGAGACGCTCGCGAATCTCGTCCGCCGCCGCATTCACGTATTTTTCTGCCGAAATGGTGTCCGCTGCTTTGGACCGGTTCCCGAGATCATCAAGCCACTTGCACGCCTTGAGTACCGCCGCCATCACGTCTTTGAGGGTGTCTGTGTCCTGGGCGAATTTGGCCCCGACGACGAGTGCCTTTTCGGGGTGGTTTTGCCAGAGGTCCTGCGTCGCCAGATGAGTGAATCCCACGCCCTTCTGCACGGCAACGGCGTTCCACGGCTCGCCCACGCAGTATCCCTGAATATTGCCCACCGCCATGTTCTGCACCATTTGTGGCGGCGGGATCGGGCTGATCTTGATTTTCGACGTGTCTGCCTTCGTCGCCGCCAACCAATAGCGCAACCACATGTCATGGGTGCCGCCGGGGAAGGTCATCGCCAGGCTGGGCGAATCCTTGCCCTCAAGCCATTCCTTTGCTCCGGCGAGGTCTCCGTAGCCAACCGCCTTCACGTCGCGCTGGAGGGTGATTCCCTGGCCGTTCTGGTTCAACATCATGGCGATCTTGAGGTCCTTGGACCTATTGCCGCCGATGCCGGTGGCCACGGAAAACGGCATGCCGAACAATGCGTGCGCGCCGTCAATTTGGCCGGTGAGGAGTGCGTCACGCAACGCCGGCCACGAAGCCTGCTTGAGGACGTCCACGTCGAGGCTGCGTTCGGCGAAATAGCCAAGTTCCTTGGCCATGATTATGGGGGCGGCGTCGGTCAGAGCGATGAACCCGAGGCGAACCTTGCGCACGGCCTTCTTCACCGGCGCCGCAGCCAACGTGGTGGGCGCGGCCCCCGCCCCCGGAGCCGACGTGGTGGCGGCTTTCGCCTTGGCCTTCTTTTTCGTTGTGGCTGCGTCAGCAACCGCAGCGGGCACGCCCCCCGCTGCCGTAACCGCGGCTGTCACGCCGAAGATCTTCAGTGCAAAACGCCGACTGACCGTTTCGGCCGCCATGGCAGCGTCGGAGAGGGGCGAACGGTGGGGGTCGGTGACCGGCATGTCCTGCACGGTACGGATGCCAAGTTCGGCCGCCGTTTCCATGTCGTGAATCGACGATCACAGCAATCTCACAATGACGGATGGGATTTGTGAGGGCGCGGTGACCACCGTCAGGTCCACCCTCCAACAACGCCAGGAGCGCTAGCTGTTCTCGTAGGTCCATCCAGACTTGGCCAAGGTGAGGCGGTGCCGCGGTCCGGGGTGGGCAGGATCGAGGGCATGGTCCGGCAGTTCGTAGGCCACATCCCCGGCCCAGGCCAACGTCAACGGATCGTTGGCAATCACGCGGGTGTGCATCCGGGGCGACGCCTCAGTCCGCAAGCGATCGAGCAGGTGACCAACGCTGGCCGCGCCACTCAGTTGATGCAGCGTCGTCCATGTTGGTGGGGCCAGCGGAAACTCCGCCGTCGAGTTCGCCGCCAATGCGCTCTCCGGAGTGATCCATCGGTGATCGGTCGCTTCTCCCACGGAAAGCTCAATATCACCGGATGGCGCGGGCGCGACGAAAAACCAGGTGGAGAATCGACGAGCTTCGGTGGGTGGTGGCATCCAATGCGACAGCGCGGCCATACGGAGCGGGTCAACGACGAGGCCGGTCTCCTCACGCGCCTCGCGAGCAGCGGCCGTGCGGGCCGTGGCCAACTCCGAGGCGAGTTCGATGTCGGCGATGTTCACATGGTCTTCGGGATCGACCTTGCCACCTGGAAATACCCACATTCCGGCGAAAGCGCCTCGGCTCACCCGCTGCAGCATCAGCAATTCGACCGCCCCGCCAGCGTCGTCAACCGCTTCGACATCTCGCGCCAAAATGACGGTGGACGCGGCGATGAGCGGAGAACTCCGGCCCGGCTCGGCGGGCGGAAAGTCCGGGTAGGGAGACGACACAGATGAAGTGTCTAGTTCGACGGCACCAAATCGAGCGAGCCGGACACCCGAACCGCAAAACGCCATCCTTTCCCTCGGGTGGGCAAAGTATCGTCAGCGCCCGCCACGAGATGGTTGGCGGGACGCAAGGGCCCGCTGGCAGGGCCACCGACGCAAGTTAGGGCCCGTGACGAGATTGCGGGCGGGACGCACGCCGACGCCGCCCGGCCTAGTACCCTTTTCAGGTCAAATGCCGCGCCCTACGAGGGCGGCCAACACAAGGAGATTGCTTCAGTGGCCATTCGTGCCAAGCTCACGACCGTAGCCTCATCGGCTGCGTCCGCTACCGGGGCCGACAAGCCCAAGGTCGAACGCACCGAGGAGGAGAAAGCGGCCCGTAAGGAGCGCGTGGTGAAGGCCAAGGATGCCCTCGCTCGTTCCGTCTCCACCAAGGGAGATCACGTTGCTCCCGCCCGTGCCGCTCTCAAACTGTTCCTTCAGCGCCTGAACGAGAAGAACCAGCCCGACGATGGGACCTTTGAGGCCCTCCTTGAGGCGCCGTTCAAGGCTCCGCCGAAGAAGAAAACGAACGAACGACGTTTCTGATTCTTCGAGATCGTGAAACAACTGCGGCAGCGGAACCCACCACGGGACCGCTGCCGTTCTTTTTTCCGGGCCGGTGCGCCAGACTTTGACGATTCGCAAGTTGATATCGCGCTGGCCCGAGCCGAGTTCACAGAGGAGAAACATCACGGAAACTTCCTCGACCGAACCTCGTCCTAGAACTGTGTCCGTGCCAGCTGAGGACGGGCAATCCGAGGACTCCGAACGTCCATCGGTGCGCTGGAATGAGTACGAAAGTCCCGGCTGCTGGGACGAGATGGTGGACAGCGGAGCACCCCGATCGGAATGCGCGGGCGTGG
>JAYVSS010000380.1:0-11751 GCA_043775075.1 Acidimicrobiia bacterium
CTTCGAACGCCAACGCTGCGATATCCACGGCCGACGACGGTTCGCCGAGCAACGCCAGCGCATCCAGAACCTGGCGCTGCACGCCGTCGAGGCTGGCCAATGCTCCGATCAACGAATAGGGAGCGCTCGCCCGGCTGGCCAGATCACCTAGTGACGCCGGAGGTGGATCGGCGAGTTCCGGTCGAGAAACCAGCAGCGTGGCCAACTCGTCGTCGGTCAGTCGACGAAGCGAATCAGCCAGCCCGGTCACAACCACCGAGGTTAGTGGTCTGTCGCAGATACAACCAGGGCGTCGATGCGCCGAGATTCAGGCGACAACCAGCCGCGATCCGAAACGTCGGCGCGCTGGTTGTTTCGAACACAGACCGCTAGGAGACTCAGCCAGAAATAGCGGGCGACGATCGATCAGCGAAGAGCACCTTGTTGAAGAACACAAATTTGCCGATCCACATCACGCCATAAATGAACAGCACAATGAGCTGCAGACAGATCGTGCGGAGGAGATGGGAGTCGACGTGGCGTTCCATCCAACTGCCCAGCCAGTTCACCGCCACCAACGAAATCGCAAACTGGATGAGCGAGATGATCCAAAACGGAAGAATTTCACGTGACGCGCTGGACTTCCCCACCCGCGCCCATACCCAGCGGCGGTTCAGCACATACGACGGAATGGTGCTGAAGACTGCCGCGGCCGTTTGTGCCACGGTTTTGCTGGTGTGAAAACCGCCATACGTGATGGCAATCATGATCTGCGAAAGCACGATGGCGATCGCCGAGACCGCGGCATAACGCAGTGTCTTCTTTCCCGAGTCGGTTTTCATGAAGGCCAACAGCCGGCCCGGCGACAGTTCCAAGGGAGACGATTCTACGGTGGCAGTCGCACTCATCGCCCTCTCATCGGTTGATCGCCGCTCAGAGTTGCGCCATCGTTCGTTTCCGGACTGCGGCGCCACCACTCGTCGTCGACCCATGGAAAGATCGGACGCGTGACTGGACGACCCGAGCGCCCGGGGATCGCTGGGGCCGACCCCCTCGCCGACCTCCTGTTTGTTCTTGATCTCGAAGAAATCGAGACAACGATCTTTCGAGGTCACCAGACCGACGAGAAACGCCTTCGAACGTTCGGAGGATTGGTCGCTGGTCAAGCACTTGTCGCCGCCGGGCGCACGGTTCCGAGCACACTGTTTGTGCATTCTCTGCACGCATACTTTCTGCGACCCGGAGATCCGACCAGACCGATTGTCTACGAAGTTGATCGCATCCGTGATGGCCGGAGCTTCGCTACTCGCCGAGTGACGGCTATCCAGCACGGCGAGGCGGTCTTCACGCTCTCGGCGTCGTTCCACGTCATCGAACCGGGGGTCTCGCATCAACAGCCGATGCCCACGGCGCCGGACCCCGAATCCGTTCCGACGTTCAAGGAACGGTGGAAGCACCTCGCCGAGACCGAGTCGGGGTGGTACAACTGGCCGCGTCCAATCGATCAGCGGCACGTTGATGCGCCATCACGTGAGCGGGTAAAGCGCGAACCCCGTCAGCAGTTGTGGTTCAAAACCATTGGTGCATTACCCGACGATCCGCTCCTCCACGCCTGCATCGCCGCGTACGCATCGGACATGAGCGTGCTCGACACCGCCCTCCTCCCCCATGGCATCTCGTGGGACGACCCGGGTTTTATGGGTGCGAGTCTTGATCATGCGATGTGGTTCCACGGTCCTTTCCGTGCCGACGATTGGCTCCTCTACGACCAGGAGTCGACCGTTGCCTCCGGAGCCCGCGGCCTCTCACGCGGGGAGATGTATACGCAAGACGGAAGACTGGTGGTGTCTGTGGTGCAGGAGGGCCTGATGCGCCAGAGGTCGCAGTGAGTGAGCAGACGATGGCAACGATCGAGCAGGGCCTGATGCGCCAAAGGTCGCAGTGACGACGTCGCCCGCCATCGAAGTACGTGACCTCGTGATTCGATATCCAAACGCCGCTACACCGGCCGTTGATGGCGTGAGTTTCTCGGTGGAGCCCGGCGAAGTGCTCGCCCTACTCGGCCCGAACGGCGCGGGGAAGACGTCGACGGTGGAAACCCTTGAGGGCTATCGACGGGCCACCTCGGGGACTGTCACCGTCCTCGGCTATCACCCGATCGACGATCGCCAAGCCCTAAGCGCGCGTATAGGGGTGATGTTGCAACGCAACGGCGTCTACCTCACGATGGGTGCACGTGAAGTGTTGCGACTCTTTGCCAGTTACTACGGCGAACGCGCCACCGATCCCGATGCGCTGTTGGAACGGGTCGGCCTCACCGGCGTGGCCACCACTCCATGGCGACGCCTCTCGGGGGGCGAGCAACAGCGACTCTCGCTCGCTCTCGCGCTTGTCGGCCGGCCGGAGGTGGCGTTTCTCGACGAACCCACCGCGGCGATCGACCCCACCGCCCGACACACCGTACGTTCGCTTATCAATGAGCTGAGCGAGGGCGGCGTTGCTGTGGTGCTGACCACCCACGACCTCGCCGACGCAGAAGCATTGGCAGATCGAGTGATCATCATCGATCGTGGTCGCATCGTGGCCGCCGGGACCCCTGACGAACTCACCCGCGCCGACGTCACCGACGGGATCAGATTTGGCGCCCCGGCCGGCATCGACATGAGAGGACTGTCGAGCACGCTTGGGACCTCGGTGGAGGAGCGCGAGCCCGGCACGTATGTGGCGGAGGTGGAGCCGAGTTCGCGTAACGTCGCCGTCCTCGCAACGTGGTTGGCCGAACACGATTACCCCCTCGATGACCTACAGGCGGGGCGCCGGCCGCTCGAAGATCTCTTCGTTCGGCTCACTCAGTCGGCGGCGGAAACCGAAGCGCAGCGAGTGGCCGAACAGCGACGCCGCGAGCGTCGGCGGAGGAACCCATCATGACCACCGCCTCCCACCCAGCAACGAGCAGTACACGTAAACCAATGAGCCCGCTCGTGGCGCAAACCAGAGCTGAGTTACTGATGACCCTGCGCCGGGGCGAGTCGCTCCTCCTCACCCTCGGAATCCCCGTCGCCCTGCTCGTGTTCTTTTCCTTAGTCGACGTCCTCCCCACCAGCACCGACAAGCCGATCACCTTTCTCGCCCCGGGCATCCTCGCACTGGCCGTGATGTCGGCAGCGATGGTCGGCCTGGCGATTGCCACGAGCTTCGAACGCCAATACGGCGTGCTGAAGCGAATCGGCACCACACCGCTCGGCCAGACGCGGTTGCTTGTAGCCAAGATCATCGCAATTATCGCCGTCGAAGTGGTCCAGTTTGCGGTGATCATCCCCGTTGGCTTCGCTCTCGGCTGGCGGCCCCCGCTCAGCGGCCTCGCCATGGCGATCGGCGCAGTTCTCCTCGGAACGTGCGCGTTTGCCGGACTGGGGCTGGCGATGGCCGGGTCGCTTCGAGCCGAAGTTGTTCTCGCCGCAGCGAACGGTCTTTACGTCCTCCTCCTTCTCGTGAGCGGGATGATGATTCCCCTTGCCAAGCTGCCCGGACCACTGCGGTTCGCTGCCAAAGCGTTACCGAGCAGCGCGCTCGCCGACGTGATGCGCGGATTGCTCACCACCGACAGCCACGCCCCAATGCGGGCATGGATCATTCTGCTGGCATGGGCCGTCGTTGGACCGCTGGTCGCCATCCGCGTGTTCCGGTGGGAGTAGCAGATGCTCATGTATTCACGACGCCGGATCCTCGCCATGCCCGTCACCCTGATCGCCGGTGCTCTTCTCGCCGCCTGCGGATCGAGAACGAAGGCGAGGGAACACTCCGAGACAGGAGGGGCGTCGGCGGGTGATGGCGGGCCGGACGAACTCTTTGCCGAAACGGCATCATTTGAAACGCTGGTGGGGATCCCCCAGCGCATCATGGTCGGTATCACCACCGCCGACGGACGAGTCCTTCATGGCGGGTCGGTGCGGTTCACCGTGCGCCCGGTCAATGCGGTACACGCCGACGCCGAGCCGATCGAAGTCGAAGCGGCGTTCCTTCCTGTCCCTCGCTCGGCCACACCGCCCGCCACCGCCACGATCGGTGGCGCCAGCGAAGGAATTGGGGTCTACGCCGCGGAAGGCGTCATCATCCCCGGTGCGGGATTTTGGACGATCACCATTGACGTGCCGCTCCAGAAGGCCCAGACGCTGGAGACGGCGGTTGAGGTACTCGACACCCCACGGGTACCGGCCGTGGGCGAGCGGGCTCCGCAGACCGACAACGAAATCCACGCCAGCGCCACTATGCCGATTGAGGCCATCGACAGTCGTTCCGGCCGGGCCGGCTTAGGCAACGAGTTGGCCGATCCACTTCTGCACCGGGAGTCAATCGCCACCGTCCTCGCCGCCCAACGTCCCTGCGTCGTGGTGATTTCCACCCCCACCTTTTGCACCTCGAAGTTCTGTGGACCAATCACCGACGTAGTGAACGATCTCGCCGTTCAGGCGAAGGCAACAGGCAAAGACACCGGCTTCGTTCACCTCGAAGTGTGGCGCTCCTTCGATCGCAACGAGGTCAATCCATCAGCCGCCGAGTGGATCTCGCCCCGCAACGCTGCGGGAAACGAGCCGTGGGTGTTTCTCGTGGGCCGCAACGGCTCCATCGTTCACCGCTGGGACAATCTGGTAAGCGAGGCTGAACTGCGGTCCGCCCTGGCGTCGCTTTAGCGGACTGGAGCCCTAGTTGTCCGTCTTCGACCGAACGCTAGCTGCAGTATCGGCGCAGGGTGGCGAACGGGTTGACCTTCTGCCCTTTGCCCAGCTGAATTTCGAAATGCAGGTGATTGGTCCCCCGAGCATTTCCGGTGTCGCCGACGTAGCCGACCACATCGCCAGCTCGCACCGCCCCCTCCCCTCCATATTCCGACATATGCATCCCGACGTAGGTAAGACTGTCGTCACCCTTCAAGTTGAACGTCAAACCGCCGCTCGCGCTGGTGGACCGCTTCAGCATGCCGCCCACCGGAGCAAGGACCGGGGTGCCTCGGGGAGCGAGCATGTCGTTGCCCTCATGACGGCGCCCACCGGAACGGGGTTGACCCCAGTCGTTCGTAAATTTGCCGATCGCCACGGGGCAGACCCAGTCCCCCGTGGTCCCGGCCGTTGCCGCCGAACCCGTAGACACGGTGGCCATGACAGTGTCGGAACTGACGATTGCGGCGGCGGCCTCGACCCGCGGGGGAGCCTGCTGGCTTTGCCCGGCCGCCGCACCTGCCGCCAACGGACGGCCAAGACACGCGCTGCCGACCAGAAAACACCCAAACGAAAGTCCCGCCGATCTCAACATCGGGGAAAAAGCTATACCGATCGTCAACCATGGGCGTTCAGTCCGCCGGTAGCGCTCCCGCCTCGCGGTCCAGGCGGGCGAACTCCTCCTCCACCTGTTGCCAGGTGAGAACGTCGGACAGCAACGTATCCGGCTGGTCCCCGCGTAGATCGGCGAGCGAACGCACCGGTTGGCCATCGATGGACATCCCGGCAATCGACCCGCCAGCCACGGACACGGTGAGCCGATTGTCATCAGCGCGCCCAGCCTGCGAATCGCGCCACCACAGGACGAAAAGAATGCCAATGATGATCCACAGGTAGGACCCGGCGCCGACCTTCATGATGGCCGCCGCCAATTGCTGATCTTCGACCGCATTCAGACCCGTGATCAGCCGACCCGCACTCTGGTACTTCTCGTACAGCGGAGTTTCAGAAAAGGTCAGAAAGGCCGCCGGCACAGTCGGCACGATCGACTGGGCAAACAAATAGACCATGCGGGTAGGCATCTTGAACGTCCGCAGGTACGGCGATTGGTTGATAACGGGAAGCCACATGATCGTCGCAGTCGCGAAAAGCAAGGTGTGAATGCCGAAGTGGAACAGCTCGTTCCGTAGAGAAAGATTCACGATTTGCGGAAAATGCGTGACTGCAATCACACTGTTAAAAATCAAAAGCGCAACGAGTGGTTTGGTGACGAACCGCAGCGCGGGTGTCCACACTCGGCCGTCGAGCGCCCATTTCCACAGCCACGGCGGAGCCGCCATGAGCAAACACGCCGGCGCCAGCATGGTGAAGACGGTGTGTTGAATCATGTGGACGAGAAACAGGTAATCCTCGGCAATATCGTGGATCGGCCAGTACGAAAAGACCCCGACCAGACCGACACCGATAACCGCCCAGCGCACGTTGCGATACGTGACAGCTTTTTCCTTGGGGCCCACCAATCGCGGTCCTAGGCGAGTGAACGCCCACCAGTAGAACGTGGCAATGGCGGACACCACGACGATGACGTCTGCGTGCAAGTGAAATGGAACCGACGTCGATGCGACGGCGAGCAGTCCGAACATGGATTTAGCCTTCCACGACCCACGGCACTGGCGTTAACCGCCGGAACAAGTCTCGAAAATCAGTGGGCCGCGGCGTGGCCCGCGGCGCCTGAGTCGACGCCCATCACCACGCCATCGTCTCCGCGGAACACCCACGTGGCGAGCAGCACCACCGTGAAGATCCCGAAAACAAGCCAATGGCCGAAGCCGCGAAATTGCCCAACCGCGGTCAGCACGGCGTTGTAGCAGAAGACGGCGAGCACGGCACCGATGATGAACAACCGGCGCATCAGCGGCGAGTCGAATTTCAGGTGCATGAAATACCCCGCCACCACGGCAAACTTAATCGAGGCAAGCAGCAGCATCGGCAAAGCGAACGCCGCCTTCTTGTCCGCCAGCGGTGTGTACGAGAGACCGACCTCGACAGCCGTAAGGACCAGCAAAATCACGAAAATCTTGATGTACTGCTTGTCTTTTTTGGTAAACGCAGGGCCGATGTATTCGCCCTTGGTATCGAAATATTCGGCCGGAAGTTGTTCAGCACTCATTGGTTGTCCTCGGTAGATCGGAAAGTCTCTGCGGAACGGGTGAGTGGTTACGGAATCAGGTAGATGACGGTGAAGATAACAATCCACACGACGTCCACAAAGTGCCAGTAGAGACCGATGATTTCTACGGTCTCCGCCTTTTCCTTAGGGATCTTGCCCCGCCGGGAGAGGTTCACGAGCGACAACAGCATCAAAATGCCCAGCGTTACGTGGACTCCGTGGAAGCCCGTCAGCACATAGAAGCTCGAGCCGAAGAGGTTCGTGCGGATCTTCAAACCTTCGTTCACGAAAGCAGTGAATTCGTAGATCTGGCCGGCGATGAACGATGACCCGAGCAGGGCGGTCACCGTCAGCCACAGGCGCAGGCGCCTTTGATCATTGCGTTCGATCGACGACACCGCCAGGACCATCGTGAGCGAACTCATCAGGAGGATGAACGACGACGCCGAGGTAAACGGGATGTCGAAGATTTGCTTCGGGAAGGGCCCGTTGATGCTCCGACCCTTATAGACGAGATAGGTGGCGATCAAAGCGCCGAAGAGGAGGCACTCCGACCCGAGGAAGGCCCACATGGCGACCTTCTCATTGGACATTCCTGTGGCCGTCGGGTGGTGGCCATGGTCATCCCCGTGGTCGGTGGACCCGACGGGGGCAGGGCCTCCGTCGGGCGCCAGGAGCAGATCAGCAGTTGCCGTAGTCACGGGATCTCTCAGTGCGCCGAGCTGGCGGTCAGGGCGCCGAACGAGGACGAAGGTGCATCGTGGTCATCGTCGTCGTGATGGTCGCCGTGGGGCGCCGCCGACGGTTCAAGGGACCAGCCAAAGAACCCTGCCAGAATGCCGATTGCACCGATGGCGGCCACTGGCCACGCCCGGTACAACATGCCGTAGCCGATGACCGGGAAGCCAACTGTGGTGAGGAGCGGCCACCACGATGGGGATGGCATGTGGATAGAGGCCGGATCAACCGGATCGTGGGCCAAAACCTGCTCTGCCGTGGCTACGCGGCGCATCGCCCCTTCTTCGTCCTCGGCATACTTGCGGTGCCAGAACTCGTCCACGGTGTGGACCACGGGGACGATGTCAAAGTTCCACGGTTTCGGCGGACTTTCCGTCATCCATTCGACGGTACGGGCATCCCACGGATCGGCCGGTGCCTTGACCTTGGACTTTGCCGTGACGAGCACGTTGGCAAAGAACACCAGCAAGGACACGGCAATGATGAACGAGCCGACGGTCTCCACCAAGTTCCAAAAGTCAAAGCCCATGCCCTTGTCGTATCGGTAGATACGGCGGGGCTGACCCTGCAGGCCGACGATGTGCATCGGTCCAAACGTGAGGTGCATGCCGATGAGCATTGACCAGAAGTGCAGTTTGCCCAGCTTCTCGTTCAACATCTTTCCGAAAATCTTGGGCCACCAATAGTAGAAACCGGAGAACAGCCCCATGAGCGCACCGCCGAAGAGCACGTAGTGGAAGTGAGCGACGACGTAATAAGTATCGGTCTGCTGGGTGTCGGCGGAAACCACCGAGTGGGTCACGCCAGACAAACCACCGATGAGGAAGGTCGTGATGAAACCGACCGAGAAGTACATCGCCGTGGTGAAACGGATAGCCCCACCCCAAAGGGTGGCTGTCCAGTTGAAGACTTTCACCCCCGTAGGAACGGCGATGAACATAGTCGAAACGCTGAAGGCCGCCGTGGCCACCGGCCCGAGACCGACAGCAAACATGTGGTGAGCCCACACTCCCCAGCCCATAAATCCAATGGCGATGCCGGAGAACACCACAACCGGGTACCCGAAAAGGGGCTTGCGGGAGAATGTCGGCAGGACCTCGGAGACGATCCCCATCGCCGGCAAGATGAGGATATACACCTCGGGGTGACCAAAGAGCCAGAAGAGATGCTGCCAGAGCACCGGGTCACCACCCTGGGCGGGGTTAAAGAAGTTGCCGCCAAACGTTCGATCGATCATCAGGAGAAACAACGCCACGGTGATGATCGGCATGGCGAACAGCATGAGGAACGACGCCACGAAGGTCATCCAGGTGAAAACCGGCATACGAAAGAGCGTCATGCCCGGTGCACGCATATTGATGATGGTGACGATGAAGTTCACCGCAGAGACAGTCGAACCGATGCCCAGGATCTGCAACCCGAAGATCCAGAAGTCGATGTTGTGGCCCGGTGAGTAGGTAATCGATGTGTTCGGGGCATAGCCGAACCAGCCTCCGTTCGGCGCGCCGCCGAGGAAGATCGAGGAGTACATAAATGCGCCGCCGAATACGTAGAGCCACCACGAGAGCGCGTTCAGGCGGGGAAACGCCACGTCTCGAGCACCGATTTGCAGCGGCAGGAAGTAATTGAAGAAAGCGCTGGACAGCGGCATGACGACGAGGAACACCATCGTGGTTCCGTGCATCGTGAACATCTGGTTGTAGGTCGCGGCGCTCAACACTTCGCCGTTCGGCTTGGCCAGCTGCAGGCGGATGAGTAGCGCCTCCACGCCCCCGATCACGAACCACAGAAGCGACAGCGCTCCGTACATGATTCCGATGCGCTTGTGATCCACCGTGGTCACCCAGGACAGGATCCCCTTGGTCGATTCAACCGGGCGTCGAACCACGCCCGGATCAACCACCGGTCGGGGAAGCGTCAGGCCGGAGCCGGGCAGGGTGGGGGAAGCGGAGGAAGGTTCGAGAACGATCGCCATGATGGAGGTTTACTTTCGTGAACGTGACGGAGCCGGGGGCTACGCCTTCAACGATTGGAGGTAGGCAACGAGCTGTTCGATCTCGTCGTCGGACAGTTTGCGGATCACCATGCGAGAACCCGGCTTGAACGCCTGCGGATTGCGCAGCCAAGCCGTGAGGTTCCTGGTGTTGTTTTCAGCGATGGCACCAGCAAAGTGCTGGCGAACAGCGAAGTGAGTCAGGTTGGGACCGATCTTGGCGCCGTTATTGACCTTATCCGGCTCCGCCCAGTGACAGGCCGTACAGCCGCCGCCGCCGTTGAACAGCTTTTGGCCGGCCAGCGCCAGTTCGGACGTTGGCTCCTGGGCCGGACCAGCCATTTGCTTGAGCCAGGCGTCGAATTCGGCAGGGGAATCGACTTTCACCTTAAAGCGCATGTTGGCATGAGACGTTCCGCAGAATTCGGCGCACTGGCCGTAGATCAGCTTTCCGGCATCGTTCGGGTCAGCTTCGATAGTGAGCTTGTTGATGCGGCCGGGAATCGCATAGATCTTTCCGGCCAGGGTCGGCACCCAGTAGTTGTGCATCACGTCGCCCGAGGAGATGTGCAGACGCACCTTTTTCCCCGCGGGAATATGCAGTTCGTTGGCCGTCGAGACCACCGGACCGTCCTGCTGGATGACATTGGCGACCTTCAGAGGCGCCCGACCCTCCGTTTTGGCGAGATCGACGTCGAGCGGATCGTCAACAGTAACGAGGCGGGGATTCATGGCAGTTTGCCCCGGCTGCGGGTACTGGTACTCCCACCACCACTGATGACCGATCACGGTGATGTCCAACGCGTTTTTGGGTTCCGCGGCAATCTGGAAAATCTTGCCAACGGAGAACACCCCCACGACAGCAAGGAGGACCGCCGGGGCGGCGGTCCACGCCAGTTCGGCCGCCGTGTTGCCGTGCACTTGCTTGGGAATGTGATCTTCGCCCTTACGGCGGAACCGAGCGATGCAATAGAAGACAAGTGCGTAGACGATGAGGCCGACCACGATCGAGATCAAAAAGACCGGAATGGCCAGCGAGTTGATCGTGCGGGCTTGGGGCCCTTCCACGTTGATAGTGCTCTGCGGGTCTTTCTTGCACGAGCTCAGGATCACCGCGGAGGCAACAAAGGCGGGTAGTAGCAACCGATGGGACAACGAACGCACGGAACGAGCCTCGCCGACGAGTTCGCTTCGCGCCAAATCTGCAGAACGCTGAGATGTCATGAAATTTAGGGAAAGAGGCAAATCTCTGTCGATCTCGGGAAGTTGGGTGGAGGATGTCACTTCGCCGTCGCCGAGCTGTCCGTAGATGGTGCCGTCGTCGTTGGCGTCACTGCCTTCGAAGCGTCGGCTTCTTTGGTGGTGCCGCGCTTCTCCTCGTGATGTTCGAACTTGCGCGGCCCGGCGATCAGGCCGGTGGCCGCCATCGCCACCACGGCGGCCACGGTCACCGCCACGCCGATGGTCGTCATTCGCTTCGTCAATCGGGGTCGCAAAGCGAGCAAAATTCCACCGAAGAACACCGCCGCAGCAAAAATCAGCACAACGATCCACGAGGCGGTCTTTCCGACAGCTAGGAGAGTGCGTGAAATCGAGATCGCGATAATGGCGATGAGACCGAATGCCGCAACGGGCAATCCGAACGGCACGGCGATTCCGTCGGACACGCGCTGCGCCACCGCGGGAACGTAGTTCGGGTTTTGCCGCCCGGCGCTGACGAACCAGGCCACGCCCGAGGCGGCGGCGATCACGATGGCGGCGGCGTAGAGCGGAGCACCGAGTGCCGCCCCTCCGACCACACAACCTGCGCCAACGGCGACACAGATCGGAGCGAACGATGACGGCACGGCTACCGAACGGGAAGCGTCAATGTCTCCGGTGAACACGAATCGGTCAGCCGCCCCGGTCCCCACCATGGCGGCGGCGCCAAGGAAGGCCGACAACAGCGCTGCGGACATGAGGACCGCGAGACCAAGACGATCGGTCGATTGGCTGGCGTAGATGAGCGACGCCACGAAGGACAGGACGGAGGTGACGAAGAGCGAGCGAGATCCAAGGGTGAACATGATCGACGTTTCTTGCTTACTTGTAGAGGTAGATCAGGGCGTAGACAACGATCCATACGACGAGCGCAGCGTGTTGGAGCCACGACGCCG
>JAYVSS010000381.1:0-6219 GCA_043775075.1 Acidimicrobiia bacterium
AGCCGATGCGGCTGGATCGTTGACCTCCGCAAAAACCGCGGTGGCTATATCTACGCCCTCCTCGCCGGACTGGCTCCGCTCGTCGGCGAAGGTCCGGCCGGCGGTTCTCGTAACGCCAAGGGCGATGTGACGTCGTGGTCCTATCGGGGCGGTTCGGTCTTTGCCGGAGAGGAGAAGACCGTGAGCGTGGATACGCCCTACGCCCTGCGCCGACCGGCCAGCCCGGTCGCCGTTCTCACGAGCGGCCTCACCGCCAGTGCCGGCGAGGCGTCCACCATCTTCTTCCGCGCCCTGCCCAACGCCCGTTCCTTCGGGGCACCAACGGTTGGGCTCACCACCTTCAACGTGCGCAAGACCCTTTCGGACGGAGCGTTTCTCGACATCACCGCAGCGGTCGACGTCGACCGCGCCGGCAACGCCTACGACGGCCCGATAGCGCCCGATGAGGCCGTCGTTATCGACTGGGCCCAGATCAGCACCGGCAACGACGCCGCGCTCCTGGCGGCGTCATCCTGGCTGCGGTCTCAGCCCGGGTGCGCGGCGTAAGGGCCCTCAACGCCCGCGCTCTACGGAAGAGCCAGTACTGTCACCGTCCCGGTGTCGCCGTTGACTTCGATCGTGGCCCCGTGCGGAATTTTGCGGGTGGCGTCGGTGACCGACACAACGCACGGAATGCCCAGTTCGCGGCTCACGATAATGGCGTGACTCAATGCCGCACCGACGTCCACGACGACGCCCGCCGCTGGCACGAACAACGGTGTCCACGCCGGGTCGGTGACTGGCGCAATCAGAATGTCGCCAAACTCCAATGCCGTTGGATCAGAGGGATCCAAGATCACGCACGCCCGCCCTCGAACCACCCCTGAGCAACCCGCCATGCCGTGGAGCACCTCTCCCTCGATCGCCACCACTGTTATGTGCGCTGACTTTTTCGGCCAGGTCTGCACTGGCGGAACGGTCCCGTTGATGATGAACGGCGGCTCGAGGCTGTCCAACCACGAGTAATAGGCCCGACGCTCGGCCACCACGGCCCTCAACCCGCCGCGGTCTGGCACCAATTCGCATTGCGCTCGAAGTTCGTCCTCAAACAGGAAACAGACATCCTTCGCATCGTCGAGATCACCTGATTGGACCAACCGGGCACCGAACTCGCGCATGGCCATCCGCACCTCGCCGATCACCCGAATGATGTTGGTTTTCGATCGTTCGCGACCCGGTACAAAGGTGGCCGCACTGGCTGATGCGGCCGCAAAGGTTCCGCTCGTTTCTGCATCGCCCGCCACCATTTCCCCGATCTCGGCGATCAACCGGGTACGCTCCGTCTCTCGCTCGGCCGTATGGAGGGCCGGCGCGGATGCATCGGGCAAGAGTCGCATGCGGTCGATTAAAGCCAGGAGAAGGTCGGGATTTGTCTCCCACGTGTCGGCCAAAATGTCCCACTCGTTCGGGCCCCGCGAGCCCCACTCGCGCAGAAACGCATCGATCCGCGACACGAAGTCGTTCGCGTCGGTCGACCCGTCACGACGCAACGCCGTCATCAAGCCGGTTGCATGCGCAACAAACAGGTTCATAAGCGCGCTGCTCTTTTGGACGATACGGCTGAGGTCCCACATCGCATACGTCGGGGCCGCGGAGTCAACGCCGCCGAGTCCCGACATGAGACCGAGCGTGTCCTGCGGCCGTCCCACCGCCGCGCAAATCGCGCCCAACGTACCGGGACCGATCGATGCTGCGCCGGTCTGGTTGATGTGCTGACTAAACATGCGTCGACACACCGATCGCATCGACACCGCGCGCTCGAGGAGCTCGGTGTTCGTAAGCGCAGCAAGGTCGGGCCGACCGTCACGGATCGAATGGGCCAACCGTCGATCGTCTTCTAACTCACTCTGATCCATCGAGCCCATGACCCACCCAAGCCACTCCCCCATCTTCGCCGTGGTCGCGTCGTTCTGATGCCACGGCTCGGCCACATAGGCGGGAACGTCGGGATGCTCGCCGAAGTACGCCGCATCGATCATCGCCGCAGACATACCAGGAGTTCGCTCCGCCCACACGCGAGTGACCGTTGCTCCGAGATAGAAGTACCCGCCGAAAATTCCTGCCTGCTCGAAGTTCTCCTCATGCATTTCATCTGCGCCCATACCAAGTCGGTCAACCGCACAGTCCCGCCATCCAGCGATCGACCCACCGTTTCCGAACACCAGGTCCCACGACAGCGGGCTGGGTGGATCGGGAATGACCTCACCGGCATTGGCCCGAGTCCAGAACTGCGCGCGATCGTCGAACGTCCAGTCACGAATCCAGCGGGCAGTCACGGGGGGCGCAGTCATGACCGGTCATCTTGTCGGAACTTTCTGCCCTGTGCATGGTCTCGACCGGTCTGTCACCACCGAACGGGATCCACCTCGACCCGAACCCGCTCGGCCGGGCGGGAAACATCGGCCAAGGCATCGGCCAGGACATCGATCGACGGCGACCGAACCACGAAAGGTCCAGCCGCCGGGCCCACGCGCTCGAGCGTGCCGTTCGAACCCGACATTGGGCCACCGAGCAGCCCCTCTGCCACCTCCGGCGCCCCCATCCCGCTGACCACAGCGACAGCCGCGGGCGGTTCGTATCCCAGCGCCGCCAGGGACCGCACAAGCGACGAACAGATCGCCTCCACGTCGGCGAGAACCAGCGCCCGCAAGATCGGGTGATCAGGCTGACGGGTAACCATCAAGATTCGTCCGTTCGAACCCACGAGTCGGGCCGCCCGCACGACCATCGCCACCACGGCATCAGCGGATCGCATGCGGGGAGCGAGCAACTCACCGTCGATATCGAGGAACACCACAGCATCTGCACGACCAACGCGATGCAGCGCCGCTTCGGTCCCAATGATCACGTCAGCGCGGTCGGCGCCGTCGGCATCGGCGCCAGGCCCACCACCAAAACCGCCCACACCACCAAAACCGCCCACACCACCCAAACCATGCCCACGGCGCGTTCCGTCGCCCTGCTCGCCCAGTCGTTCCGACCCTCGCCCGGCACCGGTGATCTCGATAACCGGGCGCTGAGCCAGTGCTTCAAGGTCCTCGCGCAGGCGGGTCGTTCCCGGCCGCAACTGACGCAGCCGCCCGCCACCGCATGCTCGACACACGATCGGCCCCTCGTACGCGCAGCGGCCGCACACCAGCGTCGATCCCTGAGCAGGAAGCGTCAACGCCGCCCCGCACCGCTGGCATTCGGCCAGCGTCCCGCACGAGCGGCAATCGAGCAGCCTCGCTCGACCGGTGCGGTTGAGCACGCACACCACCCGGCCTCCCTGGCGCAGAAGTTTCGTCAGACCGGGAGCGACGACGGGTACCCGTCCGGGTTCCTCGTTCGTCCGATCGACGAGCTCGATGACCGGCCACCCCTCCCTTTCCGCCCGCCGGTCCGGTCCCCGTACGGCCCTCGCCGTTGCCGCCAACGCGTGCGGGCTGGGGACGGGGCTGACGAGCAGGCACGCGGCTCCCACCCGGCGGGCCCGTTCGATGACCACTTCGCGGGCATGCCAGGTGGGCGATCGTTCGTCCTGGTACGCCTCGTCGTGTTCGTCCAGCACTACCACGGCACCGAATCCCGCGGCCGGGGCCCACGCCGCCGTCCGCGCCCCGATCACGATCGCTCCTGATTGGGTGGCGCGAGCCCAATCGTCGGGCAGGAGGGCAATAGGGACGCCGAGCCGACGGAACCGCCGGGCCAGGTCTCGCGCCACGTTGACCTGGGGAGCAAGGATCAGCAGGCCTCGCCCAGCGGTAACGCGCGCCGCCTCGGTGAGGAGGGCGAACGGATCGATAAGCGGAGGAATCCGTACGACGGTGACGATCGGCTGATTGAGCGCCGTCTGAAGTTCGCCGAGGGAGAACCCCGGCAGCGCGGCAGCCACCGTCGGGGGGAGTAGGTCCGGGTCAAACCGGCGCAACGCCGGAATGCCTCGTACCGTCGCATTCGGTGATGCGATCTGGAGGAACGTCGCCGGCCGACCCCACCATCGCCAAGCGGCCCATTTCGCCAGCGCCAGCAACTCCCGGGGCGGTCCGTACGACGAAACCCTGGTAACCGCCAACAACTGGCCGATCGGCACCGCTGGGACCACGTTGACCCCGACCACCCACGCGCCGACTCTGCGGCCGTGGAGGGGAACGCGCACGATTGTTCCAAGGCGCACGTCCGGGGCCCCGGCCAACGAATCGGGGAGGAGATAGTCAAAGGTCTTGTCGATCGCCGGAACATCCACGAGCACCCGAACCACCCGGCCCGCCGCTTCGTCGGTACCCCTCGGCTTAACCCCGACCCCAACCGCCACGACAGCAGTCTTTCATTTCTTCCTGATATTCACACCGTGCCCCAAGTACGGACGTCGCTCAGATCGCTTCGTTCGGTTTCGTCTCAACTCGGTCAGCCAAGGTCGGGAAACGAAAACACCGGCCTCGATGAATCGGAGACGGCGTTTTCGTTGGAACCGAGTGCGCCCGTGAGCGCCTGCGTCGTTTCGTTACAGACCAGCAGCAGCTTTGAACTCGGCCAGCTTGGTCGTTGCTTCCCACGTGAAGCCGGGCTCGCGGCGACCGAAGTGACCGTACGCTGCGGTCTTCTTGAAGATCGGCTTGCGTAGGTCCAGATCACGAATGATGGCGGCCGGACGGAGGTCAAACACGGCGTTAACCGCGACCTCGATCTTGGCCGGATCGATCGTATGCGTACCGAACGTTTCGACCAGCAACGACACCGGGCGGGCTACGCCGATGGCGTACGCCACCTGCACTTCACACCGGCTGGCGGCGCCAGACGCCACCACATGCTTGGCGACCCAGCGGGCGGCGTAGGCAGCTGACCGGTCAACCTTCGACGGATCCTTGCCGGAGAATGCCCCGCCGCCGTGGCGGGCGGTGCCGCCGTAGGTGTCGACGATAATCTTGCGGCCGGTAAGACCGGTGTCGCCGTGCGGTCCGCCGATGACGAAGTTACCGGTGGGGTTTGACAGAAACCGGTAGTCGTCGTTGGCGAACTGGGCCGGCATGATCGGCTTGACGACCTTCTCCAACAGATCCACATGGAGTTCGTTCTTCAGGTCGATCCCCGCGGCATGCTGGGTCGATATCAACACGGTGCGCAAACGAACCGGGCGCCCGTCTTCGTAGTCGAAAGTGACCTGCGTCTTGCCATCGGGACGGAGATACGCCACCGATCCGTCCTTACGTACCTTGGTCAGCTGTTCGGCCATCCGGTGAGCGAGCCAAATCGGCAGAGGCATCAGATCAGGCGTCTCGTCGCACGCGTACCCGAACATCATTCCCTGATCGCCGGCGCCCTGGGCATCAAGCTCGGCGTCGACGTCGTGCTCAGTGCGAAATTCGTAGGCCTTGTCCACGCCCATAGCGATGTCCGGCGACTGTTCGTCGATCGAAACGATCACCCCGCAGGTGTTCCCATCGAATCCCTTACGTGCGTCGTCGTAGCCAATTTCGTTGACGGTGGACCGCGCCAGCTTGGCGATATCGACGTACGCCGAGGTGGTAATTTCACCCGCCACGACGATTAAACCGGTGGTGAGGAGGGTTTCACAGGCAACTCGCGCCATCGGATCTTCTCCGATAATGGCATCGAGGACCGCGTCAGAAACTTGGTCCGCCATCTTGTCTGGGTGACCTTCGGTCACCGATTCTGAGGTAAACGTCCAATTGGCCATGAGAGGAACCCCTTTTGTCAGCCGCGGTTCAGGCGGTGGTGGTATCCGGATGAGACCGCCAGACGCTACTCGCCGAATGGCTGGTGGGGAATGTGCCGTTCGGCCTATCGAGTGAGGAGGCGGGCAACGGCGTCAAGGAGCGCTTCGGCCACCACGGTTTTACTGGCGAGCGGTACGACCACAACATCGCCGTCGGCGGCGAAGATGGTGACGGCGTTCGTGTCGTGCTCAAAGCCGACACCATTGGCGCTCACGTCGTTAGCGACAATGAGATCAAGGTGCTTGCGGGCGAGCTTTCCTCGGGCATTGGCTTCGAGATCATTGGTCTCGGCGGCAAAGCCGACGATGACCTGACCCTGCCGTCTTTCGGCACCGAGCGCACCAAGGATGTCCACTGTCGGTTCCAGCACAACTTCGGGGACGACTCCATCCTTTTTGATCTTCGAAACAGCTGCCACGGCCGGGCGAAAATCGGCAACTGCCGCCGCCATGACGACAACATC
>JAYVSS010000382.1:0-1957 GCA_043775075.1 Acidimicrobiia bacterium
ACCCGTGCCGCTTCGTCGTTGGCCCGTGACACGATTGTCTGTGCTTCGGCCCGCGCCGCCGCCAAAACAGCCACGACCTCGCGCTCGGCCTGCATCCGCAAGTCCTCAACCTCGGCCAGTGTGAGGGCCGGGGCGACGCCGCCGTCCTCCGACGAACCCGACGAACCCGGCTCAACGGAGCTGTTCGGCACCAAATGCACGCGCTCGTCTGCGGCCACCACCCGACCCTGAAGATCGGCATACAGTCCAGCGACGTGGGCGAGGAACTGACGGACTTCCGCCGGGTCGTAGCCGCGGAATGTCGTGGCAAAGCGGCGGTCTTGAATCTCCTGAGATTGCACGGCGGATAGGTCTCCTGGGACGGGGCGAGCGGGGCGGCGTCGGAACCGTCACGCCCTCGGAGGGAGCGGATCACCACCCAATTGGCGTAGGGCAGCAAGTGCCTCATCGAGGTTTTTGACCCCGACCACCCGCATATTTCCTGCATGCGGGCGAGCGAGAGCGACCTCGGATTTCGGCACTATGAACAGCTTGGCACCCGCGGCCTTCACGGCGAGGGTTTTCTGCTTCACCCCACCGACTTCGCCGACGGTTTCGTCGCCCTCGATGGTGCCGGTCACTGCCACCTTTTGGCGCCCCGTGAGCTCACCCGGGCTGAGGCGCTCCAGCAGGGCAATGGTCATCGCCAGGCCGGCCGACGGACCGCCGATGCTGCGAGTATCGATAGAGACAGAAAACGGCGCGTGACACGGCAGTTTCGTCGCCGCGGTGAGGAGGACGCCGAACACCGGGAGGGCGTACCCCTTGACGGCAACCGTGGGCGTGGCCAGCGTCAACGTTTTGGTCCCCCGGCGAAGGGTCACGTTCACCATCGACCCGGGCGTGCGGCCGTTCAGGGCCTTGGCGATATCGGCCTGCAGACAGATCGGGACCCCATTCACCGAAGTGATGAGGTCACCGGCTTTGAGCACCTTCGACGCCGGATAGTCCTTCGACACCTCGGCCAATTCGGCCCCTCCGCCGCGAACCGGGAATCCGAGCTTTCGGGCGGCAACAATTTCGGCGACCTGCTTGGCGTCTTCCATCTGCGCCGAACTCTGACGTCGAGACTCGGAACGGGATTCGTTTCCGTAGATATCGCGTCGCCTCGGTGCGTCTTGTTCTCCAGAGAGCCAGGCCGCCACCAACTGCATCGCCGACGGACGCTCGACGATCCCTACCGTGGCCCAGAACGTTTCCCCCTTCGGCGCATACGTCTTCGCCCCGCTGACGGTGAGCCGAGCGTCCACGGAATCCGCCGACCCTGGGCGAATGATCACGTAGCGACCGACAGGTACGACAGCGAGGGCGAGCCACAGCGAACCAAGACCAACCGAGATAGCGATGCGCCGGCCGCGTTGTCGGCGGAGAAACTGCGTCGCCTGGCCGTCCATCGACAGCAGTTGCACCGTCGGTGGTTCTCGAAACGCCATCCGTCGAGCCTGCCACCTGGCGGGATCTACCCCGCGCGAACGGTTCGGCGGCCGCCGGAATGCTCTTCGGCGTCTCGACACCCTTCACCCCGATCCCCGTCTCCTACGGTTGGAGGGTGCGTTCCGCCGATGAGCAAAGCCTGCGCCCTGACTCGGCGTCTACGCCGACGGCGCCCACCCCTGCGGCCGCCGGACGTGAGGCCGTGGTTCTCGCCGGGCATCTCGGGGACCTGAACACGGTGACGGCGGGTCTTGGCGCCGAAGACGGTCTCACCCGGGCCGCGGCGATCGGGGGTTTGGTGCGTCTCGCAGCGTTGACCGAGCCCGTCCTGCTCGCCGGTCTTGACGATACTGAGGCCGCCGTTGTCCGTCGGTCGGTGGAGATCAGCGCCCACCAGCTCACCCAGGCGGTTTTGATTGACCACCGCTTGATAAAGCTGGTTGAGGGATCTGACGCCGATACCGCCGAGGTCGCCGTATGGGCA
>JAYVSS010000383.1:0-11511 GCA_043775075.1 Acidimicrobiia bacterium
GCAACAACATCGAACGTTCCATGAGCCCTCGACGGTAGCGGCCGCCCCACCGTTTCTCGGGCGAGACCCACCCCGCTGCGCCCACCCACCGCAACGCACCGACACCCCACATCGCCATGGTTTCACCCCACCTCGGAGCCAAATTGTCCAATATTCGCCTGAGGACGCCGAGGTGGGTACCGACGGGTAGACAGGTGGGTATGTGCGACTGTCTCGTGGCGCTGCCCGACGCAACTGATGGCCACACCACCCTGTTCGCCAAGAACAGTGATCGGCCGACCAACGAGGCGCAGGACGTGGTGTGGACGCCTCCCCGCCTCGACCGATCGTCGATCGACGCCACCCATATCGCAGTGGCGGCCTACCGCACCGATACGTTCGGTCATCTTTCCATCCAGCCGCGCTGGATGTGGGGCGTCGAGGGTGGCGTCAACGAAGCTGGCGTTGCCATTGGCAACGAGCGGATCACCACCAACCTGGATCCTCGACTGCTGCCGGACGCACTGACCGGTATGGACCTGGTGCGGCTGGCATTAGAGCGAGCCGTCGACGGTGCGGCAGCAGTCGAAACGATCGTCGATCTGCTTGGCCAATACGGCCAGGGCGGAAGTGGCGAGGCGGATCGGCATGCCCCCTATTGGTCTAGCTTCCTCATCGCCGATGGTACGTACGCGTATAAACTCGACACGAGCGGACGGGCCTGGGAGTGCGAGCAGATCTCGTCGGTGGGGGCGGTGTCAAATCGAACGTCCATCGCATCGTTCGATGCCGAGCATCGTCACCCGCATCAGCCCGTGACCACGCTTGTTGACCCCAGGCTCAGGTGCTCGACCGACGCGCTCAGCCAACGACCGGTTACCCTACGCGCGCTTAGGGCATGGCAGCGCTCGCATACCCATCATCCCGACGCACCGGGTTGGAGCGTGTGTATGCACGTGACCGAACGCGGTCACGAGCAGCGGACCACGGCAGCGATCATTGCCGAGCTCCCAGATGGCGAAACCAAGGTGCGCCAACGAGCGCGGGTTTGGGTCACGCTCGGCTCGCCGTGCCGGAGCGTGGCCATACCCATCACCGTGGGCGAACCCGTCGGGGCGGTACCGCCACGGGAACGGTTTGCCCGCCTCGACGATCATCATCGGGACGACCTCGACGAATTGCAGACGTGGCTCGACGGTGAACTCCTGCCGCCAGACGAGGCCTGGCGCGAAGTGACCGCCACCCTTGATCGCCTCGATGTGTAACTCCGTGATGATGGGCGGAGCCCTACGCTGATGGGGTGAACCTCACGGACATTCTCGACGCTGCCACCGCCCTCGCCCAGTGCCAACTGGCGATGACCGAGGAGCAACTGCGTGAGGACTTGGCTGCGGCGTTTCGCTTGGCCGCACGCGAGAACTTGCACGAAGGGATCGCCAACCACTTCTCGGTGATGCTGGCAGACAATGAGCACTTTCTCCTGAACCCGTTCGGGCTGGCGTTTGAAGAAGTCACGGCCTCATCGCTCATCGTCCTTGACCTCAACGGCGAGGTTGTGCGGGGCAATGCGCTGTCGTCCACGGCATCGGCGGCGGCGCGAAATATTCATGCCCCTATGCATCGTCACCTCCCCCACGCCCGGGCGATATTTCATACCCATCAGCCGTATTCCACTGCCCTAACCATGGTCGACGACGGTCGCCTGGAGTACGCGTTGCAGGCCACATGTCGATTCTTCGGCCGGGTGGCCTACGACACGGACTACTCAGGGGTCGCGCTTGATGAGGACACGGCCATGCGGCTGGTGCGGACAGTGGGCGCGGCCGAGGTGTTGTTTCTCGGAAACCACGGTGTGGTGACGATCGCACCGACGATTGCCCAAGCGTGGGACGACCTGTACTTTGTCGAGCGAGCCGCCATGACCCAGGTGCACGCCATGGCCACAGGTCGTCCATTGCGATTGCTAAGTGAGCAGATCATCTCGCAGACGACCACTCAGGCGGCGTATGAACGATTCGTTCTCGGATACATCGCCAAGCACTTTGCCTCGGGCAAGCGCCTGCTCGAACGCGACGGCGCTGACTACACATCGTAAGCACACCTACGACTGAGTGCAGCTTCGACTCATTAGGCCTACGCGCTCCACCCGCCATCGACGATGAACTCTGAGCCAGACGAATACGAACTCTCGTCGGACGCAAGGTAGAGCACCAGGTTCGCCACTTCAGTGGCCTCGGCCGTACGCCCCATCGGAATACGCATCTTCACGGCGTCACGCACGCCGGGGGCGATGTCGTCGAAGGTTTGCAGCATGGCCGTTTCAATAATGCCCGGATGGACCGAGTTGACCCGCACACCAAAGGCCGCAAGCTCTTTGGCCGCGGACTTGGTCATCCCCCGCACCGCCCACTTCGACGTACCGTACCCAATAAAGCCCTGCGTCCCTTCGAGACCGGCGACCGACGAAATGTTGATGATCGATCCGGAGCGCTGTTCCACCATGATCCGAGCCGCCGCCTGCATGCCGAGAAACACGCCGGTCTGATTGATGGCAATAACCTTTTCCCAGTCCGCCAGGGTGGTGTCGAGAATTCCACCGCGAGGAAAGATTCCGGCGTTGTTCACGAGCACGTCGAGCTGTCCGTGCACCTCCACGATCGACGCCACCACCGCCGCCCATGCCGATTCACTCGTCACGTCGTGGTGCACATAGGTGCACCCGAAACCATCAGCGCGCAAAGCTTGTGCGGTGGCCTCGCCATCGTCATCAAGCACATCGCCGATCACCACAATGGCGCCTTCACGGCAGAACATGGCCGCTTCCGACGCACCCTGACCGCGAGCGCCACCGGTGATGAACGCCACCTTGCTGGCGAGTCGTCCGGCCCTTGCTGGGGCCGAGGTCATACCAGCGCCGCCTTCAGCGCGGCGCAGGCTTCGGCCATGGCTCCTTCGGCCACGGGGAATAGTTCCTGCATCCCGAAGAACCCGTGGATGCAGCCGTCCCAGTTGGTGTGGGTGACCGCCACGCCAGCGTTCCGGAGTGTGTCGACGTAGGCAATGCCCTCGTCGCGCAACGGATCAAACTCCGCCGTTAGTACGTGCGCAGATGGAAGCCCCTCATGCGACTCGGCGCGAAGCGGAGACAGTCGCGCGTCATTCGGATCAACCGTGGACGGAACGTATGAACCGTAAAAGAACTCCATCGACTCAGAGGTGAGAAAGTACCCCTGCCCGTTTTCGGTGAGCGACGCGAAGTCTCCACCGGTCGCCGCCACGGCCGGATATACGAGCAGCTGGAACGCCACCAACGGACCGTGATCGCGGGCCCACAGCGCCACTGCGGCGCTGAGATTGCCCCCCGCCGAATCGCCTCCGACGGCGATGCGGGTCAGGTCAATACCAAGCTCAGCGGCGCCCAACGAGACGGCGTTGAGAACAGCGAGACAATCGTCGAATGCAGCCGGAAATGGATGCTCGGGGGCTAATCGGTAGTCCACGCTGATCACAACAACCCCTGCCCGCTCGGCCATCGTGCGGCAGCGGGCGTCGTCAGTGTCAAGCGAACCAATCATCCAACCGCCGCCGTGAATCCAAATCATCGCTGGAGCGTTCTCCGGGGCGACGGCGTGGGGCCGGTAGATGCGCACGGGAACGCCGCCCAGGGTGTCATTGCGCACCCACGCCATCTCCGGGCCCTCACCGGCGAGGGCGGCGTACAACGCGTATCCGGCTCGGGCGTCGGCGGGGGTCTGTTCCGAGATCGGCGGGCGGGGGTTAGCGGCGGCGGCGTCGAGAAAGCCTTGAATGACGGGATCAAGCGGCATAGTGCGCCAGACCGTATCGCCCGACGGCCTGGGCTAGCCAGTGTGGCGGGTCCTTAAGCGCTCCGCCAGCGCGCGGCGACCGTCGAGCGCTCCTTCCATGCGTCGGTGGACCACAGGGCCCACAGGACGAGCAGCGGTTGGAAGAGCAGGCGAATCGCCCGGGACGTATCGGAGTTCAAACCAAATGCATCGGTCTGAGTCACGAGTTGGGAAATGTTGCCGGGAAAGATGGCGACAAAGAACGCCGCGACGATCCAGCCGACCCACACCCGATGAGATGCGAGCGTAATGAGCGCAAGACCGAAGGCAATTTCGATGATCCCCGAAAGGACTACGACCAGGTTCGTTCCGAGCGGAACCCAGCCCGGCACTTGCGCGGCGAACTCTGTCCGCTTAAAGGTGAGATGACTCACGCCGGCGGTGATGAGGACCACGCCAAGGGCCCAGCGACCAATGGTCTTGAGGTTCATTGTGCTCTACTCCCCGGGCGCATGGACCAGGTTGAGCTTGCGCCCGCCGGCGAGTACGGGTTCAAGAACAAAGCACACGCGACCCTCACCACGAGCGGCAAACGGCTCGCCGGTGTACTTGTGGGAGATGGCATCCATGTACACGGAGTCGTAGTCGTCACGCATCTCGACTACTCGCGCTTGGATGGCGCCCATGCGATACGGATCATCGTTATCTGTAACACTGAGCGACACGCGGGGGTCCCGAATCATGTCCTTGGCTTTCCATGCGCTCACGCCTGTGCAGACGAGGATGCTGTCGTCTTCGAGGCCGACCCATACGACCCAATTGCGCGGTGAACCATCGGCGCGAAGCGTGGTCAGGTGCACGTAGTTGGGGGCATCGAACAGCGCACGGATGTCAGACGGGAGTTCACTCATCCACCCACGGTAGAGCGCGTCAGTTGCGTCCGTTAAAGACACGGCAACGGCCGTTTGCCCACACTCAGCGTTCAATGGGTGGGTAAAGCCGCATTCGGGAGGGCCGGACACCCCCCCGGCTCGCCTTAGGTCGGGTCGACCCGGCAGAATCATGGCGATGAATCTCGCGGATATCGGTCGGCACTGGGCGAGGTGGCAGCCCGACAGCATTGCCATCCGCTTTCATGGCGAGTCAACCACGTGGCGCCAACTCCATACGCGCACAGATGAACTTGCAGCTGGCTTAGCAGCGCAGGGAATCGGGTCGGGCGATCACATCGGCGTTCTAATGCTCAATCGACCCGAGTGGATTGACCTAGCGGTCGCCGCGTGGAAGCTCGAAGCCGTTATCGTGCCGCTCAACGTTCGGTACACGGCACGCGAGGTTGCCTACGTGGTCGACAACGCCGAGTGTCGAATTCTCGTCACCGACGTCGCGCTCCACGCATCAACGTCGGCCGTGGGGGCCGACGTGCGCGTGTTCGGGGCCGATGATCTGGCATCGATTGCCATCCGCGGCGGCATGGTGGCGCAACTGGCCACCTGCAGCGATTGCCCCGCGTTCCTTTGCTACACGTCGGGCACCACCGGCGATCCGAAAGGCGCGGTATTGACTCATGGGTCCTGGAACGTGGCGTCACAGGCGTGGTCGCAGGCGGTGCAGCTCCGTTCCGACGATCGTGTGGCGCTGCCGTTCCCTTTGGCCTTCGCCGGGGGCCTGGCGGTGTGGCTGTTCACGTATTGGACGGGTGCGCGTCTGGTGTTGGAGCGGGCGTTCGACGTGAACCGGATGTACGAACTGTTTGCAGACGAGAAAGTAAGCGCGCTTTTTGCCGTGCCGGTGATCATTCAGCAGTTCGTGGATCATCCGAGATTTGCGTCGGCTGATCTGTCTAGTTGGCGAATCTGTAGTTCGGGTGGAGCACCGGTGCCGGTGTCGCTCATCAAGGCGGTGCAGGCTCGGGGCGTGCCGATGATGCAGGGCTTCAGCCTCACCGAGGTTTCCGCCGCTGGCACCGTTCTGCCGGCGGTCGACGCCCTACGTAGAGTCGGTTCGGCGGGCCTGCCGGTGATGCACGGAAGCGTGCGTATCGAAGACGACAACGGACGCGAGTGTGCGGCAGGGGAGGTCGGCGAGATCTTGATCGGCGGTCCACAGATCATGTCGGGCTACTGGCGTAACCCTTCGGCGACCGCAGAGGCGCTTGCTGGAGGCAGGGTCCACACGGGTGATCTTGGATACGTGGACGACGAGGGGTACCTCTATGTGGTCGACCGCAAAAAGGACATGCTGATTTCGGGTGGGCTCAACGTGTATCCCGCCGAAATAGAACGTGCACTTAGTGGTTTGCCGGGCATCGTGGAGGTTGCGGTGATTGGCGTGCCCGACGAACGGTGGGGGGAAACGCCTCTGGTGGTGGCCAACACGGCGGGGGCCCCACTCGCTGGCGCGGAGGTGTTGGCGGCGTGCACGGCCTTGCTCGCCGACTTCAAACTCCCGCGCTATCTCGTGGTGACCAACGAACCGCTGCCCCGAAACATGTCGGGCAAAGTCTTGAAGCGCGAACTCCGCACAAAGTATGCAGACATATCATTGCGGGCGGAGCCGATTCGATGACGGGCCCGACTAGTTCAACCACGGGGCGGCCGAAGATCGGGATTTCGCTCATGTCGTCCGACGAGGCGATTCGACCCGACGTGTTGGCCCGGGCCTGCGAGGAGCGAGGCTTCGAGAGCCTGTGGTTGCCCGAACACAGTCACATACCCACGAGCCGCGAGTCGCCGTGGCCGGGCACTCTGACGAACGAGCCGCTCCCCCGCGAATATTCGCGCCTGCACGATGTGTTCGTGGCGCTGTCGATGGCGGCGGTGGTGACGACTCGATTGCGACTCGGCACGAGTGTGTTGCTGATGGCTCAACGTGATCCGATCTGGACGTCAAAACAAATCGCCACCCTTGATCACCTCAGCGGTGGACGAGTTGAGGTCGGCGTGGGCGTTGGCTGGAACCGCGAGGAAATGGCGAGCCACGGTGTTACCTCGTTTGGGGATCGATGGACCCTCACTCGTGAGCACGTGGCCGCCATGCGAGCGTTGTGGCGCGACGAGGTGAGCGAGTTCCACGGGTCGATGACCCACGTGCTGCCGTCGTGGCAGTGGCCGAAGCCTTCCCGGCCGAGCGGGCCGCCCGTTCATATTGGCGGGGGCATTGGTCCGCGTCTGCTCGGTGAGGTGGCGCGGTGGGCCGACGGCTGGATGCCGGTGTCGGCGCGATCGACGATCGCTTCGCGTTTGGCCAAACTGCGCGACGCATGCGAACTCGTGGGGCGCGATCCGTCGACGGTCACCGTGAGCGTCTTTGGTGCCACGACCGATCCGGGTGCGCTGGAGAACCTGTACGGCGAGGGGGTGCATCGGGTGGCGTTGACCATTCCGCCATGCTCGCCCGACGATGCGTTGCGCCACCTCGACGCCTTGAGCTTGCTGGTCTAGAAACGGGTTCGGGTGAGGTGGGCTAGCGTGACGGGCGTAATTCCATCGGGGGTGCCTGGTTTCGACTTCGGTGCTTGAGGTGGGGGAAGCGAGCCGTGGTCACCAAATCCACGTAAAAGAGTTGGTAACAAAAAACAAACGCCAACGACAACGTTGCGCTCGCAGCCTAAATAACTGCGACGGTGATCCGGCCCCAGCCCTGCGGGTCGGTCGTCACCGCCATCTAGTGGGGCTTACCTGATCGCAGTGCTTGCGGGCGATCGGGAACATCAAGTGAGCTAGGGCCTGCCGGAGTTGCCGGTGTCGAGGGTGGGCCCGAGATTTTCACACCGGCTGCGCTCGGAGAAGACCCATCGAGGGGCAGAAGGACGGGGGTTCGACTCCCCCCACCTCCACGATTTGCCCTGGTCAGGGCAGGTTTTTTCGTGCCTTGACACAGTTTTGACACACTGCGAAAGACAGGCACCGGACGACGTGCCGACAAGTGTGCCGGTGACCTGCGGAAACGTGCTCCGGAATGGCCTCCGAGCGTGACGCACGCTTGACACACCACGACAAACGGCCCGGCACCGCCAGGGGCCGTTGCGGTGCGTCTCTGGGCGAGACCGGGGGTCCGATTCTCCCCATCCCCCGGAATGTGCCGAAATGCGCCTAAATGTGCGGCACATTTGGCCAGTCGCGCCAACACTTCGTCGAGAAGCTGCTCGGTCCACCCAGCGCGAAGCCCGCTGTGAGCGATACGTCCGTCCGAGCCGATCTCTTCGCTCCTCGAACGACCGAGGTGTCGAAACTGTGGAAGGTTCACAGATTCGTTGCGTGTGTAAGCGCTAGTTCTCAGCGACCGCCCCACTGGCCTTCGTCTCCGAACTGCATTGCCGGCCCGCCCGAACCAGCGGCTGGCAGCTCCGACTCGACCGGGGCATCGACTTCGAGGCTGGCACCGCGCAGCGGATCCCCGAGACTGTCTCCCGCACCAGGTCTTCCGACTGAAGGCGCCTCTTTTTCGCGACGGGCCTGACCGTTGGTCATGGGCGGAGTTGCTGTCGCAGCAGGGCGACGGATCGTGGAAGGCCGACGGTTCGCAACCTTGTCAAAAGCTCGTCGACCGACATCGGCGGATTCGTGAGGGCGGACGCCTGATGGTCAATCACCGTGATCACGCGACCTGGAGCGAGATCGATGAGGTGCAGCACGAATTCGTCCGGCGTCTGAGCCTCGATTCCGAACGGATCCAAGTAGTCGGATGGAAAGTCCTTGACGTTGTTCGTCACGATTACCTGCGCCCCAGCACATACTTGCAGCAGCGAGGACGTGTCGGTCGTCGGGGTCAGGGAGCGAGAGTCCTGCGATCAGCGCCTCGTAACCCGTCACGAGAACATCGTCGATGGCATCGTTCATCAACTGCCGCGTTCGCGCAAGCCGGCCAGCGAGCTCGGGTTGGCTGCGAACGATCGCGCCGAACGTTTCGTCGAGAATCTGCTCTGTCCATCGAGCACGGAATATTCCGGTCTGGCCAAGTCGCACCACGAGGTCTCGAAGCGATCCGGGATACAGCACATTTGCGTCGATCAACGCGACGAAAGCCACGAGCTGCTCTTGATCAGTAGTCCAGGCCGATGGCCTGGGCCTCGCGGGTGAGCTCGTCGGCGATCTCTCGCCGCAATGCTTCGTTCTTGGAGCGGTACGCGAGCACGTCGGCCAGGAGCAGCTTTCGTCGATTCCCGACGCGCCGGTACGGGATCGCTCGTTCGTCGAGCAGTTTGAGTAGGAAGGGTCGGCTGACGTTCAAGAGGTCGGCTGCCTGCTGGGTCGTGAGTTCCGCCGAAACTGGTGCGACCGTGACGGCGTTGCCGTTCGCCAGCTCCGTGAGGACGTCGACGAAGAAGCCGAAGGCGACCGACGGCACGACAATGGTGGTCGTACCATCCGGGGTGTCGGACACGAGCTGGACCCGAGTGGTCGGCGTCGGGTGCGAACGCAGAAACGCGGCGAGTTGCACCACAGCATCGGCAGCCTGCGTCGCTTCAAGCTGGTCCGGGAGTTCGATCTCGCGTGCGGCAGTTCGAGTCATGAACTCATTGTCGCGCAACTCCTATCTATTCGCAATATTCGCTTCAAGTGTCACAGCCGCCGGATACGCATTTTTCGAGTGGTAGCCCGGGAGCACTTGCGCCCGTCCACCCGGACCACCCTCAGGAGGGTACGATGATACGCGCGCTTATTGACACAGATTTTGACACGGTGACACGCGTTTGACGCACTCTTCCGGCTTCCAGGGGACACGACGGGCATCGACGGGAACGCCCAGAAAGGTGCTCTGAGCAGGCCTAACATCCCCTAACCTGCGCTGACGTCTGACCCATGTGGCGGGTTCGACTCCCCCCACCTCCACAAATGCATTTCTGCTGGTCACAGCGTTTTCGGCCGCGAAATTTCGGTACGAGAGGTGTCAGAAAGCATCGAAATCCGAGGCCCAGGGCGCGAAAAGGGCGCGCGACCGCACCGAATTCGAATCGTCGTCCGGCCAAATCCTGCGCTTAGTCCCGCTGACCAGCACTGATGATGGCCGCAAGGTTCGGATCAGGCGGGGACGGGGTCACGTTCCCCTTTGCGGCTTGCGTGTTCACCTCAGGCGTCTTGGTCGTGTCACATCGCTGGCACCGATCGCGGCGTTGGGCCCGGACCGACGCATTCGGCGCATCCATCAAGACTGGTTCAACGCCGGGGACCACACGCAAAGAACGGTGGCGGCGCTCACTGCGCAGCTGCGTCGCTTCATCGACGACAAGACGTGGCTCGAGAACCGGCGCATCATCGAGATCCTGCGCGTGATCGAGCAGCACGCCATTGCCATCCGCGATCGGCCGCCAGTCGCTGTTCGCCTCTGTCGCCTCCACTGCGGCGGACGTCGCGCTCCCGATGGAACGCCGCCTTGCCAACCCGCCCAGCACGGCGGCGATCGGTGTCGATCAGCTGCTCGATCCTGTTGACGCGGACCTCACCGCACTGTTCGCCGACAGCGGGATCGACACGATGGCCCTCGCCGACCACGTCGATGACCTCCTCGCCGGGCAGTCGCAAATCACCCTCGCTGCGCGCATCATCCGCTCGCCGCTGGCCTGGCGGAGCTCGTGGCCTACCTGCAACTACGGGACGACCGCTTCGATCGAGCTTTCCTGGACGACCATCGCGACCGCATCACATTGCTCGGCACCGATGAGGACGGTGACGGCGGCGCTCCAGCGCGCGTAGTCGACATGCCGAGGGTCGTGTTCGTCCGTGGATGAGGTGGACGTCGCAACCTTCAGGACCGGCGGCACCGACGAGCAGATCGACACCGCCCCGGTCGATCTTGGGCACCTTGTCATCCCGCTCCTCAAGGTAGTGCTGTACCGCAGCGTCGACGAGAACCGCTGGCTCACACTGCTGCAGCGCGAAGGGGTGCTGCGCGACTACGTGCGGGTGCTCGGACTGGAGGTGATCATCGACGACGCCGAGGGATATGCCTTCCTGCGGACGCCTCCATCGGCCGACGACGATGACGCACCGGCTGATGCTGCGCTCCCCCGCCTCATGTCGAGACGGCGGCTGACGTTCGGCGTGAGCCTGTTGCTCGCCCTGCTGCGCCGGCGACTGGCCGAGGCCGATGCGCAGGGCGGTGATCGGCTCATCATGACGCGCGGCGAGATCGCCGACCTGGTGGCCGTGTTCCTGCCATCGTCGACGAACGAAGCCAAGGTGGCCGACCGCGTCGAGCGCGACATCACCAAAATCCTGGAGCTCGGCTTCCTGCAACCGATCGGCGCCCGCACGCGACGTGGCGAGCAGCCGTCCTACGAGGTGCGGCGCATTCTGAAGGCATTCGTCGACGCGCAGTGGATGTCCGAGTTCGCGCAACGCCTGGAGAACTACCGCGCCGCAGGGGCCGCCGACGAGGGACCGGACCAGCCCGAGTCATCCGCAGACATGGACCTCGGTGACGATGAGTGACACCCTCCAGCTCGACTTCGCCGCTGACGACACCGAAGCCGGGTTCCGGTTGCACCGGATCGAGGTCTTCAACTGGGGCACGTTCGACAAGCGCATCAGCACGCTTGCGCTGGACGGGCTGAACACGCTCGTCACCGGGGAGAACGGCTCCGGGAAGTCGACGTTCATCGACGCGCTTACCACGTTGCCGGTCCCCGCCAACCGCATCGCCTACAACCGGGCTGCCGGCGCCGACCGGAAGGAACGCGACCTCCGCTCCTACGTGCTCGGCTACTTCCGCTCCGAGTACAACG